>JBPOJK010000202.1:0-16152 GCA_052033675.1 Pseudomonadota bacterium
CAGATTCTTCACTGCGATTGCTGTTGGGTTAATAACTGTTACATAGCCGCTGCTAACACTAGCAGTTTTGCTATAAATTATCTTGGGTGCAATTATTTGCAGAGTGCTGGCATTGCCGTTACTACCGCCACCGCTATTATTGCTGCTGCAGTTACCGCTGCTACAGTCGACGAGATATGCAGCAGCCAGCACCAATGTTACATATTTACTACACTTTTGCATAAAACACCTCTTATTGTATAGAAAATTAAAATATATTTCAGTCTGTACCCTAATTCTTTATCAAACCTGTTGGTGTGCCAGAATATGTCCCGGCGGGGCAAACGCGACTATCATCACAGACAATGACACTGTTAGGATCTAATCCAGCTGTTTCTGCATCAGTTTTAACCCAACCACCAGCTGGATAAGTTATTCTTAAATTGATTAGACGATCGTTATTGCCATCAACAGCGAGAGTTAAAGAGATGGTACAGCTTTTTGCATTAGAAACAGGATCTACCGAACACACTGTAGTCGCATAGCTCTTTGAGTATCTATCAGGTAAATTTAAATTCTTAACTAAAGTATCCAAACACACAGAGTTTCCACTGCCCTGCCCATCAGTAATTTTGCCTGCGGCATAAGCATTGTATGTACTGGCTGCACAATCAGCAAAATTCACACCAAAAAGACTTCCATTAGGATTAGTTGTGGGGGTGGCTGATGGTGATACTGAACCTGCCGAAGCACTGCCACTTGCAACACCAGTACATTCTTTTGGTAAATAAGGTTGTGGCAGATCTGGAGAGGTACAATTCCATTTAATTGCCGCATAAGATTGCATTGCTATGGCAGATAATATAAAAATTAGGGTGTTTTTCATGTTGTTATTTCCTCGTATTCAATTAATCGGGTGATGTTGGCGTTACTATAATCGTGCCATTCCCACTACCATAGTTAACTTTTACGCTCATAATACCGCTTTCACCTATACTTATGCTTTCTACATATCGACCGGATAATGATGATTCAGATATAATTCCTGCTTGAGCTAGCGATGTTGGCCAACTATGGTTTTGGTCGTAATATTCTGAAACTGCAAGTTTTGCGGAGCCAATAAAGATCATCGCCTCTGATATTTTAGAACGAATTAAATAATCTTGGTATGCCGGTATTGCAATAGATGTCAATATTCCAATAATCGCTACCGCAATCATTAACTCAACCACGGTAAAACCTTTTGTTTTATTGGTAGAGATCACACCGATAGGTAAATTACACATGCCTAAATAAGCGCTTTGCTGCATTTTGTTGTTTCCATGTTAATCCTACCTTTTGTTTGAAAAATTCTTAAGTACCTAAATTTGGTGCTACAATCATCGAATAACGGGGACTATTGTAACAATGCCCCACACAAATAAATGTTACTTTTGGTAACATGCGTTGCCTTTTAAATATTAATAAAATAATGTATAAACTTAAAATACTGAGCGGTTAGGAGAGTAAAAGTGTCAGAAATAGACGAGGAACTAAATAATTTTATAAAATTCCATCAGCAGCATTTCCCATTGGAAGCGCTAGTTATTTGGAATAATAATTATGAGTGTATTTATTCCTCTGAGATAGTTAACAAATACTTAGGAATAACCAGTCTGGTAGGAACAAATACTTATGACTTCCTGCCGTTAAAAGAATTGGGGCTTGAAGAAGCTGCGCAAATAAGAAGGAAAATAACTAGGATAACTAAAAATTCACCATGCTATCACAATTTTTTAGTAAAAACGCCTTATCGTGATTCATATTCGATTCATCAAGCCATGATATTCCCAATTTTAGATAACCAAAAAAAGGTAATTGCATTTTGCTCTAAAGCACATCAATTAAAGCATGACATGTTAATGGGGGAATTAATTCGACGGATTAAGCACTACAATGGGTATGATTTTACAAATATTCCTAAAATTTCACCGGATTCTTTTGGTGAGCGCGAGCTAATAATAATTTTTTTACTGATAATCGGTGCAAAATATAAAACTATCGCTGAAATTTTATCTAATATTTACAATCAACACATATCTGAAGCTTCGGTCAAAGTAATGATGAATCGGCAAATTTACCCCAAATTTGACACCATCATCAATTCAGAACTAATAATTACGGCAATCTCAAATGGTTTTTTATATGATATTCCTCCTAAATTAGTCACGAAATTACCAAAAGTAATAAATATTTGTAGTGTTAAGGATTTTTATGCTAATTATGGTATGGCAATGTAACTTATCATTAAACAAAGGTCGACTACCTTTTAGGTAGCCGACCTTTGTTTAATGATTGGAATTTATAATGATTTTTTGTTAGATAACAAATAGTTAATGGGATTATAATTTTATTTAGATGCAATTTGTCAAAGGTTGCGAATCTGAATTGGAAATTTTAGCAATATATTTTGATAAAGCACACGGCATAAATCGGAGAAAATATTAAGCAACCGATTGGAGGCTATATATGTTTGAATATTTATCATGTAGTAAGGTGTTATTTACACTTGATCTATTTTTTTGCAAAAACCACCATATAGCTATAATATATGGTGGTTTTTCATTTGTTAGAACATTAACAACAATTATAATTTACTAAACAGCCACGCGCGTGGATTTTGCTCAAATTTAGCCCAACTCGTTGCGGCATTTTCAACTGCTTTGAAATCAATGATTCCATAGCGGTAAATTTTCCACTCCCCATTGATTTTATGTAACTCCGATTCATTTTCAACAAACATCCACGTTGCGGTATCATTGATCAAAATTGGAATAATTTCAATCGCATGATAAGTCGCAATTGACAAATCCTCATTCAATTCAACTTCCTGATTGGTATAGTGATGCAGCGACCAATCGATGGTTTTAGAAAAATTACTCAATTCATCAATAATATGTTCCCGCTTTGGTCCCCACACCCCAAAAGGAAACTCCATAACCCCACCGCTAACAAATAGACCGTCATAGAATTTTGCCGCGTCCTCTGGCTCTGCCGTCATTTCGGCACGATCAAACCAGCGTCCGGCGGTTGCAATTACTTTCTTAACTGCATCAATATCTTCTAAACGTTGAACACGATATTCCAAATTTTTTGTCATAATAAAATCCTTAAAAAATAGTCAAATTTCACATACATTACATATCTATTGTAACCTCAATCCAGAGACCGGTCTAAGTCTCCGGTTACATGCTGTAATTTCCATACCCCGGCGACTTTCTTCATTTGCAAAGTGTATTTAATGGTCGTAACCATACTTAAATTCTGATGTTTTAGCGTTGTCATCAATAACGCATTGGTATAAACGGTAGCACTCTCGGCACTTTGATTAGCAATGTAAACATTGGTGATCAGGTGGCGGCGTTGTCCACCTTGTGCTTTAAATTTGCGATAGCGCGGCAGAAAAAAATCATCCATTTTATCCAGCGCCAGTGATTGAACAACTTTGCCATCTAAATCTAATTCAAAAATCCCATCGGCAGTATAGTTGGCTTTGTAGCTTGCCAAATCAAAAGCATCAAACGGCAAAGTAAAACTATCTGCCAAATTGCGAATTTGTTCGCGATCACTTAAATAATTTACCTGAGCGCTTAATTTGTTTAGTTGCAGTTCAAGCGCCTCATTAGTCGCAGACTGAGCCATAGCAATTCCCCCCCAAAAACTAGCTAGTGCCAATACAAAAATTTTTCTTTTCATTACAATCATCCTTCCACTCATTGATAAATATCCCCGATATATGCACACCATACCTTGATTAAAAATTCCAGCCTCTTTCGCCGTGAGCATGGTCTGCCCCCTCTCCGGCATGCTAAATTTTTGGTTCACTATCATCATTATCGCAAAAACTGATGAATTAAATTAGCCAGGCGCCCGGGTGCCTCTATTTGCGGAATATGTCCACAATCAGCAATTCGAGCATGGTAAGAATTGGGAATTGCCTCCAGCATTATCTCGCTATGTGCGGTTGGTATTAAAAGATCGTCATCACCGGTAATAAGTAATACCGGCGCGTTAATCATTGACAATTCATCAAAGCTATTGTACTCACGTAAGGCGGCAATCTGTCCACAATAACCGGCATAACTCTGCGGATATACTGTAGCTTGAAATGCCTGCAAACTCAAATCAACCATCTCGGTCTGCCGCAGAAAGGAACTGGAAAAAACCCAGGGGAAAATCGTCCGGAAAACCAGCTCGCTATTTACCCCCTGCTCCATCAATCTGGCGACGTTCTGAAAATGCATTTTTGCAAATTCAGGATAGTGTAGGTCGAAGTAATGATAACAGCTTTCGCCACATATTGCGGATAACTGATGGCAATTTCCTGCACAATTTGTCCACCTAGCGAATGTCCGGCAAAATAAGCCGAAGTAATGTTCAACTGCTCCAATAATTGAATACAATCGCCGGCTAACTGCTTTATTGAATAGCTGCCCATTGACTGCGAACTACGACCAGCACCGCGATTATCAAATACTGTAATCCGGAATGATTTGGCAAGCACATCAATTATGCTATTCCATATGCTATTATCACTACTTAATCCGGCGACCAAAACCAAATTCGGACCCGCACCAAATTGCTAATAATACAGATCAATCTCATTTATTTTTAATATTGCCATCTGCCACCTGATGAAAAACTTATAACACTCTGTTACGATTATAATAAAATTATTTTATCAACTTTGTCAATACTTGCATCAGCGCGACGCTGACTCCTGATTCACATTAATTTTGTGGGTAAAGCCGCGAATATGGATAAACTGCCGGCGGTAAAGAAAAACGATCGAGTTTAGCCATTAGTCCATCGTCCAACTGGCATTCCAGAACCTACATATTAGCTTGCAGTTGTTTTACTGTCCGGGCGCCCAAAAGCGGAATATTGCGGGGAGATTTTTGCATTACCCACCGCAGCGCAACTTCTGCAGGTGTTAAATTAACCTCATGTGCCAAGCCAGCAACCTCAGCGGCCAAATTTAAATTACGCTCATTCATTGCGACAAACTTGGTGGCATCAATGCGAAATTCACCGCGTTTATTATCGCTATATTTGCCGGTAAGTAAGCCACTAGCCAGTGGCGACCAAATTAGATTACTCATATTAAATGTATCTAATAACCCGCTAAATTCAGCTTCACCACTACGATCAATCAAATTATACTCCATTTGATTGGCAACAAAACCCGGTAAACCGCGTAATTCGGCCAAAGTATTAAAGCGGCTAATTAGCCATGCCGGCATATTCGACACACCCAAATAAAGAACCTTGCCTTCCGTTACTACATCTGCCAATGCGCGCAACATTTCCTCCGCCGGAGTTATTAAGTCCCAAGCATGTATCCATAAAATATCCAGATAATCAGTTTGCAGATTTTTTAAGCTTTGTTCCAGCGACAAACGCAAACTCTTACGATGATTACCCTTGCTATTGAGATTGACCGTATCCATCGAGGCAGTATATTTACTGCCAATAACGTAATTATCACGACGATCTTTGACAAACTCACCCAGAAAAATCTCACTCTCACCGTTTTGATAAATATTGGCTGAATCAAAGAAATTTCCACCATTATCAATATAATATTTGAAAAGCGCATACGAGTCATCTTTATTACAACCCCATTTATCATTCCAGCCTTGCCCAAAGGTCATGGTTCCCAAAGCCAATTCTGAAACTTGCAAACCACTATTTCCTAGATATTTATATTTCATAACTTTGCTCCTCTGCTAAAAACTATTATTAGTCCAATGATAACTATTTATGCGCAATAAGTCTGTAATTGTCGAAAATGAAGGAAATCACGTACAAGGCACCTTGTAACGATGTTATTTCGAAAGAGTCCGGGTAATTACACTTAATATTAAAAGCCATAGTGCAGGATTATAAATTATATTAGAATATTTTAATATACGTATTAAATACTGATAACTTATTCAGGCACTTTTACTTATGATTTATTGTGCAACCAATTCAATTTTGTAACCATCTGGATCGCTAATGAAAGCAATCACCGTGGTACCAAACTTCATTGGTGCAGGTTCGCGGTTTACAATACCGCCAAAATCTTTAACCCTTGTGCACAGTCCTTGGATATCTTCACATTCTAGAGCTAAGTGACCAAATCCAGAACCTAAGTCATACTTGCTGACATCCCAGTTATGAGTTAATTCAAGCACCGCGCTTTTCTCTGTACCGGTATACCCCAAGAAAGCCAATGTAAACCGCCCCTCCGGATAATCATCCCGCTTTAATAACTCCATTCCTAATACCTGAGTGTAAAAATTAATACTTTCATCTAAATTACCAACCCTTAACATAATATGCAAAATTCGCATTTTTTACTTCCTTAAATGTATGTGAAAACATTAGGCACTAAGTGGCACAAGACTCTTTATCACGACCTTATCCCGAAATAGTCCGGATAATTACGTTTAATGTTAAAATCTATAGTGCGGGATTATAAGTTACATTAGAATAATTTAATATACGTATCAAATACGGAGAATCTTCCCTATGAAAATAGCCACCTATTCAGAATTGGATTTAAAAAATCATATCTTTTTGCAACAAAGTGATGAGATCAACCAAATATTAAAACCACTGGTGGATAATTTTGGTCTGAATAGTTTTAACTTTCATAAAACCTATCATGACAATGCCCAAATCCGGCTAACCAACACTCCCAGTTGGTGTTATGAGTATTTAACTGACAAATATTACCAGGAAAGTATTTTTGAATTACCGGCGCATAACTATCAAAAAAACCGTTATATTTGGTCAAATATCCATACTCATAAACGAATTTTAGCCGGTGCCAGAGCGCACGGGATTAATTATGGTATTACCTTTGTTGAACCGGTTGATGATGGTTGTGAGTTCTATTTTATCGGAACGTTGATTGATAATCCGGAAATAATTAACCATTATCTGAGTAACTTCCGGTTGCTGGAAAAATTTGTCGCAACTTTTCATAAAAAAGCCGCGCATTTATTTGAAAAAATTGAACCGCGGCGGGTAATCGTTGAAGATTGGCAAAATAATCAGGTCTGTTATAATCCAGCAGTTTCCGTCGATAATCTCAAATATCTTGCGGAAATTTCAGAATATCATTTCACTGCCCGGGAATTGGATTGCGTTCCGGGATTATTAAAAGGTCATAGTGCCAAGCAAGTCGCCGAAAATTTACAAATTTCATTCCGTACCGTTGAAACCCATATTAACAATTTGAAACAAAAAACAGCAACCGCCAACAAAGATGAGTTGTTGCGGGTGCTCCACTGCGTATTTAGCTGTTAGTTTAATTCTGCTACCGGAAGACCTTAACCACCATCCCTTGGTCATAATTGCCAAATCCTTTACCAAAAACATTAATTCCGCCGGGATGTTCAGTTTCCAGCGGTGAAATAATTTTAAATTCGGCATCATGGCAATCCGATAAGAAAATATCACCAAGACCAATATCCGAAACTTGTTTTTGATTAATAAAGGTACCGGTGCGACTAATTTTCAGCATAACTAATTTACCATATTCAGTCAGATACCACCACTTGGGTGTATAAGCACCTTTTTGATGGCCAAAATCTCCCGGACTAAGCCAACTACCCAAGTTCACTCCATTCAAAGCAAAATAGATATCTGACAAGAAAGTCTCATTAATCCCTGGTGCCTCCGAGCAAATCTCCAAACTAATTTCCAGCGCGCTAATAGTTTCCGGTCGCTCAAAGAAAAACCCCGGGAATTTATACGCAATCTCGCCATGGGCAAACCACAGTATTCCGGCTAAATAGTGTTCCGGATGACTAAAATAACGCGGGTCATCACAAATACCGATTAATGCGCCAGTTGAAGCCAGCCCGCAGGTTCCGCTAACGTCATAAGAATGGTAATGTCCAATCGCAATCTCAAACTGCTGGAATTTTTCCGCCGAGCGCTGGTGATATTGCTCAAAACTCAAGTGATAATCCGTCAATACCACCCGACAGATTTTTTGCATTCCCCGGTTGGCTTTAACGTTTTCGCATTTGACAATTTTGGCTTGTTCCAATATTTCAATGTGTTTGGCGATTATAGTTGAGGATAATCGCAATTCCTGTGCCAATTCTTTGATGTTTTTATGTGCCGGCATCAAACATTCAATTATTTTAAGGCGGGTGTCAGAAGCCAGTGCATTAAAAAAATCCAGACTGCTAGAATTTATTTTAAGTTCCAAGGATATCTCCGTAAGATTGTCAAATAGAAAAGAGATCTATTATATAACCTCTTTACACTTTTATCAATCTTTTTATTGATCATTGATAGAACCTTTCTCGCGTAATATTTCCAAACACTTTATGTTGCAATGCACAATCTAAACTAGTTGACTTTCAACAACAGCTACAATATAATCTCGTTTGATTAATATTTTTATTGATTAATAAACATATTTGGAGATATTAAAGATGCCACCAGTAACCAATAAAGAGCGTTTTGCCTATTTTTGCTATGGAACCGGTCAATGTATCAGCTTTGGTCTAGCTGGTAGTTTTACCCTGATTTTTTACACCGATGTCTTTGGAATTACCGCGGCGGTTGCCAGTTTGATTTTCTTATTTGCCCGCGCCTGGGATGCTGTAGTTGATCCAATGATTGCCAGCGTAATGGATACCGTTAGTTCAAAACATGGCAAATTCAGAGTTTATCTTAAATACATGCCATTTGTTATCACACTGACAACAATCCTGTGTTTCGTCAAAATTGATGCCGTAGAATCAACGAAAATAATTTATGCGGTCATTACCTATGTATTGTGGGGAACTACTTATGCGGTATCTGACGTTCCATTTTGGTCGATGTCGGCAGTTATGACCAATGACCCGCAAGAACGCTCGCGGTTGGTAAGTTATGCCGGATTGGCAGTATCGGTGGGTATCGCAATTCCGTTATTGGTATTTCCGTTTTTACTTAAATTAACCCATCAATGGGAATTAAATTACGCAATTAGTAGTGCGATATTAATGCTCTGCGGTTTGTTTTTAATGAACTTCGGTTATCGCCATACCAAAGAACGGGTACTAAGCCATAATGAAAAAATCACCATGCTGCAGGTGTTTAAAACCGTTAGCCAAAATAAACCTTTATTCATTGTGTTAATTGCCTTTTTTACCAATTTATTTTCAAATGTCGCATCTTCATTGGCGGCTTATTTCTTCACCTATAATATGCAAAATTCGGAACTGCTATCATTATATGGAATGTTAAATATCGTTTGTGCAGCCGGACTATTGTTTGTCCCAGCATTATTGAAACATATCACCAAAAAAAGCCTGTTGATCTGGCTATGTATTTCCGATGTTATCCTACGGTTAATATTTTTCTTTGTAATTGGCTACCATAATCAAGTAACTTTCTTTATCTTCATTGCCATTACCGGAATCGTTGGTGCCGTTAGCTGGCCAATCATGTCAGCAATGATCGCCGATACCATTGATTATACCGCTCGAATTACCGGTAATCGCTGCGAAGCTATCATGTTTGCCGGACAAACTTTTACCGGAAAATTAGCCATAGCCGTCTCTGGCGGGTTATTGGGATTAATTTTGGTGGTAATCAAATATGTTCCCAACCATCCACAAACTAATTATGCCTTGCAGGGATTGTTTTTTGGACTGGTTTTATTGCCGGCAATTGGTTCACTATTAAAGATAATTATCCTTAAATTTTATAACGAACAAAAAGTTCTTGCGACTAATTAATTTGGCATCCGTACTACGAAACACTCGTATCTGGAGTAAGTATTAACAAAGTGAAAATACATTTTCTCAGGAGGAAATAAATCATGCAAAAATGGTCATTAGAAAAAGCTCGCCACTGGCAACAAAATCTGCCGTGGTTAGTGGGGTTTAACTATCTACCCCGCTGTGCCGTCAACTGGACGGAGATGTGGCAAAAAGAAACTTTCGCTACTGAAACCATCCAGCAAGAATTGGAGTGGGCTCACGAAAAAGGTTATAACTCATTGCGGACTAATTTGCCGTTTATTGTATGGCAACACGACCGCGATGGACTGATTAACCGAATTGAGCAATTTTTGGCGCTTACTGCTGCCAATCAAATTCGTGTTATGCTGTGCTTATTTGATGATTGCGGTTTTAGCGGCGATGAACCGTATTTAGGTCCACAAAAAGCGCCACAGCCATTATTGCATAACAGTCAGGCGGCTGCCAGTCCGGGACGCAAAACCGTGATGAATAAATCTAGTTGGGCAGAATTAAAACGCTATGTTCAGGACATTGTCGGTCACTTTAAGGATGATTCAAGAATATTTATCTGGGATTTATACAACGAACCGGGAAATACCATGGTGTTCACGTTAGAAGGCGACAAGCCAGTGTCAACTGAACTGGAACAATTTTCACTGGAATTAATGGAAAATACCTTTAGTTGGGCACGCGAAATTAACCCAACCCAACCCTTAACCGTTGGTGGGTGGCATGTTCCGGTATTGGAAGATGCTGAATACGATGAAATTCTTGTTCACGAAATTGACCGTCGAGCTTTTGAACTATCTGATATCATCTCATTCCATGCCTATTGTAAAACGGATCGCATGGCACAGGTCTATGCCATAGTCAGCCAATATCAACGTCCATTATTATGTACCGAATGGTTGGCACGGCATGTCAAAAGCGAGTTTGCCAGTCATTTACCGTTTTTTGCCAAACATAATATTGGAATCTTTCAGTGGGGATTGGTTGCCGGCAAAACTCAAACTATCTATCCATGGCCGATAGTGACCACTCAGCAAGCAGATTGGCAACGACTAAAATTTCATGATGTATTGGATGAAAATGGCAATCCATTCTACCCTGAAGAAATTGAGCTACAAAAAAGGATTATAGCCCAACAAACAAAATATTAAACTAGTCATTTTTGATGATAGTCATAACTCGGCGTTTATGTTAAAATTAACCACTTTGGAGATATGTATTATTTGACCACAACACAATACATAGCGCTTAATATAAACCATTATAAGGTATCAAAACATGAATAAACCTAAAGGGTTTGGCAAAACCCTCTTTTCGTATGCCTGCGGTGCGTTTGGACATGATGTGTTCTACGCGGCTTTATCTTCATACCTGATTATGTTTATCACTTCGCAATTATTCAATCCCGGACAAACCGGAATCAGCGAAGGTACTAGCGAGAAGATGATTGCAATTGTCACCACTATGCTGTTTGTCCTGCGTTTTGTTGAACTGATTATTGACCCAATGATTGGCGGTGTGGTTGATAATACTCGCTCACGTTGGGGTAAATTCAAACCATGGATATTATTTGGTGGAACGATCGGTTCGGTATGTATTGTGTTATTATTCACGGATCTAGGCGGACTATCAACCTCTAATCCGCTGTTATACATTATCTTGTTTATTGTAATTTTTGCAGTTCTGGATATTGTTTACTCATTTAAAGATATCGCTTTTTGGGGTATGATTCCAGCATTAGCAACCAATAGTTCTCAACGCGAATCAGTAGGGGTGTTTGCGCGGATAGCATCGACATTGGGACAATCAATTGTCGCATTTTCAATTGTACCAGTAGTTATCTTTTTCTCCAAGCATCACACTCAATCAGCGACTGTAATTGGTGATAAACAAGGTTGGCTGGTTTTTGCGATTTTAGTTGCGGTAGTATCATTAATTGGTGGAATTATTACCATTATTGGCGCCAAAGAACAAAGTTCAGCACTCCGTCAAACCGGTGAAAAAACCAGTATTTTAAAAGTATTTAAAGCGATTGGTCATAATGATCAATTAATGTGGCTGGCGGTTTCCTACGGCTTATTTGCTCTAGGTTATGTAATTTGTTCATCTTTCCTGCTGTATTATTTTACTTATATTTTTGGTAGCGCCACCGATTTTGCTATTATCGGAACGCTCAATTTAGCATTAGGATTTATTGCCGTTGCGCTGTTTCCGGTGTTAAGTCGCTTATTCAAAGGGCGCAAAAATCTGTTTTTTGTCGGGATTGTGGTTATGGTTCTGGGCTTGATTATCTTTGGATTAGCCGGTAAAAATTTGCCAATTATCCTGACTGGCTATGTACTATTTTTCTTCCCTTACCCAATTCTATTTGTCTGCGTGTTGTTAATGTTAACCGATAGCGTTGAATATGGACAATTAAAAACCGGAACCCGTTCAGAAGGCACAACTTTATGTGTCCGTCCGTTATTGGATAAACTTGCCGGTGCAATTTCCAATGGTGTGGTTGGCTTTACCGCAATTTGGGTAGCAATGACCAATAATGCGACGGCTCAATCGGTAGCTGCGGTACCGGGTAATGTCATGAAATTCAAATTTATCATGTTTGGTATTCCGATCATTTTATTTATCCTATCAGTTATTATTTTTATGCGTAAAGTAAAATTGACCGAGAAATTCCATGATAACGTATTGGAACAATTATGTACCAAATTGGGCGTAAGCAAGAATGAAATTTCTTCTTGATTTACGATCAATTAATGACTACGATATATTATTGAATTTTTAGAGCTAAGTTATTAGTTTTTCCTTATAGCGCGCTGATTTTAATATGTACATTCGGCGCGCGAAATCATCAAGCTCAATAACTTAGCTCGCAATTAGTCTGCTCATGAGAGTCGAACATTATCAATATAAGCAACCCCGATTATGATGAAGGTAAATTTGATGAATAAAATAATTAGTCTGCACGGAGGCAATAGTAGTTTAATCATCGGCACGTTGCCAAATCGCATTCCGCAAATTGTCTATTGGGGCAAAAAATTAACCCTGACATCTGACGAACAGCAGCAATTGCTGGCACAACTCGAGTTACCCGTGCCGCAGGCTTTTTTGGATGATGAACGCCACCTGTGTTTATTACCACTGTGGGGAAATGGTGATTTCAATCTCAATGCACTCTCCGGTAACCGCGGACAAAGTGCATGGGCACCACAATTTAATCAGGTAGCCATTTACGAATTATCTGCGAATCAGATTGAAATTATTGCCATTGATAGCATCGCGCAGCTAGAGTTAACCATACAGCTACAATTAAACCAGTCGGATATCCTTGAACAGCAACTAACCATCAAAAATATTGGAACAGTTAACTACCAGCTAAATAAGTTACTGATCTCTACCCCGCTTCCGGCAACAATCACTGAAATGATTCAGTTTCACGGGCGCTGGATTCACGAATTTCAACCGCAACGCAGTACCATTGATCAACCTTGTTATCTGGTAGAAAACCTCAAAGGGCGCACTTCCAATGATAATCCACCGCTATTGATTTGCGGCAATCAGGGGTTTAATTATCAATGTGGCGAAGTCTATGGTTTTCACCTTGGCTGGAGCGGAAATCACAGTTATAAATTAAGCACCATTGCCGATGGGCGTAAATTAGTCCAGTTCGGCGAAAAATTATTACCTGCCGAAATAATCTTGGCCGCTGGTGAGAGCTATACCACGCCTACTCTCTATGCCACCTATTCGGCACATGGGCTAAATACGCTTACCCACAATTTTCATTCGTTCATCCGCAACAGTCATCAATTTGCCCGCCATCAGCGCGACTATCGCCCAATCCATATCAATACCTGGGAGGCGATGTATTTTGAACATAATCCCGAAATGCTGTATAAATTGGTTGATAGAGCCGCCAGCCTTGGTATTGAACGTTTTGTGCTGGATGATGGCTGGTTTATCGGGCGCAATCATGAACGTGCCGGACTAGGTGACTGGTTTGTGGATAAAAGCAAATATCCACAGGGTTTAACCCCGTTAATTGATAGAGTTACCAGTGCAGGAATGGAGTTTGGTTTATGGTTTGAGCCAGAAATGGTTAATCCCGATTCAGAACTGTTCCGCAATCATCCAGAATGGATACTACAATTAAATGGCTACACCCAACCGTTGGGACGTTACCAGTATGTGCTTAATCTGGCACATCCTGAAGCTTATGCCTATATCAAAAAATGTATGGTCGATTTATTGAATGAATATGCCATCGGCTACATCAAGTGGGATATGAACCGCGACTTGGTGCAACCGGGAAATCAATTTGAACATCCGGGAGTGCATCAACAGGTGCTAGCGACTTATCGTTTAATGGCGGAATTAAACCAACTCTTCCCGACTCTTGAAATCGAAAGCTGCGCCTCCGGCGGTGCACGCGCAGATTTGGGAATTTTACGCTATACCAATCGCGTTTGGACATCCGATTGCAATGATCCGGTTGAACGGCAACAAATTCAGGAGGGATTCAGCTATTTCTTTCCACCGGAATTGATCGGCTCGCATTTTGGCCCCGAACAGGCGCATACCACCAATCGGCTAAATACTGTCGATTATCGGATTTTAACCGCGTTTTTTGCCAATCTTGGTTTTGAGCAAAACTTACTCGAATTGACGGCTGCCGAATGTGCGCAACTAAAATCCTACATCGACTTATATAAACAATATCGGAGTCTAATCCATAGTGGTGATTTTATCCGTTTGAATACCATTGACTCTGGGCAAAAAATCTATGGTGTGGTTAGCCACGATAGATCACAAGCATTACTAGCGGTAGCACAAAATGGTTTTCCGGTTAACCAAATCTCCGCTAAACTGCAATTACCCTATCTAAATCCAGATAAAAATTATCAGGTTAGATTGTTAAATCAGCAGGAAAATACTGGTTATCTGATGAAAAAATCGGTGCCGTTGTGTCGCGGAGAGCTATGTTTAAGCGGAAATCTGATTGCCAATATCGGAATTCAGTTGCCGATTATGCATCCGCAAAGTATTTTGTTAATAGTGTTTGAACAAGCCGACTAAATCCACGATGACGTTAAAATCTATTAAAATATTTTTATGACAATTAGTTAACATCGCAGAATAACACCTATAGAGACTAATATGAAGATAGTAACCTACGACCAAGTTAAAGAAAAAGTAATCACGCTAAGATCGCAAAACGTAATCATTGATAGTGATGTTGCCCAATTATATGGCGTTGAAACCAGAGACATCAACAAAGCGGTAAAAAATAACCCGAACAAATTTCCAGTGGGATATATTTTTGAGCTAGATATTGATGAAAAAACTGAACTGGTGGAAAATTTCCACCAGTTCAACAAACTAAAACATTCAGTTGTAAAACCTAAAGCCTTTACCGAAAAAGGCTTGTACATGCTGGCAACAATTCTAAAAAGCCCAATGGCGATAAACACCACCATTGCGATTATAGAAGCATTTTCCCAATTGAAAGACTTAACTAATGCAATTTATAGTCTATCCAAAACCAGCAGTGAAGCCGAGCAAATTACCATTTTAGAGAATAATATCGACATTATCGCCAACCTTTTGGATAATGAATTAGTGGTGAGCCAACAAGAGACTGAAATAAAGATTAAGTTGCCATTTTTTGAGTTAACTAGAAAAATCACCAAGGTAAAAAAATGATGAATTATTTAGTTGCCAATGATGTACCCGCAAATAATTTTGCTGATTCTTTTTAACCAATCTCAGGAATAAAATGAATTATATTGAGTTTACTGAAAGTTATATTGCCAATAATTTTGGTTCTGCCAATGCAGGTATGGATTTTACTAATTTGGTAATTGCTATACCAATAATAGCAACAGTTTTACTTTTATTCTCAAATTTCATACGCACTAAATTCGCAAAATATATTCCCAATGGACTTTTTGAGTGTAAGTTTATATCAATTACTTTAATTTGCTATGTCTTGATATTGGTAGTTACAACTAATCTATTTAATTACCAGTTATCTGTGAATGCTATATTTATGGTACTTATTGGTTATGCCATTTTTTTATCATTATCTTGGTGCATATGTAGAGAATATTATTTTACACATACGGATACACAAATAAATGCTGATACTACTATCCAATATGAAAAAGAGTTCTTGCGTAAGATAAAGCAAAAAATTGAAAATATTAAAATAAGTAAGAATGCAAAGAATATTTTAATCAATGGCTCTTGGGGTGCTGGAAAATCTTATTTTATCAAAAATAATTTAACGAAAACAACGCCATCAATATATATGTCTTGTACTGATTATGCGGATACCCATGAATTAATTTCAGCCCTTATTGAGAAAACCAATAATTGTATATTT
>JBPOJK010000153.1:0-4993 GCA_052033675.1 Pseudomonadota bacterium
GCTAGATGCATATGATCATTATGGCAAAACTGGTGAGGTAAAATTTAAAACTCCGCTAATTTGCTCATCGACTAATAATTTAGCTTTGGTAAATGTCTCAAAGGGTATCGAAGATGCCTTTCAAGAAACTTTAGCCGAGAATGAAAATAATTTACTGTATAAAAGGTGGCTAAATTGTACAATAAATACAACTGGTGAAAAAAATAATGAAGATACATCTGCTGTAGATGACGACGACCTTGAAGCTCTAGAATTAGAGGTAGACAATGTAGCGTTTAATAAAAATGTAGATTTACATTTACAGTTATTTGTGCCGTCACTTAAGACTCGTCAAAATAGTACAAATAAAGCAAGTTATTTTATAATGACTCCAGCTATGATAAACGCTAGCATTTTAGAATGTGCTAGTCACCAAGAAAAGTATTTAGAAAATTTTAAGTTATATAAGCCAAATTATCTTTCTATACATGATAGTGTAGTAGATCAATTAGGTAAGTCTGCAGATTATTTCTATCAACAAATAAAGAGAAATATAAATAATATTCAGAAACATGATAAGCAATCAGACGAGATTATCCATAACCTGGCAGAGTTTGAAAAGGAATTATTACACAAGTATATTGGGTATGGTAAGCATTTATCAGAGGTTCAAAATAGTTTTAATGAAATTTCATCACAACAAGAACATTGGATTAATTGGGTTACACGGTTGAACTCAATGAATAAGGCCATTTGTGATATAACAAATCAGATCACAAACATTAAACCTAGTTTAAATAGTATAGTCTCAGTACTACATCCTCTTTTTGATCGTAATTGTCAGGAAGATTATGCACTATCGGTGATTAATAATATTAGTGATGGTGACGTTAAGAAGTTAAACTTATACAAAAAAATATATGAAATAATTTATGAAGATAAGCATAAGAACTTCATTGCGGAGGAAGAGCTAAAATTTCAAGAAATTCAAAATGGTTTATTATTAGATGCTGGGTTTTTCTCTAAAATTTGGTTTAAATGGTTTAATTCTGGAAGGTTAGTTAGAGACTTACAAGCTGCTAAGGATAGAAAAGAACAACTAATTCAGAATTCTCTAGGTGATATTTTATTATCTTGTGAAAGATTTTCATTGGCAAAAGCTAGATTGGAGCTTGAATCCATAAAATCTCAGTTAAAGCAATTTATAGATGAAATTAATGGTTATAATGAACAGTTAAGCCAACTCAATGAAGAAATTGGTGCGCATAATAATGATTTAAGTAAATTACTCGTATTTAGCTCGGAGGAAGTGCAAAGATTTATATCTTTTTATGATGCAATCAACCTAAGAAATAAAATTTATAATGACAAAAAACTATTTGATATTGAAGAGCGAACTGACAATTTTTATTACGCACTCCATCTTTTAGAAGCTTTATTTTTTTTAGATCAAGTTAGCTTGGCAGGTAAAAATTTCTGCCCAAATTGTAATACTAATAATTTAGTAAAAAATAATGGAGGGTTTGCATGTAAAAAATGTACAGCTTTTCTTAGTAAAAAGTATCAAGATGAGTTTAACATTACTGATTCTCAGGTCGTTCAACTTCTTAAGGCTGGGTATATTAGTCAAGGTCAGAAATGCTTAGTGATAGCTATTAATAAAACAAGTACAAACATTTGGATAAATATTAAGTCTGGATATCCACCAACAACACAAATAAATTACAATAAAATTCTGCCAATTTTTCCAATGCTAACATTAACGTGTAATAGTTTTGGTAATTTCATTACAGATCAAGACAAAAAAATTCGAAATGATGTTTTTGATTTTTTATTGATTGATGAGGCTGGGACTATTCCACCATCTAAAATGATTATTTTGTATGGTGCTAAAAAATGTATGCTTTTTGGAGATGTAAAACAACTTAAACCAATTTATAGTTTTTCTTCAGATACCGAATTAAAAATATTGCCATTGTTTATTAAGGATGCGTTTCATATTAATGTAGTAAATCAATATTATAGCTGCTCTGATTCTCATGAAAATAAAGGTAATAACGCAATGTCAATTGCCAATAATAGCTGTCAAATAGTGCTTCCATACAATTTTAGTAAATTGGATGGTGATATCTGGTTAAAAGAGCATTTTCGTTGTAAAGATAATGTTGTTGCAATTGCAAATGAACTTACCTACGAAAATGAAATCATATGTATGCAAAAGAAAAATGGATATTTATATTTTATTGAAAGCGTTGGGTTTCGAGAGGATAATGCAAATATCCATGAAGCAAAATTAATTTTAGATTTAATTTTAAATAATACTTATGAATTAAAGGAGCTGTTAGAGTCACCAGAGATTAGCGATGATGATCTGTATAAATCTATTGGTGTCATTACACCGTTTAGTAATCAGGAAATGGCTTTAACTAATTTAATTGATGATAGTTGTCTTAAAGATAAGACTACAGTTGGAACTGTTCATAAATTTCAAGGCTCTGAAAGAAGGATCATTATTTTTTCAACTGTATATAGCGATGGAGAGGCAGAACAGATGTTTTTTAATCGGGTAGATACGAGTATGATAAATGTTGCGGTTACCAGAGCCAAAGATGTTTTTATATGTGTCGGGCGTAGAAAGCTACTGAATAAATCTGGCACAAATTCTGGTATAATGGTAAAGCATATAGCCGAATTTGAAGATACGCTTCACAACAATACTAAGTTAAAATTTACCATAGTTTAGCCGTTACTTATTAAAAAATTTAAGCAATTAAATTACTTCTATGAGCACATAGCAATCGTTACGCATTACAAGTGTGAGTTTTAGCTGCTATACAATATTTTGTTATACCGAGATAAAATTTATGCTTTTCACGTGTTTTAGTTTTGTAATGGTGAAGTCATCGGACTTTCGGATTATGTAAAATTATGGGAAGACTTACCTAATAGTTTTTTGGGGGAGTATATTAGTGACCGTCAAAGATTATTAACTCATGCAAAGATGCGGGTTTAATAGAACCAGAAATAATTGAAAAAAGTGGCGGTATTGCCATAACCTTATTTGCACAAAATTATTTAGATATACAAGCTCACGAAATAACAAAAACGTCGGGGAAAACGTCGGGGAAAATACTTGATGCAATGCGTTTAAATCCACAAATTACCATTCCAGAACTTGCCAAACTAACTGGTGTTACGTCTCGTTCTGTCGAGAGAAATATTGAGTCACTCAAGAAATCGAAACAATTACAACGGATTGGTTCAGCAAAAGATGGCTATTGGGAGGTGGGTGTTGATTGAATTCACCGAAGCAAAGCAAATAATATAAAAAAGGTAAAAAATGACAACTTCAATCCTGCACCGTAAAATCAAATCCACACTCCTGCCGCTAATTACGCTGGTAGGGGTGACAGCCTGTAGTCATGCTCCGGAAGACCAACCACAATCCGTGCCGTCAAGTGCCGTTGTTGAATCTATGACCTATACCCAAGCTGAGAAAATTTGTCATGCTATCGGTAAGCCACAATTTCCCATTGGGGACAAGCCAACTCCGGTCGAACTTAAAGATTTAGCCAATTGTAGTTCTTACAATCTCTATTACGGGATTAATGGCGCTCAAAATTATGCTCAAGCGCGGCAGTGTGCTTTTGTCGAAATTAGCGCCATTGGTGGCTATCAAAATTCCTTTAGCGGTGAAGCGGCATTGATGACAATTTATGCTACTGGTAACGGGGTTAAGCCGAATTTACATCTGGCATTGCAGTTGGCGTGTGATCAATTAAATCAGCCAGATCTGGATTCTGCGCAAAAAATTGATCTTACTAATTGGGTCGCTCAATTATCTTCATCAGAGAATGGCTCCGCAATCAAGAGTTTTGCCTTGTGTAATAATCCGCAGGGTTATAATCTAAAATTGGATTGCGATAATTTAGCCTTTGATCTGCAATGCAAGAAGCTAGCAACTTTGCCATATCCAGCCGCTGATATGCCGGATGCTGCCACCAGAAAATCTTTGCACGAGTGTGACTCGGATAAACTCTACTATGGTATTGGCATGAAAGCAGATTATGTCAAGGCGCGGCAGTGTGCCTTTAGCGAGCTGGAGTCGTCGAATTCCGCGGAGGATAATTTCTTTTCTGGCGCAACAATCCTGATGATGATTTATGCCAATGGTCAGGGTGTAGCTAAAAATATTGATTTGGCGCTAAAATCCGCTTGTCAAGTTGGTGGTGCGGTTGCCGAAACGGCTGGGCGTTTTGATCATCTCAATCAATTCCGCAAGGTTAATGCCAGTGCGCCTTTTGATGCTTGTGATGATATCAGTAGCGGAGAAATGCAAAATATCTGCAGCGATAATGCCTATCAATATCATCAGGCACAAATGAATAGTGAGTTGGCAAATCTTACTCGTGGTTGGAGTGAGTCGGCAATCGCGGATTTTAAAGCCTTGCTGGTAGCGCGTGATAAATATTTCACTGCGGCCGCCGAAAACGAAGTTCCCAATCAGGGGACAGCCGCTGCGTCATTACAAATAGAACGACAACGCCAATTGGAATCAGATTTTTTGCTGGATATCCAGCAATTTGGGCAGGGTAAACTGCCTCATCATAATGCGGAAGATTTTGCCACTAGCGATCAGCAATTAAATCAACTTTATCTGCGGATTATTCAGAGTAAGGAATTAGCCGATCCGGATTTGAATAGTGGTATTGATAAAGCCGCACTGATTAAAACTCAGAGAGTCTGGCTAAAATATCGTGATCAATGGGTTAAATTTGGCATGGCGCACTACATGGGCAGTGAGTCGAACGATTGGAGTGGCTGGCAAACGCAGGAACGCATTAAAGACTTACAGCAATTGCAGCAATATCTGGATATAAAATAATATAACAACATTCGTCACGCTTTGGCTTATAATTGCAAAAACCTATTGTCTGTATGCTATGAGATATTGCCAAGCTAAATGGTTATTTCGTAAATAATATAATCATAAAGTCTAGTAATGCTAGATTAT
>JBPOJK010000004.1:0-5395 GCA_052033675.1 Pseudomonadota bacterium
TTGCAAGATTCATCTTAGCAAGTCGATATGTGGCAGGGTCTCTTTCCTGACCATACACATTCACCATCTTAATATCACCTTGCTTGGCTTCTACATACTTTGCACACTGAATAAACATACCGCCCGATCCACAACAAGGGTCATAAAGCGTTCCATCAAATGGCTCAATAAAAGCTGCTATCAGCTCAACAATATCGTGTGGTGTATAAAATTCGCCTTCTTCCTTTGTGGCATTTACCGCAAAAGACTTGAGGAAATACTCATACACACGACCGATTAAATCTTTCTCCTCACCAAAGGTTTTGTGGGAGATTTTATTCACCTCGTCAACAACTTTTTTAATCACATTCGCTTCGAGGTTAATCGAAGTGAATAGTCCTAAACGAACACATCCTTTTAATGCATCCCCACTATCTTCAAGCACTTGAATGGCATCGTCCAATGTGGCATTTAACTTAGATGCAGGCTCGTTTATAATCATCGACCAGCGTGCTTTTTCTGGCACAAAAGCTATCCCACTGTATCGACTTGGGCTATTTAGAAACGAATTTATTGTTTCCTCATCTGTAATGCCATTGTTGAGACATTCTTGCCGCATTTCATTCTGTGTGTTCTCAAACTTCTCACCAATAAAGCGCAGGAAGACGAGAGTTAAAAGCAAGTCTCTTTTATCGTTCAGTGATGCATTACTTCGTAGATATTCCCTGCAATTAAACAGAATGGATTCTAAGTTTAGTGTGTCAGTTGTTTTTTGTTTTTTAGCCATAAATTTTGTCTTTATCCTTATATCTGCCAGCTACGGACGTTAAAAACACTTATACGCCCGAACAAACTTACCAATAAAAAGTTGTCATGAAGTTAGGCTGGTTAGTTGATGCCAAATAAATTGTAGAATGCTGAATTTTAAAAAAATTTAAACATGCGGCGTAACGTCAGTTAATTGTATATATAATCTTTAATTAGAATTATTTATATATCTCACCGCGATGTCCAAGTTCAATAACCAAAACAACCAGTTCACCATCGCGAATCTCACAGATTAACCGGAATGTGCCAACTCGATACTTCCATAAGCCACTAAATTCACCAACCAAGGCAGCGCCCCATAATTTGGGATTATCACAACCATCTACCCGCTCGCGCAACCACTCAATTATGCGCTTGGCAACCGGTTTGTCCAGTTTAGCTAGCTGTTTCTTAGCCGTTTTGGAAAATTCAACGCTATAAACCAAGTTCTTTCTCCACTTCATCCAGAGTATAGCTGGGTTCTTTGGCAGCTAAAACTTTTTTAGCACTAATATAATCCTGCAAATCTTCCAGGTAACTAGCTAAAGCTTCCTGCACTAATTCAGACTTGGATTTATGTAGTTCTTTAGCGCAAAATAATAAACTTTGCTCTAATTCAAGCGGTAATCTCACCGCCATAAGTGGTTTTGCCATGGTCATTACCTCAAATTTTGTATAACAAATGTATAACTATATTATACCTACAAATTTAATAATTTGTCAAGTAACTATCTGTTATTATTAATGTTCAATCTTGGCAAACGCCTGACTGATAAATTCCGGATTATACTGCCGGCTAAATTCCGGCAATGCTTCAAGCATAATTCCACCATATTGTTTCAAGGCAATCCGATTATCGCAGATTGTGACCTGCCCATAATCTTTTTCGCTGCGAATCAAGCGCCCAACCGCCTGAATCAATTTAATACAGGTTTCCGGCAGTGAAATTTCCATAAAATAATTGCCATTTTCAGCCTTAACCCAATATTCCCGCACCATATTCTGCGGATCGCGATGGGTTTCAAACGGCAATTTGCTGATAACCACGTGCATACAGTATTTCGCTGGTAAATCCACCCCTTCGGCAAATGAATTCAGACCAAAAATAATGCTGGCTTTACCGCTATCGATAATTTCTTTATGTTCGGCAATCAGTTTCTGGTTGCTGGAATACTCAGTTTGCAACAAAATCCGGTTTTGCAATTTCACCGGTAATTGGGTAAAGGTATCGGTTAATTGCTGACGGTTAAAAAACAGCACCAAAGTTCCATACGGCTGCTCGTAAGCCAATATTTGCCGTAAATACAAGGTCAGTTCTTTTTGAAATTGCTCGCGCAGAGTATATTCCGGCGCAAAGCGAAATTGCGGAATAACCAGCTGACTGTGTTCCGGATAATTGAAACAGGTTGCCAGTTTAAGCGTCTGAACTTGCGGATAAAAATTAAGCCCTAACTGAAATTTAAGATGTTCAAAATTTTTGCCGATCGCCAAAGTTGCCGAAGTCAGGCACGCTCCGTACACCCGCGACCATAATTTATTCAGTAACAGATTACCAACATGGGTAACCCCGGCGGTAACCATAAAATCGTTACCCTCTTTATTCAAACGCTCCTCAACCCAGCGGGCATTGGCATTAAAGCGCGAATTATCCTGATTAACCAGATAATTGGCGGTGGTGGTAATTGCTTCAACATTACTGATATAAAAACCCAGGCGCTGCAAATTGGCTTCAACAGTAAAATCATTGTTATTTTTAGCTTTATCTTTGAGTTTTTCCTGAATTTTTTCGGTACAGGCAAGTAATTCACTACTGCAAAAAGCCAGCTCAACAAAAATATCGCGCACATCGCTGGTAATGGCTTTATTCAGATAATCATTTAATAATAGCACCCCATTATCAAAGATATTGCGATTAAGACTAATCAATTGGTAAAATTTATCCAACGACAGTGCTAATTCATCGGCTTTGAGGTTGCACTCCTCGCACAAAGCAATATCATCCAGAATATAGCTGTTGGAAACCGAATTAATCACCAATTTACCAAGATTATTCACCAAACCAATACTTTGTTTAAGCTCAAACTGTCCCATAAAACCATTGATGGCATAATTGGTAAAATTGTGTGCCTCATCGATACACAGAAAATAATTTTCCGGTTTCACCGGTAGCACAATACCACCGCCGCCGTCCAAATCAGCCAACAGCAAGCTGTGATTGGTGACAATTACTTCGCAGGATTTAAGAAATTCGCGATTACGATAAAATGGACAATTCGAATCATCTTTTTGATTATGCGGACACTGGAAACCCAGGCACTGATGCTTATCACTGGTAATCAGCGGCTTATACTTGCTTTCGATAAAAGTCGCAGCATTATCCAGATCACCATCCCACAAGCCTTTTTGATATTCCAGCGCAATTTTTGCTAATTTCTCGCGCTCGGCTTCTTTTAGCATATCCCCAGCAGCTTCGGCAACGCTTACTTCCAATTGGTACGGGCATAAATAATTACTGCGTCCTTTTGCCAAACCAAAAATTAAATTACCCGGCAAATATTTGGCAACCTGCGGCAAATCTTTATTGTATAACTGTCCTTGCAGGATTTTGGTGGCGGTTGACACAATCAGCTTTTTATCGCTCTTACGCGCGTGATAAATTCCCGCCAGCAAATAAGCTAATGACTTACCGGTACCGGTCGGAGCTTCAATCAAACACAGATTATGACCATCTTTATTTTCTTCATCAATTGAACTGAAGCAGGAGTCAATGGCACGAACCATTTCAATCTGCGAAGTCCGCGGGGTGAAATTTTTTAGATGGGAGGTTACCTGTTGGTAAAGTTCATCTAGAGAAGTAAACTGGCTGATAGTAGTCTCCCGGAGTGCATGGGCACTCTATAAATTTATATTGGATGGTATATGAACTGGCAAAGCCCGTAATTAACCGATTTGATAGACATCAAAACGCACGGTCTTGCCGCTTTTGCTATAGGTCGGTTTAGGTGTTGTAATTAAAGTGGCCTGTTTATTGTCACGTTTAACGATAATCCGATTGCGGCAATGGTTTTTGGCTAAAGCAAATAATTGCCCCATATCATCGGTTACACCGCCAGCCGCATCCTCGACCATACCAACCAAATAATCAATTATTTGCAGGTCTTTCTTGGATTTAGCGTGTTTATTATCCATAAACATCGGATCAAGATAAACTACATCATATTGCGTAGCAGTAGTATTTAAAAACTCATAACTACTGGCATAGACCATTTTTAACCACGGTAGCTCTTTGGCAAAAGTAGTTAGCAAATAATTCAGGATCACCGCCAAATATGGATTCCGCTCAAGCATGGTGACCTCAAAACCGGCTAGTGCCAGTAGTATCGAATCACGCCCCAAACCGGCGGTAGCATCTAGCGCCATTAACGGTTGCGCCAGTGGGCTCTTGAGATTTATGGCCTGCAATAAAATTTCGCGGCTGATATTCGCTGCGCGCCGGTTAAGGAACTGGGAATAAAAATCATATAAATTAAACGCCGGTAGCAATGGCGTATAAACTACCAATCCCTCTGGCTGCAAATACAGGCCAAACTTTACCGGTTGCTCGGGCACAGAACTATACTCTTGCAACGTAAAACCACTAATTCCAGCAATTAAATCCGCCGCTGATTGATGTAAACTATTTGCCGTATAATGTAAAATCATCCGCAAATTATTTACCCATCAATAGCATATAAATTGAAATTCCACCGTAAATAACATTCAATAATCCGAAGATCAGAGCGATTTGCACCCCTTGGTAAAAACCAACGGCACTATATAGAACCATACCAATACCACCAATGGTGTAACCCCAATTGCTAAACGCAGCATAGCCATAAACCAGCCCACCCAAACCGATCACACCAAAAATTGTATACCATTGACGATATTCCGGTTTCATTAATACTCGGATTAACGCCCCTAGACTAGCAATAACTAGTAACGTAAATTTTATGGTATCACCAACACCCATAATATTTAAAATATTCCCAAGCAACGCCACTAATTCAAAATAGAAGAAGAATGCATTTTTACCGCGCCAGGCATAAACAATTAACCCAACAAAACCAATCAGATTAAAAATATTTTTAACCAATCCCTCTGGTAATGGAATCGCTACGCATAACCCAATTAACCCCAATAAACCCAACCAATTTTCTTTAATAATTTTCATAATATCCTCCTGTATTTATTTAACAAAGCGTGCATCAAGGCTATTTTTAGCAAAAAGCTCCAGATCTGCCGCCGACAAATTTAACTTGGTTGCTAACTCACGATAGTTGTCATTAATATAACCACCAAAATAGGCTGGATCATCAGAGTTTAAGGTAACTTTAACCCCTTTGTCGAGCAACTTAAGCGCCATATGCTGAGACAAATCCGGAACCACCTGCAAACAGCGATTAGAAAGCGGGCACATGGTTAAAGCCAATTGATCTCTGACCACCCGTTTAATCAACTCTTCATCTGCGGCAATTGCATCACCATGGTCAATCCGGTCAACCCCCAAAATATCAACAGCTTCCCAAACATAACTGGCAGGACCTTCCTCGCCAGCATGTGCAACTAA
>JBPOJK010000037.1:0-13832 GCA_052033675.1 Pseudomonadota bacterium
CTAATAAATTTTACGGTGAAACCCATTTGTGGTGCAAAATTGTTTATTATGGTGTTTCGGTAGCAACCGTTTTGCTCGCAACGGTTCCATTGATCTTATTTATCTGGAAATATCGCTCAGCTTCAATCACACAAAAACAATTACTTAAGCGCATGGTACTAATTAGTTACTTAAGTTTGATTTTGGGACCGGGATTATTGGCAAATTCGTTTTTTAAACAAAATTGGGGTCGTGCGCGTCCGTATCAAGTAATTCGTGATCATCACCCGTTTTCTTACCCGTGGCAACCGCATTTCAATCGTCCGGCTGACAATAGTTTTCCATCTGGACATGTCACAATTGGTGCATTTTTAGGGATTCCGTTTATAGCTGCTCGCCGGCGTAAACTTGGGCTGGTGTTGTGTGCTGGCGGCTTTGTTTTGGTGGGAACCGTCCGGTGGTTACAAGGCGGACATTATTTTAGTGACATCATGATGGCGGCGATATTTATTTGGATGGTCAATATTTTGGTGACGATGTTTGTTGATCGTTATTTTATGGCAAAGGATAAAGCTGATTTAAAGCTAGCTTAAGCAGCTGCAATCAGCAATTTTAGTGCTAAGTTATATAGAAGTGGGTAACATCAGTTAGAAATCAAATTTTTGGGAAATATCTGTGAATCGCAAAGTATTAGTTTTATTTATTCTAGTTGTATTTATTCAATTGATGTTTAATCAAAATTTGCAACTACATTATGATGAAGCCTATTATTGGGTGTGGAGTAAAAATCTACAACTATCATATTATGATCATCCGCCGATGATCGCATATTTGATCCATCTCACTACGCTGGCATCGGACAAGGAATTTTTTATTCGGTTGACTGGCATCATTTGCAGTAGTTTGACGATTATCATGATGTACTTAACCGCGCGACGATTATTTAATCAAAAGACCGCGGATATTACCGTGATACTAGCGTTGGCATGGCCGCTGTTGGAAGGTAATTTCTTTATTACCACTATTGATTGTCCGTTGTTATTATTTTGGAGCATTGCGGTTTATTTTTTAGCGCGGGGGTTGGTAAATCAAGAGCGAACTTATCTTTATCTGGCAGGGATTGCGATTGGACTAGATCTATTGTCTAAATACACGGCAATTCTTATTTTGCCGGGAGTTTTTATTTATTTGCTGTTAAGTTCGCAAAATCGTAAATTATTAGTTACTCCGCGAATTTATCTGTCATTAATCCTTACCGTTATCGTATTTAGCCCGGTGATTTTGTGGAACTATCAACATCAATGGGTATCTTTTTTATTCCAGTTTCATCATGGCGTGCCAGCAGACAAGCATATCAATCTGGCTGGGTTGGGCGATTATGTCGGAAGTACTATTGGCGCAGCTAATCCGTTTATTTCGTTGCCGCTATTGGTGTTTATTTTTATCAAACGTAAAGTTATTATTAAAGATGAACGCTATTTATTTTTGTTATCATTATTTACCTTTGTCGTATTATTTTTTGGCTATAACAGCTTATATAAATTTATGGAAGCCAATTGGGTAGCACCGGCATTTATTAGTGGTATTATATTTCTAGCCGCATGTTTGGCTGAGTATAATATTACTTGGGTATATAAAGTTGCCATAACATTAGTGCTGATTTTATTTCCGTTAATTAAGATGCCGGAAGTGTTTGTACCCCGTGAGTATCGCAGTAAAATACCGGCGATTAACGCTTTTATGGGCAACCAGCAATTGTATCGGCAAATAAAGAATAATTATTGGCAGGCTGGAGAAACTGTGTTGGCATGCGATTACGGAAATGCTTCACGGGGCTGGTATTATTTGAATAGCGGTCGCGTTTACGTGTTAAGTGATTTTAAATTTAGCAATACTTATCAATACTGGAATAGTCAACTAAAATTTCCTATTGAAAATGCGCTTTATTTCTGCGATAATGACGATAAATCCTATCAGGATGAGTTGAAAAAATATTTTCAACATATTGAGCCGCTGGGGATAGTTAATTATCATGACAGTTTTGTTAATAATAAATTATATGTTTATCATTTAAGTAACCAATTATAAAGAGTCCAACCATGAAAAAATTGATTATTATTGCCACTTACAACGAAAAAGAAAATATTGAAAAAATACTTGCCTCGGTGTTTCTGAATGTGCCGGATGCTCATGTTTTGGTTATTGATGATAACTCACCGGATAAAACTGCCGATGTAGTGGCAAAACTGGCACAAAACAAATATCCCGGGCAATTATTTTTACTGAAACGTGCCGGTAAATTAGGTCTGGGAACTGCCTATGTGGCAGGATTTAATTGGGCGTTGGAGCGTGATTATATGGCCATCTTACATATGGATGCCGATTTTTCACATAATCCGAAATATCTGCCGGCAATGTTTGCTGCGCTGGAAACCAATGACTTGGTCCTAGGCAGTCGTTACGTAAAAGGTGGCGGGGTACTTAATTGGCCATTAAAACGTAAAATTATCAGCCGTGGTGGAAGCCTTTATTCACAGATTATTTTGGGATTGCCTATTCACGATTTAACCGGCGGTTTTAAATGTTGGCGGCGTGAGGTTTTGGAAACCATTGGGATTAATAATCTTGAAGCAACTGGCTTTTCATTCCAAATTGAAACCACCTATAAAACTTATCTGAATGGTTTTAGAATTAAAGAAATTCCAATAATTTTTGAAGACCGCATTATGGGCGTATCAAAAATGTCCGGAAGCATTTTTAGCGAAGCAATGAAGATGGTGTGGAAAATGCGCATGAATAAAAATAGCTATATTAAACGTAGTCGGGTCTAGTTATTAAGGCGGGGAACATGGCAAATTTTTTATCAATTAATGAAGCAATAGCTATTTCTGGAATTCCTGAAAGTGAATTTTATTCTCGCTATATTGATGGTGGAATAATTAGTGTTCAAGTTGAGGATGGCGTTAAACGAATTGAAACTTCTGAATTTTTACGAGTTTTTCCTAATGCTCAGTTAAAACCCAAAGCCAGTGCTCAAGAGCTGGAAGTGGAAAACATTCTGCAAAAGCAAAAAATTGAAAATCTTGAACGGCAGGTCGCTCAATTACAACGTCAATTGGATAAACAATTTGATGAATATGACTGGCTACGAACCAAGTTTGATAATACTACCTTGCTGCTTGAACAAAAATTGGATACTTCTGAATTAGATAAGTATAAACAGGAAATACGCCAGTTAAATCAACAAGCCGTGCAGTGGGAGAAGAAATATAATACTTTATTGGCGGCTAATGAATTAAAAACACTGCTTAAAGAAAACCGTGAATTAAAACAGCAAATGGAGGCTAATGCCAAAGAGTTAATTGCTTCAACCAAGGCTGAACAACAACAGCTTTTACAGCAACAGCATTCAATAACCACCATCTCGGCTGCGAAACCAGTTATGCCACCTACCGAAACTCCTGAAAAATTAGTAGATGCTAAGAAGCGCCGCAAAATCTTTGGCATTTTTTGATCAGCTGGAGCTGCAAATTAGCAAAACCAGATTGCAAATTTGCAATCCTTTAAGTAGCTAAATTTGTGTACAATTATGAGTTGTGATCTTTTGGATTACATTTTGGTATATCTACAAAAGCCCCGTTATTATAACGGGGCTTACTTCATGATTATGACAAACGTGAATCCATATTACCAACTCCACTGCCAAGTCGGTGGTGAAATTTTATCCGGATTATTATTGGTAGTGGTCTGCTGCTCAATATTTGGCGTTAGATAATAATCCGGCATCCCGCCTTGCGGGTTGTCAACTGTAATCCGGTTGACTGTTCCACCCGGACCACGATTTTCAGTTATAGTCTTAAACTTGGATGGTTGAGATTCATTCTGCCGTGCAGCAGCACTTTCACTAATCGTTTGTGAACTATCAGAACCAATTTGCGGCAAAACTAAATTTTGACTGGTTTGGTTTAGCGCCTGCGGAGGTTGTGGCACTGTTGGCGGTGAACTTTTGCCAAATAGTGAGCAACCCCCTAAAGCAAAACCAAGCACTGTTAACAACAGCAAAGCGTGTTTTTGATTCATAGTTGACCTAAACAATTTCTTCATGCCAGTATAAACCATCACGAGCCAGTAACGCTGAAGAGCTAGCTGGTCCCCAAGTCCCTGAAGTGTACTGTTTCGGCGCAACTTTAAGGTTTTTCCAAGTTTCAAGAATCGGCTCAACCCATTTCCATGCGGCGATTTGTTCATCACGGCGAACAAACAGACTTAAATTACCGCGGATAATATCCAGCAATAGGCGCTCATAGCCATCAGTTCTGCGGGCGTGGAACATTTCATTAAAATCCAAATCCAGATAAACCGGTTGCAAGCGATTGGTATCGCCTGGCTGTTTGGCAAGGAAATACAGTTTAACGGTTTCTTCCGGTTGAATACGGATGATTAAGCGGTTGGCAAAACTTCCAGCACTAGATGGGAAAATTTTACACGGAATATCTTTAAACTGAATTACGATTTCAGCAACTTTTTCCTGCATTCGTTTACCGGTACGTAAATAAAACGGCACTCCAGCCCAACGCCAATTTTGAATTTCGGCTTTCATTGCGACAAAGGTTTCAGTTAAACTGTGCTCGGCTACTTTATCTTCTTCCAGATAACCTTTAACCGGAGCTCCACCAATCGCACCAGACTTATATTGTCCTTTGATTACACTATGTAGTACATCATCTTCACTAAGCGGTTTTAATGAACGTAAAACTTTCAATTTTTCATCACGGATCACATCGGCATCCAAAGATGGGGGCGGCTCCATTGCGACAATACACAGCATTTGCAAGAGGTGGTTTTGTAGCATATCACGTAATGCTCCGGTATGTTCATAGAAATCACCACGAGAGCCGACACCAATTTCCTCGGCAACGGTAATTTGAACACTGCTAACCCACTGACGCCGCCACAGTGCTTCAAAGAGGGTGTTACCAAAACGAATTGCCATCAAGTTTTGTACGGATTCTTTACCCAGAAAATGGTCAATACGATAAATTTGATCTTCTTTAAAATATTGCGCTACAAAATCGTTAATATCTTCGGAGGAGGCTAAATCATTACCCAACGGTTTTTCTAACACTACCCGTGATTTCCGGTGATTTAGTTTAACTGCTGCCAAATTGGCACAAATAGTTTTAAATAACTCCGGTGCCGTTGATAGATAATAAATATTCGAGCGTTCTTGATCGAGTACATCAACTAGAGTATGATAAGCACCAGCATTGTTGACATCTAATTGCAAATAATTAATGTGTTTGGCAAATTTTGCCCATGTTTCCGGATCTATTTTATTTTTGGCATCCAGAGCATATTTTAACGCCGCTTCAGAATATTCGCTATCGGTCATTGCACCACGACCGGTGCAGAAAAACCGCGAATTTTCCGCAATATTACCATCGACGAAAGCATTATACAGTGCCGGCAGTAATTTTCTTTTAACCAAATCACCGGTTCCACCAAATAAAACCATATCAAAACAATCTAGTTTGGGAGCCATAAAATAAATCCTTAAATTAATAAATGTTATATTGCCCCATTATTATAGACGAATTTTTATTGATGGTTCAAACTTATTTAACTGATGTGATGCACGCATCTATAATTTAGCGTTAAATTCTTTATTATGTACAACCTCACTTCTTATAGTGATAAGCAAATTTTTTCTGGCGGCGGTTATTTGTGCAGTGCGCATATTTATTTTGTGGTTATATGGTAAAATTTAGGGTTTATTTTGTATAACATTTTAAGGATAATATCGATGTCTTCTTCTCCAATCAAATTATTTCCACCTCTTAAAGGCGTTTTTGTTGAGTTATCCAAAGTTCCTGATCCGGTATTTGCCGAAAAAATGGTCGGTGATGGTTTTGCGATTGACCCATTAGAAAACATCTTGCATGCACCGGTTGATGGTACGGTTAAATCCATTCATCGTTCTAAACATGCGCTGACCATTGAAACTGCAGCAGGGTTTGAAGTATTGATGCATATTGGATTAGAGACGGTTGCATTAAATGGTCAAGGATTTGACGTTAAAGTAAAAGAAGGCGATAAAGTTAAAATTGGTGATGTATTAACCGAATTTGATATGGATTATGTAGGTTCAAATGCCGTTGCGTTGGTAACACCAGTTTTGGTGACTGATATCGAAGAAAAGAAAATTAAATTAACTATGCTTCCGCATGGCGAAATTACCGACTTGAGTAAACCAATTATGGAAATTCGCTGTGGCGATGCTGCTAGTGCTTCTGGTGGTAGTGACTATATTGGTAATCCGGAAGATGTAACCGAATCAGAATTTATTACTATCCAAAATACCCACGGGATTCACGCCCGTCCGGCTGCAATGTTAAATGCCATCGCCCGCAAGTTCCCAAATTCGCAAATTTCACTCTTTAAAGGTGAACAATCAGCAAATGTTAAGAGCGTGGTGTCATTACTTGGCTTATCGGTGCAATATCAAGATCAGGTTAAGATTATGGTAAAAGGTGAGCACGGTCAGAGAATTATTGCCGAGTTAAAAGCCTTGCTTTCAGAAATGCACGATGATGAAAGCGAAAATCCCGCCGCTAATCCTAATGCAGGTGGTGAAGAAGATAATAAAGTTGAGAATGGTAAGTACCATGGGGTAGTTGCTTCAACCGGTTTGGCGGTTGCTAAATTGACTCAACAAGCAGGGATTACTTTTAAATATGAACGCTTTGCTGCCGATGGTGAAGAAGAATTAAAAGCCCTTGATAAAGCCTTAACGGCGATTGTTACTGAACTTGAAACTGAAATCAAAGGACTAACCGAATTTGATGTAGCGCACAAAAATATTTTAAGTGCCCATGTAATGATTTTGACTGACCCGGAATTGGTTGCCAATGCCAAAAATTTGATTACTCGTGGTCAATCAGCGCCATTCTCATGGGATAAGGCAACCGAAGAATCTTGTAAGATGTTAGCAGCAACCGGCAATCAGTTATTAATTGAACGCCAAAGTGATTTACGTGATGTTCGCGATCGGGTTTTAACTGCTCTTTGCGGTGAAAGCAATAAAGTTGTTCAACAATATAATGAAGATGTTATTTTGGTGGCTGAAGATTTCACGCCATCGCAAGTAATTGCTATGAGTGACCGTGTTAAGGGGTTGGTAAGTGAACGTGGTGGAGTAACATCACACGTTTCAATTTTGGCGCGTACCCGCGGTATTCCACTACTAGTCGGGGTGGCTAAAGACGTTTTAACTGAACCAAGTGTGACTGTGATTTTAGATACAGTTAATGAAGCTATTTTGCATACCAAACCAACAGCTGATGAGTTAGCCAAAGCTCAGTCTGATGTTAATGCGCGAGCTGAGGTTCTGCGGGTTGCGCAAAGTTCGGCAATGTTACCAGCAACTACTACCGATGGTTATCAAATTAATTGTCTGGCAAATATTGGCAATGTTGAAGATGCCAAAGTTGCGGTTAAAAATGGTGCCGAAGGGGTCGGCTTATTTAGAACTGAGTTTTTATTCCTTGAAACCAAAGAAGCACCAACTGAAGAGCAGCAATTTGCCGAATATTCTGAAATTAACCAAGTCTTGCAAGAGGGACGTGAGCGCCATTTGGTAATTCGAACCTTAGATGCTGGCGGTGATAAAAAAATTCCGTATATTACACAAATGCCGGAAGATAATCCGATGTTGGGTGTCCGCGGCGTGCGCTTATGTCTGGCTAATCGTGAATTATTTAAAACTCAGTTGCGGGCAATTTTGCGCACCAAAGCTAAAACCATTAAAGTCATGGTGCCGATGATTTCTAAACTATCTGAATATCGGGCGACTAAACAGATATTTGAAGAGCTTAAGACTGAATTGGGAGTTGATACCGATATTAAATTGGGTATTATGGTTGAAGTTCCTTCAGTTGCCTTGTTAAGTGATGCATTTGCCAAAGAAGTAGATTTTATGTCTATCGGTACTAACGATTTGACCCAGTATGTGATGGCAGTTGACCGTGAGCATACTGAATTGGCAAAAGAAGTTGATCATTTGCATCCGGCGGTATTAACGGCGATTCATTTGACTGCGATTGGTGCCAATAAAAATAACACTGATTTATCGGTGTGCGGCCTGATGGCTTCAGAAAAACTGGCAATTCCGGTATTGATCGGTTTGGGTGTTAAAAATCTGTCGATGACTGTTAGTGCTGTTCCTGAAAATAAAGCCTTTATTCGTACTTTAACTTATGCTAAATGTAAGGAAGTTGCGGATCACTGCTTGACTTTAGGCACAGCGGTTGAAGTTAGAACATATTTAAATAACCAATTTAATAATTAAAATCATTTAGATCTATGCGGGGTGTCATTGATACCCTGCATAGATTGATAACAATAATAAAAACTATAGGAGCTATCTTGAAATGAAATTCAAATTTTCTTCGATTCAGGGTCTTGGTCGGGCATTAATGCTACCAATTGCCATGTTGCCGGTTGCTGGTTTGTTACTGCGCTTTGGACAGCCGGATTTATTAAATGTAGCGGCAATTGCTGATGCTGGTAATGCGATTTTTGCCAATCTACCGTTATTGTTCGCGATTGGCGTGGCGGTTGGTTTTGCTAAAGATAATAATGGATCTTCCGGTTTGGCTGGCGCGGTTGGTTATCTGATTTTAGTTGCCATGCTAAAAGATATCAATAAAGATATTGATACTGGAGTCTTTGGCGGGATATTGATCGGTTCAATTGCCGGATTAATGTACAATAAATACAAAGACATTAAACTACCGGAATTTTTAGCATTCTTTGGTGGTAAGCGCTTTGTGCCAATAATTACCGGGGTGTTAGCGGTAATTTTGGGGGTAATTTTAGGTTTTATTTGGCCACCGATTCAAAATGGCCTACATACCTTTAGCGTGTGGATGTCAGAATCCGGTGAAATCGGAATGTTCCTCTATGGTGTGTTTAATCGTCTGTTATTAGTTTTTGGTTTACATCATGTTTTAAACAGCTTGTTCTGGTTCCAACTCGGTGACTTTACGAATGCCCAAGGCGTGGTGGTTCATGGGGATATTGCGCGTTTCATGGCTGGCGATCCTACGGCCGGACATTTTATGGCAGGGTTCTTCCCAATTATGATGTTTGGTTTACCGGCAATCTGTTTGGCGATGTATACTACCGCACACAGTAAAAATAAAAAAATGGTTGCGGGATTATTGCTATCAATGGCTTTAACTTCATTTTTAACCGGGGTTACCGAGCCGATTGAATATGCATTTGTATTTCTTGCTCCGGTATTATTCGGTATTCATGCTATATTGACTGGTATTTCAATGGCGTTAATGTATTTTTTACATGTGCGCTTGGGTTTTTCTTTCTCTGCCGGGATAATTGATTATGTGTTATTCTTTAAATTAGCTCAAAATCCGTGGTTAGTATGGCCGGTTGGCTTGGTGATGTTTGCTTTGTATTATTTCCTAGGTGTGTTCTTTATCCGTAAATTTAATCTTGGTACGATTGGTCGCGAATCTGATGAAGAGCTTGCTGCAGTTAAGATGGCTGCGGTTTCCAGCGATAGTGAAGAAATGCGTTACATCACTGCTTTAGGCGGTGCTGAAAATTTACTGAATGTCGATGCCTGTACCACTCGCTTGCGTTTGGTGGTAAAAGACTCCAGCAATATTAATAAACCAGTCTTAAAAGCTCTTGGAGCTAAAGGTTTTGTTACTCCGGCTCCCGATGCACTACAAGTTATTTTGGGACCACAAGCTGAGATTGTAGCTAGTAAAATTCGTGAAACCCTAAATGCAATTGGACATCAAGTACTGGTTGCACCAACTACTACCAATGCAGAAGTCAATACTGCGGCTGTAACACTAAATGCTGATGAGCTTAAGCTAGCGCAACAGATCTTGTCGGCGTTGGGTGGTGCTGCCAATGTAACAAGTGCTGTGCAAGTTGCCTTAACTCGTGTTAAAATCGCTGTTAAAGATGAGCAATCAATCAATGTTGCGCAACTTAAATCTCTAAATGTGACTGATGTGATTAATGTAAGTAAAACCAGCAAACAACTTTATGTTGGTGATAAAGCAGCGTTAATCGCGGGAGGAATTTCCCAGTTGCTTAAATAATCTAAATTTATGGAATATGTTAATGGTAAGTGTGCTTATTATTTCACATACGGAAATTGCGAATAGCTTTGCTTATTGTCTGGAACATATTCTGAATAAACGGGTAGATAATTTGGTTATCTTGCCTGTTAAAAAAACCGAAGCTTCGGACGTTATTCAGAAACGTGCCCAAGAAATCATAGAACGCCAGTTGCAAAAAGCAGCAGGCGTTCTTATTCTTAGTGATATCTTTGGTGCTACTCCCAGTAATATTGCGGCGAAATTGGTTATTCCGGGCAAAGTTGAACTGATTACCGGTATCAATTTGCCGATGTTGCTGCGGGCAATTTCTTATTCCGCGACTGATTTGGCAACCTGTGTCTCTAAATCACTTGAAGGCGGAATTAATGGGATCATTCATATCAAAGAAAGTGAAGTTTGATGCAAAGTGCAACAATTGAAATAATTAATAAATTAGGACTGCATGCTCGTGCCTCGTCCAAACTAGTGCAATTGGCAAGCTCATTCAAGTCGGATATCTTTATTGAGCGTAACGGTCGCAAGGCGAATGCCAAGAGTATCATGTCATTAATGATGTTAGCCGCCGCGAAGGGTGCAAGCATTACCTTAAGCTGCTCAGGTAGCGATGAAGTTAGCGCTTTTGAACAGATTTCGGCATTGTTTAGCAATAGATTTGGCGAAAGCGAGTAGTCATATTGCGGTAAAGTTTAGGGTTTAAACAAAACCAGAGCATAATTTCTCAAGCTATCTGGGGTTGTTGGTGCATTTTTTAACGGGCAATACTGTCCGCGTTTGAAAGATGAAGAGTATATGAGTATCGTTTTACATGGCTTTGGTTTGGGCGGTGGCATAGCGATTGGGCAAGCGTTTATCCTAGATAAAGATCTGGATGATGTTGTTCAGTTTACTCTTGATAATAACGAAATTGCTGCTGAAGTTTATCGCTTTGAAGAGGCGGTGCGAACGACCCGCAAAGAACTTGAATATCTGCGTAATACTATTCCGTCAAATGCTCCGGCTGAGCTGGGCGCATTTCTCTCGCTTAATATCATGATGTTAAGCGATTCTCAAGTTTCTCAAGCTCCAATTGATTTTATTCGTCAGGAATCATGTAATGCTGAATGGGCAATAAAATTACAAGCCGATTATCTTGCAGAACAGTTTGATGCGATGGAAGATGAATATCTAAAGGAGCGCAAAAGCGATGTTGTACAAATTCTTGAACGGATTTTTAAAAATCTTGAAGGAAATAAATTTGCCTGGGATGACGAAGGGAAATTAGAAACCGGGATTTTAGTTACCCGCGATTTATCGCCTGCTGATTTGGTGCATTTTAAAGATTCTAATTTTGCCGGTTTTTTGACCGATTTGGGTAGTTTGACTTCACATACCGCAATTGTTGGACGTAATCTGGATATTCCGGCGGTAGTCGGGGTTAATAATGCGCGGCAGTTAATTCGCGATGATGAGATTATTATTATTGATGGTATTCAGGGCGTGGTTATCATCAATCCAGATAAATTAGTTTTAAACGAATATCGTAAACGTAAAAAAACTTGGCAGGAGTCGCGGCAAAAGCTTAGAGCTATCCGTAAAGATGAAGCGGTTACCAAAGATGGCGTTCGAGTTGAAATATTTGCTAATATTGAAGTACCAGACGATGTTGATGAAGTAAAATACAATAACGCTGCCGGAATCGGGCTATTTCGCAGCGAGTTTTTATTTTTGCGCAATGATGAAGAGTTTGCCAGCGAGGAGGAGCAGTTTGATGCCTACTATCAAGTAGCTAAAGCCATGAAAAAACTGCCGGTTACCATTCGCACTGCTGATTTAGGTGCAGATAAAAATCCACATTGGAATACCACTCATGGTAATTCCGAAAATCCGGCTTTGGGCTTGACCGGGATTCGGTTGTCATTGGCTGAACAGGGCTTTTTTCGTGCCCAGTTGCGAGCGATTCTCCGTGCCTCGCATTATGGTAATTTACAAATAATGTTTCCGATGGTATCCTCGGGGTGGGAGTTGAAACAGGCGATTAACCAACTGGAACATGCCAAAGAAGAGCTGCGCGATGAGCAGATTCCATTTGATGAGAATATTAAAATTGGTACTATGATTGAGATACCGGCAGCGGCGTTGGCTATTAAAAGTTTACTTGCGCAAGTAGATTTTATTTCAGTTGGTACCAATGATTTGATCCAATATCTGTTGGCAATTGATCGTAATGATGAGGCGGTGAATTATCTCTATGATCCACTGCATCCGGCGGTGATAAAGATTTTGTCGCATATCATTCGCACCGCCAATAAAGAAAATATTCCGGTTTCAGTCTGTGGTGAGGTGGCGGGAAATGTCCGCTTGACTCGCCTGCTGCTGGGAATGGGGCTGCGCAAATTTTCAATGTTTTCAGCCAGTATTTTGAATGTCAAAAATGTAATACTAAATTCAGATATTAACGAAATTAGTGTGATTGTGAGTAAAATTCTGCGTACCGAAAGCCGGGAAAGAATTTATGATTTAATTGAACAGTTAAATGCTAATTTAGATTGATTGGCATAAAATGGAAGAACGGTAGATTACCGCTTTAGACTTGGAAGCAAAAATTGAAAAATTTTATGGGTAGGAGACTATATGCAAATGAAGACCTTAAGTAAGTTTGTTTTGGGTGCGGTGTGCGGCTCGCTATTGACTTTGAGTATCTACGCAACGGCAGATAATCAGAGTGATTTGATTAGTGCTTCGGCAACCACTAAAGCCACTGCCGGACAAATACCGATGGATGAAATTAATAATTTTGCTAAGGTTTATGCACTAGCTAAAAATTATTATGTTGAAAGTGTTACTGATAGCAAATTGATGAAGGGTGCAATTAATGGGATGCTTACCAGCCTTGATCCGCATTCGGATTATCTTGATGCCGAAGATTTTAAACAGTTATCCGAAATGACTTCCGGGTCGTTTGCCGGCTTGGGTATCGAAGTTAGCCGGGATAAGGGTAGTGATGGGGTAAAGGTTGTGGCACCGATTTATGGAACACCAGCTTATGTAGCTGGAATTAAAAGCGGTGACTTTATTGTGAAAATTGATAATCAACCGGTAAGTGGAATGTCGCTGGACGATGCCATTAAAAAAATGCGTGGAAAAGCCGGTACTAAAGTTACCTTGAGTGTTGTTCGCGCCAGCGAATTACAACCATTGACCTTTAATATTATTCGTGCCAAGATTGAAGTTAAGAGTGTCCAATCCACAATATTAAACAATAATTATGGCTATATTCGAATTACCAATTTCCAGCTTGATACCACCAATGAATTGGTAAACGCACTTAAAAAACTCCAACAAAAAGATCCGACGATGAAGGGATTGATTCTGGATTTACGTGATGATCCAGGTGGAATTTTGCAGTCCGCGGTCGGGGTCTCGAGTGTGTTCTTACCTAAAGACAGTTTGATCGTTTATACCGATGGGCGCCTGGCTAATTCTAAACAAAAATATTACGCTAAAGCTGATGATTATGATATTGATGGAACCCAACAGGCGAGTATTGATTCTGTTCCAGCGCTGTTTAAAACTATTCCAATAGAGGTCTTAGTTAATCAAGGTACAGCATCGGCATCTGAAATTGTCTCGGGCGCCTTGCAAGACTATAAACGTGCCAAGATTTTGGGCACGCGGACATTTGGTAAAGGCTCGGTGCAAACAGTTATTCCTTTATCT
>JBPOJK010000175.1:0-19510 GCA_052033675.1 Pseudomonadota bacterium
TAGCGAAACGGAAAGTTTCGCTATTTTTATTATCTATCCAAGATAACATGATTGACTGTTTATCAGTTAGACAATTTTGGACTGGTTAAATTGGCCATGGATTACTGACCTTATAAGCTGGATTAGCTAATTCGTGGTTTACTTTATCAACGCTGTGTTGTTCGGACTGCAAGGCTTTAACTGTCGCCTTAGCGCCTTTTTCACCGATAAAGAAGAAATGGGAACCGGTCACATAGCGGGTAAACTCGCCGGGAATTGAATTCATGGTTGCCTGTAAATTTTGCCATTGGGCAGCACTCAGATTGGTGTATTGTAAATTGAGATTACGTAGATATAATGATTGCTGATTTATGAAATTCCATGCTGAAACTCCCAGAATACTATGGAGCGCATCAATTTGATTATCACCAACAATTGAAGTAACGATTGGATATTCAGTATAATTTTGGTAATATTGATTGGCTTTCATCCCGGATTCATCAACAACTAATTGTTTACCATCATATTTGATGAACGGATTATAAAATTGTACCGGCGAATTTCCAACAAATTGGCTATGATAAATGTTTTCCGGAATTATGATTTTGCCGTTAAGTTTATTTTCTACGCTAATTTGTTGTAATAAATTTTTGTACAATACGTCATTTAGATAGCCATTGGCATCCATCGGGAAATTTTTAGCCACACTCGGGTGGTTGATTCCAGCAACTCCGCCCAACGGTGGTGTCGCGGCCAAAGATACAGCAAAATCAAGATTTAAGTTAGATTTCTTCATCTCTTGATTAATATTTACCGCCGCCCGCCCGCCACCACTCCACATCAGAACAATGATTTTATTGGTCAAATGATAGGTGTTTATATAATATTGAGTAATTGCAGCTACTTGTTTGGCATAGTCAGCAACCGAAAGCTGTGCATAATTCTTGGGATTAGGGTACACCGGATTATCCATTGGGTAAGAAATTGATAAGAATGAATAGCCAGCCTGATTGAGCCAGTAAGCCAGAAAATCCTTGGGATTGCCACCAGGATAGCCATAACTAATCCGCCCTAAGGAATTATTTCCGGGAATGAAAATTACCAGCGGTTTAGTTGCGTCACCTTTGCTAAATTTCACCAAAGACGGGTAACCTGCTGCGGTTAGCATTGACTCACCGGGATACATCGCTGCGGTAGCTGGCAGTTCTTGAACTTGTGGTGATTGTATTTGCGCGGTTATTGAAGTCGGTTCATAATTGGTGGTGCTGGTTGCAAAAACATTGCTTGCAAAAAATGCAGCCGTGAGAGGGATGATGGCTTTTATCAAGATATTGCGAATTTCACTAATGTGTTGGAAGCCTATTTTTTTGAGATTATGTTGCATAGTTTTTCCTAGAATTTGGATATAGTAATAAACTGAGCAAATGCCACCAAATGGCTAAAAAGTTATTTTACCACCAAAATTCATTTGATTTACAGTGCAAAAGCACCGAGACAGCAAAAATCATACTCGGGTTGTATATTGTGCTGACATCCAAAATCTTCGCCGACAATTTTCAAGCTTGCTGTTTCCAGCCAATCTAACTCGTCGTTTTGAACCGCAATGTAGCCATCAAGGCTCATCGCAATAAATACGTTAAATCTTGGTGTCATTGCTTTTTTACTTTTTAATGGACGATTTGATTCATATTCAAGATCGGCAGCATAATACCAATTACAATCAGCATTACTACACCACCCATAAAGACAATCAATGCGGGTTCTAGTATCCCGGTTAATAACTGACTGCGGTGAGATAATTCCAGCTCCTGATGGCTGCCAGCTTGTTCCAGTAAATGATCAAGATTGCCGGATTTTTCACCACTGGCAATTAGATGGATTACTACTGGCGGAAAAGCATTTTGTGATTTAAGTGCCACTGCCAGACCAACCCCTTCGCGCACCATAAGTACCGACCGGTCAATGGCATTTTTAAGCATGAAATTACTTATCGTATCGCGGCTGGCTTCCAGCGCTTGTAACATCGGAACGCCACTAGATAACAGCATTGCCAAGGTGTTGGTAAAGCGCGCTAGGTCAATGTTAATTAATAATCTGCCGGCAATTGGCAATGTTAATAATTTTCGGTGGAAATTAATTTTATTTTCCGGCTTTTTGAGTGAACGTTTAAACCCAATAATTGAGACAATAATAATGATCAGAATATATATACCATAATTACGCAAGCCGTTACTAGCGCCAATCATACCACGGGTAATTAATGGTAAGGTTTGTTTAGAGGCTTCAAAGACTTTAACTACTTGCGGCACCACAAAAACCAGCAATGCTACAATAACTAATACCGCAACTATACAAACAATCATCGGGTAGAGTAGTGCCATCATAATTTTACCGGTTAGTTCGCGGGTTTTATCGCTGTAATCGGCCAATTTAGTCATTACATTACCAAGGCTTCCAGATTGTTCACCGGCACTAACCAAACTACAATAGACCGGCGGAAAGACTTTGGGATACATTCTCATGGATGCAGCTAAGGCTCGCCCACCAAGAACTTCGCTACGTACGCCACTCATAATGGCTTTTTGCTCGTGATTTTCCAGCTGCTCGCTTAATGCGGATAATGCTTGCTCAATCGACATCCCTGAATTTAGCAATATTGCAAATTGACGAGTGATTAGTGAGAGCTCCAATGTTGAAATTGGCTTTTTCTTGAACGTGACATTTTTAGCTGATTTTGCTTTGCGGTCTTTCTCGGATTCAATGTGCGATGCGATTAATCCTTGATTTCGCAGTAATTGGCGCGCCTGTTTGGCAGTTTCCGCCTGAATTACACCACTTTTTTCGCGCCCAGTTTTATCAATTGCTTTATAGCTAAAGGTTTGCATGTTTATTCTTTGGTAATCGAAATAATTTCTTCAATGGATGTCCGTCCATCCATTACCCAGCGCAAGGCATCCATCCTAAGTGTCCGCATTCCCTGATTTTTTACCGCATACGCTTCTATCGCCGTTTCACCCATATTGTTATGGATCATCCGTTGTACTTCATCATCTACCATCAGTAATTCATGAATACCATTTCGACCTTTGTAACCGGTTCCGCTGCAATAATCACATCCAGCCGCCTTATAAACAACCACATCTGCAGGGATTCCCAGCTCATTGCGCATAGACTCATTTAACGCCGTATTTTCGACTTTACACTTAGGGCATAATAAGCGAATCAGGCGTTGAGCTAAAATACCGGATAATGTTGATGACAGCAAGAATGACTCAATTCCCATATCCAATAAGCGGGTAATGGTAGCAGCGGCCGAATTAGTATGGAGAGTTGCTAATACCAAATGTCCGGTCAAACTTGATTGGACGGCAATTTCAGCGGTTTCCAAATCCCGAATCTCCCCGATCATTACCACATCCGGATCTTGCCGCAAAATTGAACGCAGCGCGCGGGCAAAAGTCATGTCAATTTTAGAATTCACTTGAGTTTGGCTTAGTCCGGGGATTTCATACTCTACCGGATCTTCCACCGTCATGATATTTAAGGCATTTGAATCAATCCGTGCCAATGCAGCATAGAGCGTAGTCGACTTACCGGAACCGGTTGGTCCGGTTACCAAGAAAATCCCATGGGGGCGAGTAATTAGCTTATCAACATTGCTAAGCGTATCGGCGGCCATCCCAAGGGTTTCAAGCTGCAGGCGCTCTTTATTCTTATCGAGTAAACGCATTACGATTCGTTCACCATGAGCGGTGGGAATGGTTGAGACCCGCAAATCGACCTCACGACCAGCTAGCCGTAGTGCGATCCGTCCATCTTGCGGCAAGCGCTTTTCGGCAATATCTAATTGCGCCATAATTTTAATCCGCGAAACCAAAGCGGCATGCAGACCAGGGTTGACATCAATAATTTTATGTAACACTCCATCGCGGCGGAAACGCACCAATGAATTGCGTTCATAGGCATCAAGATGGACATCCGAAGCATCTTCTTTAACCGCTTGAGTCAAAAAAGCATTAATGATTTTGATTACCGGAGCATCATTTTCTGATTCCAATAAATCCTCAGTTTTTTGCAGATTTTGCATCAAATCAGAAATGTCAATATCATCCTGAATATCATCAACTACAGCTGCAGCATTGGCGCTGGAATAAGCTTCAGCGGCAATTGAATCAAATAATTTTTCTTCAATAAAGGTATATTTTATCGGTCGATTGATTTTACGTTTTAATTCAGTCATAACCAATGGTTTTAACTGCTTATTGGAAGTCGCAATATGAACGAATTCGTCATCAGCAGCAAAAATACATACTTTATTAGCCCGAGCGTAAGTATAGGGTATGCGCCGCGAGTATTTATTTGGAGAAAATTTTACTTGTTCCATTGTTACTGACTAGTCTGATTATTGGTTATAACTACCGCATTAGGGGCAGTTTGAATAACGCTGGTACCGGTCTTATTATTGTTTGACTGGTACATTGGATTATTTAGCAAATTATTTTTAGGCTGTAGCGCTTGGTTAATTGGTTCTGGTTGATTTAATTGGGTTTTACCGCTTTGCACTGCACTTGAACGCAAATCTACTATTGGAGTTATCGGGTTCTTGACATCTTGCGGTGGAATAGAGTTATCATATGGCACTTGATTTTCTAAATTGACTGGATCAATTTGTGGGAACAATAGATTACCTTTAGCTTGAATCATATTCTCTTGACCCATAATATAGCTGTAACGTTGATTGGTTAGTGCTTTATAACCGTCTTTATTACGAATAATTACCGGGCGTAGGAAGATAACCATGTTTTGTTTAACATGTGAGCGACTTTGCCAGCTAAATAACCAGCCTAAATATGGAATCGAGCTCAACACTGGGATTCCATTATTTTGCATCAAAATTTGATCTTGAGTCATACCGCCTAATGCAATAATTTGCCCATCGTCAACCAAGATTTGGGTCTTAATATTACGTTTATTGAAATTCGGACCGTTTTGTAATAATTGTTGAGCCGTCAAACCAGTATTGTCAACCAATGAATTTTCTTCAAATACCGATAATTGAATTGAGCCGCTTTGAGTTACTAGTGGTTTAATTCTAAGAACAGTTCCGACATCTTGGCGGGCATTGGCGGTTGAGATACTTCCCGGTGCTGCGGCACTATTTTGGAATGAGCCGGTTGGAATACCGACGTTTTGTCCAACGAAAATCGAGGCTTCTTCATTATCTAACGTCAATAAGGTTGGACGACCCAAAATATTATTAGCGCTATTGGCTGATAACATATCCGCCAACGTTGAAATTGTTGGGATGGTTTGCCCACCAATGGTTGTAGTTCCGGTAACTAATCCGACATAAACTTCACCTGGAATTGATGGCGTACTGGTCATGCCACTAGAGCCACTGGCACCTTGGGCAATAGCCATCGCAGAGGTAACCAAACTACTGGCACTGCTACCGTTCCCAGCGTAATTAGAAATAACTCCAACACCAACGTTGTTATTCCCAGCACCTCCTACCCATTGGATACCAAAAATCCCCTGCTCAGAAGTATTCACATCGGCGATCAATGCTTCAATCATCACCTGCACCCGACGAACATCCAGCATGGTAATAATCATTCGTAAATTACGATAAACTTGTTCCGGTGCTTGGATAATTAAAGCATTGGTTGTTGGCTCCGCTTGAATTAACACCTTAGGTGCATTTTTGTCATTGTTTTGACCGGTTGTTGGTCGGTTACTGGCACTCTGTTGTGATTTCGCGCCGCCGGAACCACCGCTACCACTGCCGCCAAATGGTGAAGAACCACTGCCACCGCTACTACTTCCTGAAGACAGCTGTGAAGAAGTATCCGATACTGCACGTGAGGCAGGCGATGCAGCCAAATCTGGTTCAGATTGACCGGAAGCAATAATGTTTAACACTTGGGCGATATGTGCAGCATCAGCATTTTTTAAATACACTACGTGCAAATTATTATTGCTTTTGGTGGCTTCATTATCCAGAGATAAAGCAATTTTCTTTAATTCTTCAATTTTAGCTGGAACCCGTGATGAAATAATAATAGAATTAGAGTTAGAGTCAACGGTAATTGAAACTGCCGGTCCATTATCACCGCCAGCTGACCCGCCACCAGCACCGCTAGTCGCTTGTCCTAAGTAACTTTGTAGGGTCTGAGCAACATCAGCAGCAGTTGCATACTTGATTTTTATTACTGCCGGCGGGACATCATTAGTTTTAGTAACGCGTAAATCATTAATAATTTTGGCAATTCTGGTCATATTCGAAGCATAATCGGTTACCACTATCGCATTGCTATTTGGATAAACTGAAATTGAATTATTTGGTGAAACCATTGGGCGTAAAGTGTTAGCAAGTTGAGTTGCTGAACCATTATCAATTGAAAATACCCGGGTAATTAATTGGTCACCAGGATTTTGCCCCATGCTGTCGGTACGCATACCATAAGTTTTGGCATCCGTTTCCGGTAATACCTTAATAACTCCATCAGCTTCGACAGTAGCAAATCCTTGCATCCGCAAAGCAGCTTCGAGAACTTTGTAACTTTCCGCTTTAGATACCGGTTGATCGGAAACGATATTTACAGTTCCTTTAACTCGCGGGTCAATTACAAAATTTTTTCCGGAAAGCTTACTAATTGCCTTAATTACGGTTTGGATATCGGCATTTTCAAAATTTAGTACAATTTTATTATCTGAAGTAGCACTGAAAGCTGGATTTGCTGATGTTGCAGTTGAACTTCCGCTATTATTTGATATATTGCTAGTTGCTTGTGGTGCTGGAGTTGGCGCCGTAGTGGGATTAACTGCAAAAGCACCGCCTATTAACGATACGCTGCAAAGTGTTAGGCATAATTTTTTTAAAGTTAAATTCATTAAACGGATTCCCTTGAGATTTTATTTTTAATTGGCCGGTTGTTGGTTATTGCTATTATTATTAGCACCATTGTTATCGTTATCTGCATTGGCATTTTGCCGTTGGAATGCTTCAATCATTTTACGTCGCTTATCAGCAAGGCTATCACCCTCACCACCACTATTATTTGGTGCCATTGCCGTTGGCGGTTGATTGCTTGGTGGTTGCTGATTATTATCCGCTACTGGTTGGGTAAACGGTTGTGGTGCCGCATTGTTAGATGTGGTAATTGGAGTATTAGCTGTGTTCGTAGTATTGCTGCCATTGACATTAATTGCAATATCCTGATTATTTAAACGTAAGATAATGCCGTCTTGTTTAACTGCGGTTAGTGTTGCGCCAAGGACGCTCTCTCCAACCATAGCAATACTGTTTTTGCCATTGACTAATAAGAACGCAATACTATTTTTAGCCCCGCCAGCGTAAACGCCAGTTACTTTAACTTGCGAAACAATGCTAGGTTCTGATTTTTCTTCTTTTTTGACGACGATAATCCCAAATGGAGCGCGATTGGTAATTCCCAAGGTTATTCCGTCTGAACCTTGGGCGCTTACATAAGTATTGCTCGGAATATTATAACCCAGCGGGTCAATTAACCACCAGCAAATTTTTGCTCCACCCCAAGCGGTAAAAAAAATAATAAAAAAGTGTAATAACTTGCTGCCGCTAGCGATTATCTGGTTAATATTCGGATACTTCATTGCCAATTATTTCTCGGTTCATTTTGTGGAGTTTGTTTTGTTTTGTTTAATTTTGTCAAAGCGTTATTAGTGTACTAGATGAACAATTTATTAACGGCTGACAATTTAACCGCAAATTTTAGCATATGGTTATAATACTTGACCAATAATTATTTAATAGTGCTATTACAATCTTTACAAGTACCAAAAATATTTAGGTAATGATTACTAACTATGAAATTATTTTCTGCTGCAATTTGCAATTGCAATTCTTCTATTTGCGGATTAATAAATTCAATCACTTTGCCGCATGTCACACAAATAAGATGATCATGATGTTCTGAATTCCTATTTAACTCATAGATTCCTTGGTCATTACCAAAATTATGGCGAGTAATTATTTGATGTTGCTCAAATTCAGATAATATTCGATAAACCGTCGCTGTACTAATGTTTATACCTTGTTTATCAAGGATTTTAATTGACTGCATGGCATCAAGATGACGAAAGCGTTCGAAAAGTTCAAGCATCGCAATTTTATGTGGCGTAACTTTTATATTTAGATGTTTTAGATAGTCATGTGAATTCATCATTGTTTATTTAACCAATCCAACAAATTGTAATAGCAAATACTTTATTTTTCTCGGAAGCTACTATAAAGCTAATTAGCATAATTTTACGGTTTAGTGATTCTGCGGTTAATAGGTAAACCGATTAATTTGCTACAAGTTTGCTATTTTAAGGGTAAAATAGCGCTTTATGCAAATTTTTTGGTAGATTTGATGAAGTTAATAAATAAAAACACACTAAGTGCTCTAGTTATTTCACTATTAATTATCGGTTGTTCAGGGGTTAATTTTTCGCAGTGGCGCTTCCCATATATGTATCCGGTACAGCAGGGTAATTACATTACAAATGGTCAATTAGCCCAATTGAAGGTTGGCATGACTAAGGATCAGGTGGTGTACGTAATGGGGCATCCAACAACACAATTTATGTTTGAAAGTAGTCAGTGGCAATATGTCTATCAAGATTACAAAAATGATAAATTGGTAAATAGCTATATTGTAAATGTTAATTTTGAATCAAGTGGCTTACTGAATTCGATTGAATCAGTTGGACAGCCGTTTAATAAATAGGAGCTAGCAGCGAAATGTTAAAAGTTGGATTACATGGTGCCAGTGGACGAATGGGGCAAGAAATTGCGGATATAATTAAATCATCGCCACAGCGTTACGCGCTATCGTTTACTAAAGTCAGTGAAAAAGATTTACAGGATAAAACCAGACACTATACAGTGTTTCCGGAAACAACTACTGCGCAAGTGGTTATTGATTTCACCATTCCTGAAGCTAGTATGGAATTGTTAACGTGGTGCCTCAAGCAAAAAATTGCCTTAGTTATCGGCACTACCGGATTTAATCCCGAACAGCTGGCAAAAATAACCGATGCGGCACAGGAAATCCCAATTTTAATGTCACCCAATATGAGTCTATCGGTAAATGCGTTATTCAAGTTGGTTGAAACAGTAACACGTTATTTACCTCAAGCTGAAGTAGAAATTATTGAAAGTCATCATCGCCATAAAAAAGATGCTCCGTCTGGCACTGGTTTACGGTTGGGGGAAGCGGTGGCTGCTGCCCGCGGGCAAAAACTATCTGAGGTGGCTGTGTTTGATCGCCATGGTGTTGATAACTTCCGCAAACCCGATGAAATTGGATTTGCTGTAGTACGCGGCGGTGATATTGTTGGTAAACATACAGTTAGTTTTATTTTGAATGGTGAGGAATTAAACTTAACTAGCGAGATTACCAATCGCAAAAGTTTTGCTGAGGGTGCTCTGGTTGCCGCAGAATATGTTACGCGCCAGCCAGCTGGTTTTTATACTATGAATGATGTTCTTGGCTTATAAAATTTAGCTTTAGTTAAAATAATTATGCTAAAATGGCTGCTAATTATCGATTAAGCAGTCTAGTTTGTTTAGTGAAAGGCTTACTGTTATGCAAAAAATAAATAGAAAACGTGCTGGGTTTACTCTGATTGAGATCATGGTAGTCCTGGTGATTTTAGGAATTATGGCGGCATTGGTGGTTCCGCGGGTGCTGGGACGGACTGACGATGCTAGACGGGTTGCGGCACAAGCCGATATTTCTTCGATGATGAACGCCCTTAAACTGTATAAGTTGGATAATATGCGTTATCCTACTAATCAGCAAGGTTTGCAATCACTGGTTCAACAACCGACAATTGCGCCAATCCCGAACAATTATAAATCCGGTGGATATCTGGAAAAATTACCAAAAGATCCATGGGGTAATGATTATCAATCTGAAAATCCAGGTAAACATGGTGAAATTGATGTTTATACTTATGGTCCGGACGGTCCAACTTCAGCGGGTGCTAATGGACCAGCGGTGATCGGTAGCTGGCAATAGACATAAGTTGCTATTTGGTAATCTATTACTATTAAATTATCGGGCACGGGTTTTTTAAACTCGTGCCTTTGTTCTGAAATGCGCTATGAATAAAAACAGTGGCTTTACCTTAATTGAAATTATGGTTGTGTTGGTACTCTTGGCAGTAATGACTACCGTGGTTACGCTAAATGTTGGTGGTCCCAGTTATTCACGTTTTCAGGGAAATGCTGAGAAAATAGCCAATACTTTTTCGATTTTAGCTGATGAGGCGGTATTTACCAGTAGTGTCGTTTCTTGTCAGGTAACGCCAAAGTCAATAGTTTGTAAAAAGTACCGCGATGGCGAATGGAATGACCTACCAATTTCGCGGCTAGTGGCGTGGGGTTGGCCGAAAGAATTAAGGATTTCACAGGTGCTGGTTAATGGTGTAGCAATAAAAGATAAACAACCGATTTTTTTCCTTCCTAGCGGCGATAATGGCGATATTTCAGTACAAGTGGCAGATGATAGCTATTCGGCATGGATTGATGGCGATATGAGTGGACGTTACAAGGTTTCTTATTAATGCAAACTAAACCCGTGGCTAAAAAAAATGGTTTTACACTGATTGAATGTTTGGTGGCATTAATGATTATTGCAATCGTGCTTGCTTCAGCCACTCGCGCAATTGGGACGATTATTCAGGATGTACATGATAGTTTTGTTCGTGAGGTGGCAACCTGGGTTGCTGAAAATGAATATCATGCGCTAGCTATTGCTGGTCAGTATCCGGACTTGGGTGAAGTAAAAAAGACCATCTCAATGGCAGGTGTTACTTTTAATGTCGTAGAAACCGTTACACAAACGCCCAATCCGTATTTTAGAAGAATTACGATATCAATGAGTGATGCGCAAACGCCAAATTATACTATCTTTAAAACCGTAAATTTTATATCGCAATATTGATATGAGCAAACCAACAACTTTCCGTGGCTTTACCTTAATTGAAATTATGGTGGCAATTATTATCTTTGCCTTTATTTCGGTAGTATCCTATCGGATTGTGACATCTTTGGTAACGACTAAAGAAGTGGCTGGTAAAGCTCAGGATAAATGGGGCAATTTGTCGCTGGCAATGTCAAATCTAGGTGGTAGTCGCAATCGGGTTATTCCGTTGGTGGCACGCGATGAAAACGGTAATGTTTTACCAGCGATTCTTGGCAAATCGAAACTGACTGGAATTTATGACTCGCAATTAGAAATGACGCTAAGCGGCTACATCGGTGGCAGTGGGATACAGGAAATCACGCCGCCAAAACGGGTTGGTTATCGTTACACCAATGGTAGTTTATATTTGGTAGTGTGGCCGGTACTTAATCGAGTCATTGCTACTCGTCCTGAGATCGATTTATTGATTGATAATGTAACTAATTTTCAAGCAAGTTACCTATATCCAGATAATCAATGGCGCGATAGCTGGCCACCGGTTGGTGGCGACCCAACCGTGTTGCCAAAAGGTTTGAAAATATTGCTTAATTTAAAATCCGGTGAAAGCATTGAGCGGGAGTTCTCGGTGTGATGGCAAATACTAAAAATCGTGGGGCGGCACTGGTTACGGTGTTGGTAATTGTGGTAATTGTAATGGTTATTATTGCCAATTTAACGGTAACCAATTATCGGATGATTAAACGCTTGGAAAATCGCCAGTTGATTGAGCAGGCAACTTCAATTGCCTATAGCGCAGTCGATTTTGGGCGCGCCGGACTGGCAACCAGCGGGGCAACACAGGCTTTTGATGCCTTGACCGATATTTGGGCACAACCCTTTCCAAAAACTAAAGTTTTAGATGATGTTTACATGAGCGGTTATGTTATTGATGAGCAAAGTAAATTCAACCTTAATGATCTGGTTAATCGTGGGGTAGTGAATAAGAATGTCTTAACCCAGTTTTCACAGTTATTAGGTTATCTGAATTTACCTCAATCTTTAGCGTATAATATTGCTTTTTATATTGCATCACCGGTGAATCAAAATGATATTATGTTGCAATACACAATGGGTAAGCCGGCATATCGTCCGGCAGGGCGACCGTTTGTTGATTTGTCGGAATTGATTTTGGTTAAAGGAACCACCCCGGAAATTGTCCAAAAACTCGCGCAATATACTACGGCTATTCCGGTAAATGGTTATGGTTTAAGTGCGGAAAGTGCCGAGAGTGCGGTAAATTACTTGCAAAATAATTTAAGCTTCGGCTTTGGGCAAGCGGTCAATGTTAATACTGCTCCAGCCGAAGTGATCGCCGCTAAAGGCGGTATTTCAATGGCAATTGCCCAACGGATGGTTAGTGCCCGTTTAAGTCAGCCGTTTAAAAATTCACAAGCGGTAACAACTTTTTTAACACAAAATGGCGTTAATTTAAATCCGGTTGGACAATCTGCCGCTAAAAATGGTATTCAAGTTAATACCGCGGGATTAGTGACTAGTTCCAGTTATTTTTCTATCCATGTGACAATTGATGATTATGAAGATCAATTTCGCTGGGTAGCATTTGTTTATCGGCAAAATCGTAGTGGCCAATGGCCGCAAATTTTATGGCAGCATCCTGAATGACGATATTACGTATTTTTATTGATAATGAAGATTTAACCAATGTGCAATGGCAAATTCCCGAAGGTCCCGAAGAGTTACAAACTGGTAACGGAAGTATCGCACAAGCATTGGAGTTAATCTTTGAGCATATTGAAATATATCTAGCGCCAACACTGGCGACGATTCTTCCGGTTGAACTTGGTGCCATTAGTGATCGCAAGATTAATGAAGATTTTTTACTAAGTCTGACTGAAGAATATCTGGCGGAAGATATTGAGAATTGCAAGCCAATTTTACTCCGGCTTTCAGAAGGTAGCTCATTTGTTGCGATCTTGGAACGTGAGTTTTATCAAAATTTGCTTAATTCGTTGGCAGAACACGTTAAACAAGTTAAATTTATTCAACCATTTCCGTATCTACTAACTTATAATGATCCGGTGTGGACGGTTTATTTAAATGGTAACAATAAATTTATCCGCACTTCCGCTTATGAATATTTTTTATTGGACGATAATCATCCGTTGCCGGACTTACTCGGGCAAATGCTTGAAAATTATCAACCAGATAAAATTAATGTTTATTGTGATAATCCTGAAACTATTCAGTTAATCAACGAAAAATATCATCTCGAATGTATAGTCAATGAAGAGTTACATTATGGGGTTACTCATTGGAATTTTTATAATGAAAAAAGCCGGCGCTTTAATTTTAAAATTAAGCCTGAATCACTGCTGCAGTTAAAGCGGCTAGGTAAAACTACTGGAATTTGTTTGGGAATATTTTTGGTTTACTGGTTTTTAAATTTGGGTTACTTATTGTACAAACAATCGAGTTTGCGTAGCCAAATCGGTAATGATTTAAAAGGTATCGTTAGTGTTACCAACTCCAAATATACTGCTAATTTATTGCCGCAAGTGGATGATAAATTGACTGATTTAGAGCATCAGAAAGGCTTGTATGCACCAAGCGATATGGTTAGCTTATTGGATGTCTTTTTGCGGACGGTTCCCAATGTTGGTACTAGCTCGATAATTGGTGTACAATATAATGGCAATGAATTGGATATTTTCTTAAACGATCAATTTGATACGGCACAATTCAGTAATTATCAAACAATTTTAGCCACGCGGCGGATTGGTGCTTCAATCAGTGATTACAAGACCTATAAAGCGGCGCAAACTAGCAGTAGCAGCTCCAGTGGCGGTGGTGGAATTGCTGATGATAATTCAGCCACTAATAGTCAAAATAGTGCCCAGGCTTCCTTACAGGATGCGGCATGGGTGGTAAGCTTACAGATTATTTCAAGAATGGATGCCGGAAATGTTCAACAAGCAAAATAAAACTAAAAAGCCACTACCGTGGCAAAAGCATCTGGATAGATTTATAGAAATTATTGAGCCCAAACTACAGCTATTAAAAGATAAATGGCAGCAATTACAACCGCGTGAGCAACAATTAGTTGGCGCGATGGCAGTATTTATTGTAGTATTGGTGTTTTATAGTTTAGTTAGTGGCTTAATCTCATTAAAAAGTAATGTTGCCAATGATGTAAATGGCTTGAGCCGCTTTACCACCTATTCTAAGCAGGCAGCTGCTGCATATAAGAGCGTTTCTCAGGTTGATGCCAATTCGTTTAATGATGTCAGTATTGATAAAATTAAAGGTGATATTACTCAGGTACTGCAAGTTGAAAATCCGGATATCTTAATTCAGGGTGGACAACTGACGGTTAATGTACCGAATGCTCAGTTTAGTCAGGTAATGGTGTTGATGGATCAATTTCGCAAGAGTTATGCAATTTTTCCATCACAAGTGTCAATAATCCGCCAAGCTCAATCAGGCTATGTTTCATTTAATGCGACGTTTTGGGTAAAACAACAATGAGTAAAACACGTAAAATTTTAATTTATTCAGCGGTAGCGCTGGTGTTTATTGTTAGTCTCATCGCAAATACTCCAGCTTGGGTTATGGGGTCAATGCTTGGACATTACTCCGGTAACCGGGTTAGTACGATTAATGAGCAGGGAAGTTTTTGGAATGGAACGGCGCTCCTGCAGGCCAATGATAAGGTCGGTAAAAAGGTTGTTCCGATTATCATGATTGGCTGGCAAATTAAATTTGGTTTTAAAAAATTTGTGACGGTAAATTTAACCGCCTCTAATCAAACAATTGCAGCAGTGAGTTTAACTAAAAACGGTATTGCCGTTAATAATGTCAATCTGGCATTATCGCTTGATCAACTGACCCCGTTTATGGGCAATTTGAACACATTAAATTTATCCGGTAGTGTGCGCCTGTCGGCTGATAATCTGCTAATCGGTAAAAAAATGCAGGGTAGTGTTAATCTAACCCTCAATAATGTCGGTTCAGGAATTTCGCCGATAAATCCAATTGGCAGTTATCAGGTTAGTGTTGACTTAGCCTCGCAGGCGTTAGATGTTTCGACGACCGATGCTAATTCGGTGATTTCGGTAACCGGTAGCGGTTCTACCAATAGTTTGACACTGAATTCTAAAGTTCAACCGGATAAAAAAGAACAATTATTGCAATTTATGACCATGATGGGCATTCCACAGGCGGATGGTTCGTACCAATTGAAGGCGATTTAGTAAATGAATAAAGCTAATTTAATCTACGGGTTTCATAGTATTACACCGTTATTATGGCAAGATGGGCAATCCATCGACAAGATTTATTTGGAAGATAAGCGCCGGGATAAGCGCGTTCAGGAAGTAGTAGAGTTGGTTCAAGAGCGTGGAATTACGCTTGAGATGGTGACGGGGCAATATCTAGAGCGGCTGTGTGGTAGCAATAAGCATCAGGGGATTGTTGCCCAGTTAAATACCGCGCCAGCTGCCAATAAAACCACGCTCAAAGAGCTATTAACTGAATTGGATCAGCGTGAAACCGCAACCATCGTGGTGCTGGATGGTATTACGGATCCACATAATCTCGGGGCAATAATTCGCAGTTGTGATTGCTTTGGGGTTGATGCAATAATTTTGCCCAAAGATAATTCCGCCAGTATTAATGCTACCGTAGCTAAGGTTTCATCAGGCGCAATTAATCATCTGCCGGTGTTGGTAGTGAATAATTTAGCCCGGACTTTGGACGAAATTAAGGAATATGGTTTTTGGATCGCCGGAACAACTTTAGCCGACCGCTCGGTGAGCTTGTTTGATTTTAAACCGGATAATAAAATGGTATGGGTAATGGGGTCGGAAGGTGATGGAATCCGTCGGTTGGTAGCTGAGAGCTGCGATTATCTGGTGAGCATTCCAATGTTTGGCAATACCCAATCACTGAATGTTTCGGTGGCTACCGGAGTGGTGCTTTCGCATGCCCGCTATTTGCAGGTGGCACCCACTAAAGCTATATCATAACATCAGCCAATCAGTTAAATTGTGATGCATGATAAAGATTTTAACACTAAGTTATTGATTTTTCCTTATGGTACGCTGATTTTACTTTGACAATCAGCGCGCAAAATCGTCAAACTTAATAACTTCGCGCTAAAATATAAATACTTGCGTTACATCTGTTAAATTAATTTAGAGATAAAATTTTTAATCGCACAAAAGTAAGAGGAAAATAATGGATATTCAAGCACAATTAGCAATTATCAAAAAAGGTGTGGATGAGTTATTATTAGAAGAAGAACTGGTTGCAAAACTAAAAGAAAACCGCCCATTGCGGGTGAAAGCCGGCTTTGATCCGACGGCACCGGATTTACATTTGGGGCATACCGTTTTACTTACCAAAATGCGCCAATTGCAGGATTTAGGGCATCATATCATGTTCTTGATTGGTGATTTTACTGGAATGATCGGTGATCCAACTGGTAAAAATGCTACCCGTCCACCATTGACGCCGGAACAAATTAAAATCAATGCCGAGACTTATACCAAGCAAGTCTTTAAAATTCTTGATCCGCAAAAAACTGAGATTTGTTTTAATTCCACTTGGTTAAATGAACTTGGTGCAGCAGGAATGTTAAAATTAGCAGCCAGTCAAACCGTGGCACGGATGCTGGAACGGGATGATTTTTCTAAACGCTTTAAAAACAATCAATCGATCTCAATTCATGAGTTTATGTACCCGCTATTGCAGGGTTATGATTCGGTGGCAATGAAAGCCGACATCGAATTGGGCGGTACCGATCAGAAATTTAATCTGCTAATGGGGCGCGAGCAGCAAAAAGACCATCAGCAAAAACCGCAGGTAGTAATTATGTTACCGTTGCTGGAAGGTTTGGATGGCGTTAATAAAATGTCAAAATCATTGGGTAACTATATTGGAATTGCCGAACCTGCAACCGAGATTTTTGGCAAAGTTATGAGCGTTTCTGACGATTTGATGTGGCGCTATTTTGATTTGGTATCATTAAAAACCACCGAAGAGATTGCGTTATTGAAGCAGGCGGTCGCTAATGGTGAAAATCCACGGAATATCAAAGTTCAATTAGCAATGGAACTGGTGGCTCGCTTTCATAATCAGGAGGAGGCGGATAAGGCGCTGGCTGATTTTGAAACACGCTTCAAACGTAATGAGATACCTGAAGATCTAGAGTTGCAGATGGTTGAATTAAGCGCTGATTCAATTGGTGTTGGAGCCTTGCTCAAACTAGCTGGATTGGTTGCTTCCAGCAGTGAGGGTGTCCGAATGATTGAACAGGGTGGGGTTAAGATTGACGGCGAAAAAGTCGGTGATAAAAATCAGCAACTAAGCCGCGGTAGTGAATTTGTGGTTCAGGTTGGTAAACGTAAATTTGCCCGTCTGGGTTTGAAATAAATTTGATCCATGTCTGAACGTGATTGCATAGTCAAAAACTCATTCCCAGTTACTCGTGAAATGATTGAAAGTGATCTCCATTCATTAGGAATCACTCATGGTGATGTACTGTTAGTTCATTCATCATTGAGTTCTTTGGGATGGGTTGTTGGCGGTGCAGTTACGGTTATTCAGGCGTTGCTTAATTTAGTTGGCAGTAACGGTACTCTGATTATGCCGGCACAATCGCCATCTTATTCTGACCCAGTTGGATGGAAAAATCCTCCAGTACCTCAAAGTTGGTTTCAGAATATTCGAGATTGTATGCCTGCATTTGAACCACACATTACGCCAACATCTGGAATGGGGATTATCCCTGAGGTATTCCGTAAATTTCCTGATGTTTTACGGAGTAATCATCCTCTTTTGTCATTTGTAGCAAAAGGTAAGGACGCTAAATATATAACGGAAGGTCATCCATTGAGTTATGGCTTAGGCAATCGTTCGCCATTGGGTAAAATTAATGAGTTAAATGGCAAAATATTAATGCTAGGAACTGATTATAATACTTGTACTTCGTTGCACCTTGCCGAGGTGCGCGCCGGGAATCATCAAATAGCTCAATACGGAGCACCAATACTGGATGCCGGTGTAAGAATCTGGAAAGAATACAATGATATTGATTACTCAACACAATTCTTTTCACAAATTGGAAATGAATTTGAAAGATGCAATCAACATAATATACTATTAGGAAGTGTCGGAATGGCGCAATCTAAAGTTTTTGCGCAAGGTTCATTAGTTGATTTTGCTGTTAGTTGGTTAATAACAAAAAGGGGTGTTAGATAAAAAATTATCCTTTGACTAAATTATATATTTGGTGCTTGGCTGTGTTCTTTGTTGCTATTCTTGTACCACGTGCAAGTGCTAAGACCGGATTAACGGTTTCTTCATCACTATATATTCAAGCCGAAAGTTATATCAATAGCCGTCCGTTAGAATCAACCATGAGCGTTGCTGCGGTTAAAGAAAGCTATCAATATCTGCAGTCGCGCTGGGTAGGGCAACCCAATGCCGGCTATAATCAAATCCAGATCGCGATTAACCCAGTCTTTGCCAAAACTAAATTATTTAATAGTGTAACCGCTGAGGAATCGCGGCAGTTTATTCATTTTTCACGATTCAAATATACGACTCCTTCTCCGGATGGACTGCAAAAAGTCTCTGGTTTACTACTAGTGCCGCAATATACACACCCCAAAGGGATTGTCTTATTTTTTCATTCCACGATTGCCGGTAAACTAAATGCACCGTCATTGCATTTTGGTGACTACAAAAGTATTATGCTGGCAGCAATTTTTGCCGCCAACGGTTATATCGTGGTTGCGCCGGACTATATTGGTTTGGGTGATAATTATCGGGCGGTGCACCCCTATATCCTTTATCCGGAGATGAATGTGGTTGATGGCAAAAACATGCTGCTTTCCGTAGTTGAAAAGTTGCGTTCGCAGCAACAATTAGCCAAATCTGATAAATTGCCATTATTTGTCAGCGGTTATTCTGAGGGAGCCTCTTACGCGCTGTGGTTTAGCCGGATTTATCAGCAGCAAGCCAAATTTCGTGACGAAATTAATAATCAGGGGATTAAATTGGTTAAAACAGTGCCGATTGAGGGTGCGTATAATCTCAGTGGGGTAATGTTTCCCTTTTTATTGACCAACCAGGTTGGTGACAGCAATAATAAATTTAATATTAATACTGCATTCTGGGGAGTGCTGCTAAAGCCGGAATTGCTGGCAAATGTAATGGTCTCTTACAGCCATTATGCCGGTGTTCCCATCAATGAATTATTGAATCAACAATTTTTTGGCTTACAATGTTCAATTATTCCTGATTCAAGTTGTAGTGTCGAAGAGTGGGAAAATTTGGATTTAAACAGCTTAACGTTAACTCGCTTGAGAACTTTTCCGCTGGTTCTAAAATATTTTGGTGCGGCCTTATTTAAAAGCGACCAAGGAGTGATTTATAATCCGTTATTTAATAGTGTCGCGCCACTGATGAAATCGGGTGCAGCCAGCGACCCACGCCTATTAAAAATGGCGGCGCAAGCTGATATTGTTAATTGGCGCACCAGCAGTCCGATAACCTTGGTTTCATTAGTT
>JBPOJK010000122.1:0-5048 GCA_052033675.1 Pseudomonadota bacterium
GGGTACTATCACTGATTGGCAAGTTGCCGCTAGTTACTGAAGCACCTTGTTTGACAGTGTAAGTTGCCACTACTGCATTCGAAGCTTTGGAGTTCAACAACTGAACTTGTAGATTTCCGTTGTAAGCGCTTACCACTGTTGGCATAGTAATAGTCACAGTACCGGTTTTTGCCGGAGCTGGAGTCGGTGACTGTGTTGGTACCGGACTAGGGCTCACGGTTGGCACTGGTGATGGAGTCGGGCTTGGCACTGGTGCAACACTTGGGGTTGGGCTCGGAACCGGTGATGGGCTGGTGCTCACTGTCGGTGTTGGACTTGGCGTAGCACTTGGGGTTGGTTGCGGCGAGGTACTTATTAAGGGTTGGGGATTTTGGTAGTAATTACGAATCTTGCCAGCCAACCAGCCACCATCATCACTAGGAAAAGTTCCGACTGACGTGGTACTACCACCACCCCATAAAATTGCAAAAATTCCTTTAGCTGCCAATTCGCTGAGTTTGCCGTTATCCTGATTCCATTTATAGCCATTAGCATTCAGATAGGCTTTGGAAGTACACGCAGTACCACAATTATAAATTGCGGAATTTAAGCTTAAATTAACTAAATCACTGCGAAGATTAGCCAAATTATCACCCAATTTATCATCGCCAAAAATATAATTGCTAAAGGAAGAAGACATGCCGCTACGGGTATCAATATCATTGGTTACCTGCAAATGCCCACCCGGAATCTGCCATAACATCACTGGAATGTTACCTAATTTTTTACCGACCTGAGCACTAAAATTAATAAAGTTCTCCCAATCACGCGCATTATAATAGTAACCGGACGCAATACCAATCGTATCATCCCGCTCCCAGCGATCAAAGACAATAAAATCCGGTTGATACGGCGCCTGATAAATTCCCAGTTTCCGGATAAACTCCGCTACTAAATTTGATGCCAAAGCTTCAACAGTGCTTTCGCTATTTGCCTGATGTATCCACCATGAGCTGCCCGGTGCCCAAATATTTTCTTGCCAGCCATAACTAATATGCGAACCAAAAGTTCGGATTGCCCAACCACTGGCCTGCGCCCAACCGCCAAAATTCTCACTAAAGGTTGGAACGGTTACATTCATTTTAGCAGTATCACAAGCTGCCAGCCAACCAGGCGCATAAAGTTCCCAATAAGTTTTGACATCAAACCAGCCCATACCCTGCGCACGCATATAATAACCAATTTCGAGTGGAGTTCCATTAAAGCTGCCATATTGGAATTTGCTGGAGACAAAACACGCGGCTTTTTTCAATGCTGAATTTAACCCACTGGGTACCGGCATAACCGAATTTTGTTGCATCATGCCAAGTAGATCCGGTGCCAACACCAACGAACCGGGATAAGGATTGCTTTCACTGCGGTTAGCCTCCATTACCGCAGCATCCATCATTAAGTTTATTAAATGTGCCGTGATCGCGCTTTGCGAAAAATCAGCCAAGGACGCAGTAATACTCATATTTGCCATATAATTGACCATAACCGGTTTGGTTCGGTGTTGATTGGCAACAGAAATTGAATTGGCCAAATTAACCGTGTTGATGGTAAAAATTGGAAATACAATTTGATTAATATCCCCAGCGCCATCGTAACCGGAATATTTAAAAATAGCATCTACCGGACGATTGCTAAAACCGCCCAAACCATCAACACCGGGAGCAGTATTGGTTACTCCGCCCATGGCAATATAATTTGGCCAACCATTAACGACCACGCCAGATTCCCGCATTGCCAAGCTCGCGTTTGCCGGTGAACTATTTTGATTATTGCTATTATTGCCGCTATTACATCCAGTCAAAATTAAAACACTTGATGCCACTATTAACTGTAATAATTTGTTATTCATTTTCGTTCCCCTAAAGATATTCATTACCAAATAATCGTGTAGTCAATCAGATTCAATAACCTATCTAGACGAGACGTCGTGAAGTTTGCAACTATCAGTGAATAACAGCGCAACAACTGCAGATGATGAATTTGTTTGAGTATAGTAGATTTTAAGGCAATTTATCGCTTGGTGTAACCCCTAATCATGGCATATAAATATATGCCAAAATTAATCTTGCAAATTCAAACCGACTAATTAACCAAAGTCCAAAGGAAAACTTAACGAACAGCTCACAGTATTTGCTTTTTGGATAGGAAAATGGTAAGTCATTTCGATAAAGATGAAATAATGGAAGGAAAATACCTCAGAATGATGTACTCTAAGGCATGAGAAGATCGCAGATAGTAATTTATTTGCTACGGTAATTATTTAGCCGCTACTGGTGCGCTTTCATTATAACGATAACCACCACCTAAATCCTGATACAGATTTACCAGCGTAATCATCTGAATCAATTTAACCCGATTTAGCGCGATTGCCGCTTGATCAACCGCCAGTTTATCATCAAGGGTTGCCGCATAAGCAATAATTCCCTGTCGATACAAATCATAGTTTAAGCGATATTTATCCTGTGCTGCTAAATATGATTTATTAAGATCATCATAGCGCTCATTGGCATCGCGGTGGTTAATCAAATCATTATCAACATCATGCAATGCTTTTCTCACCGTATCAACATAATTGCTATAAGCAACTTTTTTGCTGCCGGATAAGGCACTGATTTGTCCAAATACAGCTGGATTTACCGACCAATTAACATAAGCATCCGATAACGGACCATAAATCCCGTTCGGTAATCCTGATTGGGCAACATCAACCTGACCAGCAAAATAATCCAACTGCACCGAAGGCAACAATTGACTGGCGGCAACACCAACATTTTGTACCGCCAACCGATATTGCGCCTCTGCCAGCGCCACATCCGGACGATTTTTTAATACCGTCGCTGGCTTAGAGCCGAAGTTGGCATATACGGTATTAAGTCCGCCAAAATTGGCAGCTCCAGAAACTCCACCGGGGTTTTGATTTAATAAATAGCGTAGCGCATTTTGTGATTTAAGGATATTGCTGCGGATTATTTTTTGATTGGCCAATGCGGCATTATAGCGATCACTAAGCCCTTTAACCGCAATTTGCGAATTAAGTCCACCGGCAAAGTCATCTTTTTGGATATCCAGCATTTCTTGCAAATCGCGTAGATAGTTATCATATAATTTCAACATCTCGATTTCGGCAATATAAGTATAGTAGCCGGTTGCCATTTGTCCAATAAAAGCCAGCTTGGTGGCTTCAACCGCATAGTTTGCCGCCTCAACATTGATATCAGCAGATTTTTGCCGCGCCAACAAATTAAAAATATTAAGCGACGCGTACACCGGCATCGCGCCATAAAATACTTGCGGATTACCCAATGCCGGATTACTGGAATAACCCGCCATGCCGGTTAAAGATGGTAGCCAACTTAATTCAACCGCTTTTAATTGTCCCTGCGCCAGTTCTAGATTACCATAAGCTTTTTGTACCGTGTTATTAACCGATAAGCCACTCTCAATCAACTTATTCAATAGTGGATCATTAAATTGCTGCCACCACGCAGTATAGGCAATATTGCTTTCCGTACTCAAGGCTTCATTCATATTTGCCCAGCTCGTTGGTGTATCGATTACAGGTTTATCATATTGTGGATAAATCATTGAGCAGGAAATCAATCCCAGTGAAATCAACAACATTGTCAAACCACAGTTTATCTTACGCATTATATACTCTTTTCTCTCTTACTGACGTGGCGGAAGATTAAACGAACCGTGAATTTTTTCTTCCAAACCGGCAATTAATTTTAGATTGGTACTATCATGTTTTTTGACGTACCACAGGCTAACGACTTGACGAAATAGGATCACCATTTGCCGTGAAAACGGATCATCACGAATCGTTTCGTCGCGCTCGTAGATAGCATCATTGGTCAGTATGGTAATCTGCTCCATCTTCCGCCGCGTGGAAATCACAAAACGCAACAAATTAGCCTTGCTTAGGTGCATATGATCAATCCGCAGAGAAACTTCTCGCATTTCATTGTGTAACTGCCTTTTAGTTTGCTGGTATAGAAGCAGTGTAAAATTGCTCCGCCCAAACCATAGATGCTCCATTACCAGACAAATAGCAAATACAATTAAAGTACAAATTACCCGATCCACCACATAATACTGCAATGAAAAATGACCGGTATTACCCCATTCAACCGCAATATCGGATGACAATGTAGCGATAATCATATAATAATTGTACGGAATACCCAGAAAAAACACCATCGCAAAGCAAATCAAGACCGCAAAAACAATCGCCGTTCGATAATCCCAATGGATGATATACCACATTATCGCTACGGCACATACACCGGTTAGGGTTCCGCTAAACCGCCAGTAGGCTCGTTTTAAAACCGTCCCGGGATTAAACCCAGCATAAATCGTTGCGCCGGTAATAACAATCCATACTGCATGTGGAATGTGAAAATATTGCTCAATAAACACAAAAAGCATAAACGCTGTGGTTATTTGCAAATAGCGGCGGGTAAAAACATCTAGTGGCTTAAACATGCGCGATTCCAATAACGCCGAAGTTGTTCCAAATTATTATAAACTTGGATAAGCTGCGGATTCAAATTTTCAGAGCTGAAATCAAAGGCCGCTATCGGCTGCCAATTATCCATTGCCGCGCGTATTTTTTTACATGCACCCGCCAATTCAAAGATTTTACCGATATCGATTGGTTCGATTTTGGTATAGGTAACTACAGTAAAGGCGTAAATTGCCACCAATAATAATGCTACTTTCCGCGCAAAAAGTCCATGTTCGCGGTAAGACAAGCGCGGAGTATAATCATACATTTGGACAAAATGAACAAAAGTTAATTTTCCCAGCGGTACCGTTCCGGCGGCGGTTAACATAAACCGCTGCTCAAACTCATGCAAGGTCGCCTGCACAATCCGTAGCCACACCCGAAAGAAATACACCCGCGGAAACAGCGCCATCGTGACTAAGCCAATCGCTGATGCCAAAACATAACTAATTCCATAATTTAATAAAATATTAAAACTTGCCCCCTCAGGTATTTTCAATAAAGTATA
>JBPOJK010000127.1:0-3899 GCA_052033675.1 Pseudomonadota bacterium
CCCCCTTAACCGTAATTATTGGTTCGGCTTAATTAAATAGCGGTAGCGCTCGTTGGCGCTAAATATAGATGTGTTTTTATGGAGTAGTTAAAAATGGATAAATTACAAAATGCAATCGTTATCTTTAGTCTGGAAAATGGTCAATATACGTTAAACGATATTAAGCAGGTTTATAGAAAGTTAGCCAGTGCCAATCATCCGGATAAAGGCGGCAATACTGAAATGATGCAGTTGATTAATACGGCTTTTGCTGAGTTATGCAAATACTTTGAAACCAATCAAACGCTAGATATTAATCAGGATGATAACGAATCTGCGCAAAGCTTTGATTTTAGCTTTCTGGATACCTTAAAAACATTACATGGAGTTATTATTGAAGTTTGCGGTTATTGGGTATGGCTATCTGGTAATACCTACCCACATAAAGAAACCATCAGCAATTTAGGTTTTAAATTCTCAGGAGCTAAAAAATCATGGTATTGGAGTCCAACAATCAATATCACTAATTACAAGCGCGGTAGTAAATCAATGAAACAAATCCGCAAGGATTACGGCAGCCAGATCATTGATACTGAAATGCAGCGAGTTATAAATTAATCCTACCCAGAAATACAGTCTTAGGATAACCCTAAGCCTGTATAATTAATCAGCGCTGAATCCCAGTTTTGCAAGCAAAACCCGCCACGCCCGCAGCCAGCGCTAAAACGTATAAAACCGAGCATTTGCAGCATCGATAAGCATATGTTCTAATAATATAATGTGGTAAAATTAGGCAATAAAATACCGTTGAATATCAAATTAAACCCTTGCACTTGGCAACAATAGATGAATATTACCCAAATCGAACAAAATGTTTTAAATCTTTTCACAACCACAATCAATCCGGAAACCTTTATTTATGACTTCCTGCTGGCATATGACCTGCCCCGGGCATCGATTACCCGCCTGCAAAAAGGAACATTAAATCTGGCAAAAACAACCGGTGAAATTCTCTGGAAAAAGAAACTCTATTTTAAGCCGACCGCAACCGCTGAACTCTACCAAACCATTGAGAATATCCGAAATAATCCACAAACCGTGAAAAATGATCCACGGTTTATCATTGTTACCGATTTCAACCAATTACTCGCGCTGGATGCCAAAACCCGCGATACGCTGGATATAAAACTGGAGGAACTACCGCATTATTTTGATTTCTTTTTGCCGTGGGCGGGGATGGAAAAAGCCACTTATCAGGGTGAAAATCCTGCCGATGTTAAAGCCGCTGAGAAAATGGCAAGGCTCTTTGATGAGATACGCAAAGATAATCCGGAATTAACCAGCAAAGAGCAGTTACACAGCCTGAATGTATTTTTGTCGCGGTTGTTATTCTGCTTTTTTGCCGAAGATACCGGTATTTTTGAAGCCAAACAATTTACCAACGCGATAAATAACTATACCCACGCCGATGGCTCGGATGTTCATAACTACCTGAATAAAATCTTTAGCATAATGAATCAGGCAAACCGCGATAATACCGCTGATTATATCGCTAAATTTCCCTATGTTAATGGCGGCTTATTCCGCGATAGTTATCCAGTTCCGCAATTCAGTCGTAAATCACGCCAATTACTCCTGGATAATGGTGAACTTGACTGGTCGTTAATCAATCCGGATATTTTTGGTTAGATGATGCAGGCGGTGGTTGATAGTGCACAACGCAGCGGACTGGGCATGCATTATACCTCGGTTCCCAATATCATGAAAGTGATTGAACCGTTATTTCTAAACGATCTCAAGGAAGAATTTAACAAGGTTTTTGACAGCAAAAATAAACTTGAACAGCTACTAAGCAGAATCAGTAAAATCAAGATTTTTGATCCGGCGTGTGGCTCGGGCAATTTTCTGATTATCGCCTATAAGGAATTGCGCAAACTGGAAATCGACATCATGCAGCGGATTGATGAACTAACCGGTAAACCCTCAATGCAATTTTCGCAAATTCACCTGCATAATTTCTACGGAATTGAAATTGATGATTTTGCCCATGAAATCGCCAAACTATCGCTATGGCTAGCCGAACATCAGATGAATATGGTGTTTAACCAAACTTTTGGACGCACCGCCCCAGCGTTGCCACTTAAAGATAGCGGTAATATCGTCTGTGCCAATGCCTGCCGGATTAATTGGGAGGAAGTTTGCCCCAAAACTCCGAATGATGAAATTTATGTGTTGGGTAATCCTCCGTATTTGGGCGCTCGTTACCAAGAGCAAATACACAGAAATGACATAGCGTACCTGTTGTCAAGCTGGCATGGTCACAAAAGTTTGGACTATATTACCTGCTGGTTTTATAATGGTGCAAGCTATATTCAAAATACTAATAACAAACTTGCATTTGTATCTACCAATTCAATTTGCCAAGGTGAACAAATGCCCATCATCTGGAAAAATATATTTAACCTAAACATTGAAATCGGATTTGCCCATCAATCATTTAAATGGACAAATAATGCTAAATCCAATGCCGGTGTTACGGTTGTAGTCATTGGGTTACAGCGCTCTGGTGATAAAAAGAAAATTATCTACAATGAATATAACCAGACGATGGTTACTCATATTAATGGGTATCTTACCTCGGGTAATAATATTTTTATAGACAAAGCAAATACGCCATTATCTGGTTTTCCATCAATTACCAGAACTAATCCAGCACTAGATAACGGGTTTTTGCTATTATCACCTGTTGAAGCGACATCAATTATCAACGCTTACCCTCTGGCGGACAAATTAATCAAACCAGTTATGGGTGCTGCCGAATTTTTACGCGGCATCAAAAAATATTGTTTGTGGATACCTGATAAAGATTTAGCATTAGCTTTGAGTATTCCACCAATCAAAGAACGAATAGATAAAGTAAAAAATTACCGGCTAAAACGAGAGGTTACAAGCGGCGTGGCAAACCCTGCTGACAAACCACATCAATTTTTAAAAATGAAATTGGCAGACAAAATTGCGTTATTCTTACCGACTGTATCATCAGAAAGAAGAGAATACATCCCAATTGGATTTTTAGATAATCAAACGATTATTATTGACCCAAACTTTGCTATTTACGATCCCCAACCGTGGATATTTGGCGTTATTTCATCAAAAATGCACATGGCTTGGGTTAGAGCTGTTGCTGGTAGATTAGAAACTCGTATCCGTTACTCATCAACATTATGTTATAACACATTCCCATTTCCAAATATCAGTGAAGATCAAAAAAAACGTATTGAAATGTATGTTTTTGATGTTTTGGACGAGCGAGAAAAACACTCCGAAAAAACTCTTGCCGAACTATACGATCCAGACAAAATGCCCGATGGCTTGCGCCAAGCTCACCATAACCTGGACCTTGCTATTGAGCAATGCTACCGCCCTAAACCATTTGCCTCCGACGAAGAACGCCTTGAGCACCTATTTACCCTCTACGAACAAATGACTAGTAAGTTAGGATAAAAGAATGAAGAAAACAATTTTTTATTCATGGCAATCTGATTTACCTAACTCAACAAATCGTAGTTTTATTGAAAATGCTATTAACTATGCGATTAAAGATATAAAAAATGAAGTCTTTGTTGAATTATCCATCGATAAAGATACAAGTGGAATTGTCGGAACACCAGAAATCGTAAATACTATTTTTCAAAAGATCAAAGAAAGTACAATTTTTATTGCAGATATTTCCATAATAAACATGAACTTTAATGGAAGAAAAACACCAAATCCAAATGTTTTATTTGAACTTGGTTATGCATTTAATACTCTAGGTCCTGAGAAAATAATTTGTGTACTCAATACAGATTATGGAAAAATTGAAGATTTGCCATTTGATTTAAGACAAAAAAGAATTTTTCAATACTCGTTGAGCCAAG
>JBPOJK010000054.1:0-36088 GCA_052033675.1 Pseudomonadota bacterium
CAGTTTATCCAATACACTATCATCAACACTCAATACCCCGCCTATCAAGTCAAGCTCATGTTTATTTTCATTAAACAAGTCACGACCATTGAAGCGTTCTCGGTTTAAAAATCGATTTACACTATCGTGTGATATTTCAGGCATAATTTCTGACAATCTTAAACAGCTTGCATTATTCGGTTCACTCATCAAATATGAGCAATAAATTTCTACATTGCATTTTGCAGTTGATGGTTTGCTTTTCTTCTTCATCTAAGTTCCAAGACGTATTCGTAACATTAATCATAATATCATATCTGTTGTCAATGCGTAAGTTCTAATTAATTTACTGAATTTACTTGCTGAATTCCAGCAACAATCCACCGCGCATTTGGAACACTAACCGGTTTGATAAAATTCCAGATTTCAGCGAAATCGCTAACCGGAGTATTTGGCGAATCGCTAACCTTGCCAAAAAATTTAACCGAAGCAATAAAATTACCGTTTTCAGCAATAGATTCCAATAATTGACAATCCAATTGCGGGAAATCTGCGACAAAATCATTGGCGCTAATTGATTGCTGTAATTCGTTATATAGTTCAGGTGTCATGTATTTAGCGACTTCCGAAACGTTTTCCGGAGTGTTCATGCTTTGAATGTGCAAAAACATTCCTTTTACCTGCCGCAAGAAATATTGAACTTCAATTCCATCGACCATTTTTTCTTGTAGCGGATTAATTTGCGGACTAGCGCCGCTACCGGCAGCCGTTGTGGTAGTTTGAGCAGCATTACTATTGTCCCGACGGATATTAGGAATTTCAAAATTATTATTTACCGGTTGTTGTAATCCGCCAAAACCACTGTTATTTGCACTTTGCGCTGCCGCTTTACGACGGAAGATCATTAAACCAATAACCAATAATAAACCTAAAATACCAATAATTCCCCACGGAATACCGCTCTCATTGCTTGCAACTGATTGCTGTGTGGCTGATTCATTGTGTGAATTCATTGATTTACCCATCAGGTAGCCGCCTAATGCACCCAAGCCCAAACCGGTCAGCAATGATGACATTCCGCTGCGTGGCTGTTGAGCTGGTGCTTGTTGGGCATAACCGCTTTGCGGCTGAGTTTTGCTGGTGGTCGCTTGCTGAGTGCTAACCGAGCGCTGCATTCCGGTCGAACGGGATTTTCCCATTCGGGCGGCAAAAGCGTTTTCAGCGAAAATCAGACTGGCAGAAATTAAAATAACACCTAATTTAGTTGAAATTTTTTTCATATAATTGTACGAGTCTCTCAAAATATTAAATAAAATCAATCTTCACGGCTAAAGCCAAAGTGCCGTAAGGTATGATTAGTCACAATTCTACCACGAGGAGTGCGTTGAAGTAAACCATTTTGCATTAAATACGGCTCAATTACATCTTCAATGGTATCACCGGATTCACCAATAGTTGCGGCTAAGTTATCTAATCCCACTGGCCCGCAATCGAATTTTTCAATGATCGCAGTTAACAGCTTACGATCCATTAAGTCCAGCCCCAATTCATCAACATCAAGCATGTTTAACGCCAGATTCGCTACTTCAAGGCTTACAATTCCATTATGCTTGACTTCCGCATAATCACGTACCCGGCGTAGCAGACGGTTGGCAATCCGTGGCGTTCCGCGTGAACGGCTGGCAATCTCCAGTGCGCCATCTTCACTGATATTCATATTCAATAAGCGCGCCGAACGTTTTACCACTACACATAATTCTGCCGGAGTATAAAATTCCAAGCGAGATATGATTCCAAAACGATCGCGGAGCGGGTTGGTCAGCATTCCGGCACGAGTGGTTGCGCCAATCAAAGTAAACGGTGGTAGATCAATTTTAATTGAGCGCGCCGATGGACCTTCGCCGATCATGATATCAAGCTGGAAATCTTCCAGTGCCGGATAAAGAACCTCTTCAATCAGCGGCGACATGCGGTGGATTTCGTCGATGAATAATACATCGTTGGCTTCCAGATTAGTCAATAAAGCCGCAAGATCACCCGCTTTTTCCAATACCGGACCGGAGGTTTGTTTGAGGTTAACTCCCATCTCCCGGGCGATGATATGGGCGAGGGTAGTTTTACCCAGTCCCGGCGGACCAAACAATAAGACGTGGTCAAGTGCTTCACTACGGTTTCTGCTGGCGCGGATAAATATTTCCAGCTGTTGTTTAATTTTATCCTGACCAATATAATCGGCTAGTTCTTTGGGACGTAGCGCCCGCTCCAGAATTTCTTCATTGGTGCTAGCTATTTTTGGCGTCGCCAGTCGTGGTTCACTGGTTGTAATATTGTCGGTTTTTATCATAATTGGAATGTTTTTCAATAGGTTTAGCAGATGCAGCGGTAATTTTACCGGAATAGTTTTTATGCAGGGGAAATATTTGCGACCAATTAATATGTCTTAATTGATTAGGTACAAAAAAACATACGGTAAAAACCGTATGTCTCTTAAAATCAAACTGATTTATACGTGAGCTTTAACGTAGTCAATAGCTTTTTGTACAGTTGTGATTTTTTCAGCATCTTCATCAGGAATTTCGCAACCGAATTCTTCTTCCAGAGCCATCACTAGTTCTACTGTATCCAGAGAATCTGCACCTAAATCTTCAATAAAAGAAGCGTCATCTTTAATTGTTGCTTCATCAATACCTAATTTATCGGCAACAACTTTCTTAACTTTAGCTTCAATATTTTCCATTTGATAACCTTTCAAAAAATGGTAACTTTGCTTTACTCCAGATTAACTTGCCTGGGGTATAAGCCCTAAAAAATCTGTTTTAATAAGTCAATATAATAATAGAAATTTGCCTGCGCCGTCAACTAAAATTTAGTTTTTTTATTGAACGCTGGTCTAGCAGATGACAAAATTAATCACTTTAAGTGGTTTTATCATGTAAAATATACTCTTAATTTTGCCAGTCGGCGAATTTTAAATTGATATTTTACACTATGAAAATACTAATACTTAATGGTCCAAATCTTAATCTGCTGGGTAAGCGTGAGCCGGAGATTTACGGTGCTTTGACGTTAGCGGATATAGAAAATAATTTGCGACAAAGAGCTGCCGCTGAAAATTGCGCACTGGATTTTATGCAAAGCAATTTTGAAGGTGCGTTGGTAGAACGCATTCAGGAGTGTTTATTTAACCCTGTTGATTTCATTATCATAAATCCGGCGGCCTATACTCATACTAGTGTCGCGATACGCGACGCGTTATTGGCAGTAAAACTGCCTTTTATTGAAGTACATCTTTCCAATGTCCATGCACGTGAGCAATTCCGCCAACATTCGTATTTATCAGATGTTGCCACGGGGGTTATCTGTGGTTTGGGGGCATACGGTTATCAGGCGGCATTGGATTATGCAATAAGTTTTATTCAACAACGCTAAACTGTGTAATTTTTAACCGCGGTAGCGGCATATTAATCAAGAAGGAAATAACTAATGGATATCAAAAAAATTAAAGCAATTGTCGATATGATCAGAGAATCAGGAATTGCTGAACTTGAAATTACCGAAGGTGAAGATAAACTGCGGGTTTCTTGCTATAGCAGTGCAGTACCTGCTCCGGCTGTGGTAACTACTCCTGCGGTTACTGTTGCTCAGCCGGTAATCCATAATGTTACAACTCAAGTTGAAGCGTCTTCTGGAGCTGTTTCTGTGGCGGAGGTTGCTCCTGCTGGTGTTACTATTGATTCACCAATGGTCGGAACTTTCTATCGCTCGTCTTCTCCAACATCTGCGCCATTCTCTGACGTTGGCCAAGAAGTTAAAGTCGGTCAAGTTTTGTGTATTATTGAAGCCATGAAATTAATGAATCAGATTGAAGCTGATAAAGCTGGTGTGATTAAAGAAATTTTGGTTAAAGACGGCAGCCCGGTTGAATATGGTCAACCGTTGTTTGTTATTGCCTAATTAAGCTCAGAAGGGGTTTCTATGTTTGAGAAAGTTCTGATTGCCAATCGTGGCGAAATCGCGCTCAGGGTACAGCGTGCTTGTCGTGAGTTGGGCATAAAGTCGGTGGTTATTTATTCCGAGGCGGATCGCGATGCTAAATACGTAAAATTGGCTGATGAGGCCGTATGTATCGGTCCAGCACGTTCGGCGCAAAGTTATTTAAATATTCCATCAATCATTGCAGCTTGCGAAATTACCAATGCGCAAGCGGTGCATCCAGGATTTGGTTTTCTCTCGGAAAATGCCGAATTCGCCCGCCGGGTAGAAGAAAGCGGCTTTGTTTTTATCGGTCCGCGTGCTGATGCGATTGCAACCATGGGAGATAAAGTTAAAGCCAAAGAAGCGATGATTAAGGCTGGTGTGCCAGTGGTTCCCGGTTCTGAGGGCGAATTGCCGTATGATGATAAAGAGGTAATCAAGATTGCCAAAAAAGTTGGTTATCCGGTGATTATTAAAGCTGTTGCTGGTGGTGGCGGTCGTGGTATGCGCGTAGTTCATCAGGAAAGTGAACTGATTAATGCGCTGGAAATTACCCGCAGTGAAGCGCAAGCCGGTTTTGGTAATCCGGCGGTCTATATGGAGCGGTATTTAACCAAGCCGCGGCATATTGAAATTCAGATATTGGCAGATGAATATGGTGATGTAATTTATCTGGGTGAGCGCGATTGCTCAATGCAACGCCGGCATCAGAAAGTTATTGAAGAAGCACCAGCGCCGGGCATTACCGAAGCTGCACGTAAAAAAATTGGTGAAGCCTGTGTTGCTGCCTGTAAATTAATTCGCTATCGCGGAGCTGGAACTTTTGAGTTTCTCTATGAAAATGGAGAATTTTTCTTCATTGAAATGAATACCCGGGTTCAGGTTGAGCACACGATTACCGAAATGATTACCGGCGTAGATATTGTAAAAGAACAATTATATGTTGCCAGCGGTGAGAAATTGCGTTATAAGCAGTCGGACATTCATTTGAAGGGACATGCAATTCAGTGTCGGATTAATGCCGAAGATCCATTTACCTTTGTTCCGTCGCCAGGAAAAATTGAAACTTGTCATTTTGCTGGTGGTAATGGTATTCGCGTGGATTCGCATGTTTATAGCGGTTATAGCGTACCACCATATTATGATTCGATGATTGCCAAATTAATTGCCCACGGTGAAAATCGCCATGAAGCAATTCAAAAAATGCTGGGAGCTTTGCAGGAATCATCGTTTATGGGTATCAAAACCAATATTCCATTGCATCAGGAAATGCTGCGTGAACGCGGTTTTGTTGAAGGTGGACAGTCGATCCATTATCTGGAAACTTATTTAAAAGAACGAAATAAATAAGCGGGTTAAATAGATTAAAGCACGGTAGCTACCGTGCTTTTTTCTCTTAAATCCAATTTTGTCTCGCACGATAAAAACTTTTGCGCTAAGTTATTGGTTTTCCCTCATGGCTCGCTGATTTTATACTTACAATCAGTGCGCAAAATCGTCAAATTCAATACCTTAGCGCTAAAATATAGATACGTGTGTAACATTAGTTAAATAAATGTATCACAGAATGTGAAAATCCTAATTAAAAAGATGAAGAGCAAGCATGAGTTTTAAGCAGTTAGTTATTAATATTGATTCGCGGAATGCGGAAAAATTGAGCGACGTTTTTTTTGATTTGGGTGCACTTTCGGTCGCAATTGAGGATCAGTACGAGGGTACCGAGTTGGAGCAGCCGATTTTCAATGAGCCGGGCTTTGAAGTTGAGGGACTGTGGGATAACAGCAAGGTTGTCGTGCTTTTGGCGGATGATGCCGATGTTCTTCAGATGGTTAGCGCGGCAACAGAACAGTTGGGACAGCAATTTGATTATCAGGAAGAACAGGTTGATGATCAGGATTGGGTACGCTTGACTCAAAGCCAATTTGACCCGATCAAAGTCAGTGATAAATTATACATCGTTCCATCATGGCATGATTTGCCGGATGAGAATGCTACCGGAATCGTTCTTGACCCCGGTCTGGCTTTTGGCACCGGCTCACACCCAACCACTTTTATGTGTTTGCGTTATTTGGATAAACAGGTTAATCCGACTTTGGAAATATTGGATTATGGTTGCGGTTCGGGAATTTTGGCAATAACCGCCAAGAAACTTGGTGCCAAATTGGTACGTGGAGTTGATATAGACCCACAGGCGATTGAAGCTAGCTTGTCCAATGCTGAAATTAATCAAGTGGCGGTTGAGTTTTCGTTGCCAGATGGTTTTAGCGGTGGACAATATGACATCGTTGTTGCCAATATCCTTTCTAATCCGCTCAGGATGTTGGCAGCAGCGTTAGCATCATATGTTAAACCGGGTGGTAAAATTGTTTTATCGGGAATTTTGGATAGCCAGATTGAAGAGATGAAGGCATTATATAGTCAATGGTTTGTTATGGAAGTTGCTGAAATCCTTGATGGCTGGGGTTGCTTGAGCGGTATCCGCAAATAAAGGAGTTTGATTATGACTAAAAAAGTCGCGTTATTTGATATTGATGGAACCTTAACCCGTCCGGATGGTACAACCAGTATTATGGTGTTGCGTGCATTAAACCAAGCGGCATTGGCTGGTAATAAAGTAGTTTTAGCAAGTGGTCGTCCAACATTTGGGATGCTGGAATTGGCAAAAGACATCAATCTGGATAAAACCGATGGCTACATTATTTCTTATAATGGTTGTGCAATTTATCATGTCCCGAGTGGAAAATATTTGGTAGAGCATTTTTTACAAAATTCGGTGGTCGCGCGCTTGGCTGATGCGTTGGAAGAATTTCCGGAGGTATCACCGATTTACTACAGCAATGAACAGATTGTAACTACCAAGATGAATGATGCAGTGGCGTTTGAAGGTAAACTAAATAATAGTCGGGTCTATGTTTTTGATGCATTCCCGCCATTGACACCAAAAGTAATTTGGGCGGGTGAGCCGGAAGTACTTGATAAAATTGAGCCATTAGCCCGCAAAATGTTTCAGCAGGATTGTACCATTGCCCGCTCATTACCGTGTTTTATTGAATTTACGCCACCGGGGATTGATAAATCATCGGCATTGCGTGAATTGTGTGAACTATTACACCATCCGCTAAGCCAAACCTTTGCCTGTGGTGACGGTGGCAATGATAAAACTATGCTGCAAGCCGCGGCGATTGGGGTGGCGATGGGTAATGCCCGTGATGAGGTTAAGGCTGTAGCTGATTTTATTGCACCAGATAATGCCGCAGACGGAGTGGTGGTTGCGATTGAAAAATTTTTATTGTAAGCGCTGGCAGAGGGGTTTAAATTGAAACAGATAAAATATGCGATTCCCAGCCTGTTTACCGTAATGGCGATGATGTTTGCCTTTTATGCTGTAACACAGGCGTTTGGCGGAAGATTTACTGCCGCATCCTATGGCGTAATTGCTGCGATGATTTTTGATAGTCTGGACGGACGCAGCGCTCGTTTACTTAATGCCTGTACTCCATTTGGTGCATCATTGGATAGCCTTGCTGACATGATGGCATACGGTGTGGCTCCTGCGGTTATGCTTTATTGCTGGGGTTTGTATACGTTGGATAAAACCGGTTACTTAGTGTGCTTTATTTTCTGTGCTTGCGCGGGGTTGCGGCTGGCGCGGTTTAATATTCGTAAAGATGTCGTTGATAAACGCTATTTTCAGGGTTTATCTTCAACCATTGCTGGCGGTTTTGTGGTTTCGTTTATTTTAAGCAGTGTCCAATATCAGTGGTATTCGCCGACAGTAATTTTATTTGCGGCAATCATGATGGTGATTACCGCCTTGCTAATGGTTAGTAATATTAAATTTTACAGTTTTAAAGCGATGGGGCTTGGTCGTACGTTGACAATAACCCTTGCGGTATTATTCATTGCGCTATCAGTGGCGCTATTGATAAAATTTAAAGGCATGGCGTTTTTCATTGTCTTGGGCGGGTATATTCTGATTTCCTTAGTGCTTTATGTCAGTGGAATTACGCGCCGTAAATAAGTGATTAAAATTTAGTGGGATTATTTTATGTCAAATATAGCGTTGCCGGCGGCAGCCAAACCAATTTATGCTACTCTTGATTTGCCCGGTTCAAAAAGTATTGCCAATCGGGTATTACCGTTGGCGGCAATGGCCAATGGTGTCAGTATTATTCATAATGTTCCGGATGTCGGTGAAGATGTCCAATTGATGTTAGCCGCCTTGAATAATCTAGGCATTCAGTGTGAAAAAATTTCTCAGGCTGCTAATGGCTGCTCCAGCTATAAAATTCATGGTTGTGGCGGAAAACTACCGGTTGCTACTGCGGAGTTATTTTTGGGTAATTCCGGAACCTCGATTCGCTTTTTAACTGCCATGTTGGCGGTGTTACCGGGAAGCTATGTTCTAACCGGTATTCAAAGAATGAAAGAACGCCCGATTAAAGACTTGGTAGCGGCGCTTCGCCAATTAGGCGCACAAATTACTTGTGTTGAGAATGAAGGCTATCCACCATTACAAACTTCGACTTTTGTGGATAATGGCGTTGACGAGATTTCTTTGAGTGGCAAAATTTCCAGCCAATATTTAACCGGATTACTGATGGCGATGCCGTTATTGAACCGTGAAGTTACCGTAAAAATTTATGATGAGTTGATCTCGCGCCCATACGTAGATATTACGTTGGCGTTATTGAAAATGTTTGGGATTGATTCGGCGGAATTAGCACCCAATGCGTTTACGATTTATCCGAGTCATGGCTTGCAAGCGGTAGAATACACCGTTGAACCCGATGCCAGCTCGGCGAGTTATTTTTTGGCAATGGGCGCGTTGAGTGGCAATGTCACGATTAATCATCTCTCTGCCAATAGTCTGCAGGGAGACAAAAATTTTGCTCAGGTATTGGCACAAATGGGTGCTGTGGTGGAATATTCGGCAAACCAGATACGTTGTCGTGCCACGGGTAAATTAAACGCGGTTAGTGTTAATATGGAAGATATGCCGGATGTGGCAATGACGATTGCGGTAGTGGCGCTATTTGCGACTGGCACGACCACCATCAGCGGCATTTCGAGCTGGAAAGTTAAAGAAACCGATCGTTTGTTGGCGATTTATACCGAATTGAGCAAATTAGGCGCGGCAGTCAGTTATACTGAAGATTCAATAACGATTACTCCGCCAGCGGAAATTAAGCCCAATGTGGCGATTGATACCTATAATGATCACCGGATGGCAATGTGTTTTTCCCTAGTCGCGGTTGGCGGCGTTCCGGTGATTATTAATGACTATGAATGTGTCGGTAAGACCTTTGCCAATTATTTTGCTGTGTTTAATGAACTTGTCTATTAAATGTTTCGTTTGTCATTCCGTACTTGATACGGAATCCATTAAATTTTTGTAAATCAGTAAAATATGAATCATGTCATTAATCAGGAAATAATTAACCAAATTCAGTTGAATTATGACAATATTCCGCTGGCGGTATTTTTATTGGGAACTAATGGCAGCGGTAAAAGTTCATTGCGGAATTACCTTAATTTAAGTGATATTCAAACCAATATTGATCCAGATGTATTAAATCGAATTTATAAAACCAAATTTCCTAAGACCTACCAAATTGAGGCCGGCAAGCAAGCGCTTAAAATGTATGATGAAGCTTTATCTAGTGGCATGAATATTTGTTTGGAAAGTACCTTAGCAGGTCACGGAACAATGCAGCGAATTATTGCAGCTAAAGCTCAGGGCTATCACACGCTTGCCTACTATATTGGCTTGAATAGTATTGAACTAAATCTGGAACGGATTGCAATGCGGGTTGCCCGTGGCGGACATGACATAGCAGAAACATTAGTGCGTAAACGTTATTTCGAATCCGCGGATAATTTGCTGAAAGTTATGCCTTCTATTGATGTTTTGCATGTAGTCGATAATAGCGATGCATATTTTCGCCAGCAGTTTGACATGGTGAATGGGGTACAAAGCTTGCTGTGCCAAAAGCTGGAGCAGTGGGCTGATAAGTTATATAGATATACTAATCAAAGAGTTGGAATGTAAATGGATAAGCAATATTTGTCAATTCTTAAGAAAATCAGAAGTGAAGTGATAGCTGTTTCAATAGCCCAAAGTATTAAAAATGTTGATGCAGCTAGTGAACAAGACTTGTATGATGCGACTCGTTATGCATGGAAAATAGATGATACTAAAGTCAAAAATATTAAATATGTGGTTGGAGTTAGAGATCAGAAAGCTCGTATAATTATTAAAATAACCGAAATGAACAAAGTTAATGAAAATACTATTGTCCCTAATAGTGGGAAGCCGGAAACTAGTTCAGATATAATTGGAAAAAGATACTATTTTGATGGCGAAATAAATCCTAAGGAATATAATGGAATACTAGGAAAAGATATTACGCCTTTTTTTGGAAAAATGAATGCTTCGATTCAATATCCTAAAAATATTGGAGATGTTGATATCACTAACTCTACAAGCTTAGAACATGAGGCAAATATGAGTAATACACCATTAAATCAAATACTATATGGACCACCGGGAACTGGTAAAACTTATAATTCAGTAATAAAAGCGCTAGAAATTATTGAACCTGAAGTTATTGAACAATTCAAAGCTGATGGTGAGGAATATAAAGATTATAAAAATGAGCTCTTACCGAAGTATAACGAATTAAAGAAAGCTGGACAAATTGAATTTGTCACCTTTCACCAAAGTTATGGTTATGAAGAATTTGTTGAGGGCATTAAACCAATTCCAGTAGGTAAAAAAGGTAATGAAGCCGGTAGTGAGATGATTTATGATGTTGTCGATGGTGTATTTAAAAAAATATGCAATAAAGCAACTAAAAACTATGAAGATAGTTTGTTAACAATAGAGCAATTTGATGAGCTGCAGAATTATAAAAATAGGTTTAGCAGCTTTTTAGATTCAGCGATTGAAAACCAGCAAAAATTTAGAAAAACACAAGGAGGGGTGTTTTATATTACTGGTTATGATGATGATATTATCACATTGTTTTCAGAAGATTCTAAATTCTCTAATGGCTCTATTCAGTTGCAATATAATGAGCTTGAACAAATTTTAAAATATTATATACTGCATAGTAGTGATTTTTCTTCTTCAAGAGAGCAGGGAAGGCTAGTCTTTGGTATAAAGCATGCTAGGCAACGAGATACATATTATTATAATTTGCTTAAAGTTTTTCTTGCAGAAGAATCCGTTAAGGACAAAGATACTAAAAATATTAAACCAACATCAAAAAATTATGTTCTCATCATTGATGAAATTAATCGTGGGAATATCTCCAAAATCTTTGGTGAATTAATTACACTGATTGAACAGAGCAAGCGGGCTGGGAACGCTGAAGCCATGACTGTCACTTTGCCATATTCTGACCAATTTTCTGTTCCAAAAAATTTGTATATTATCGGTACCATGAATACCGCCGATCGTTCGATTGCCTTAATGGATACCGCCTTGCGGCGACGCTTTGATTTTGTCGAGATGATGCCAGAACCTGATTTACTTAAAAATTTAAAGATTTCAGATGAAAATGGCGCAGATGCAGGAATAAACCTGAAATCAATTTTAGAAACAATTAACCAGCGAATTGAGTATTTATATGATCGTGATCACACAATCGGACATGCTTATTTTATGAATGTCACAACACTAGCAGAACTAAATCATGTTTTTGCCAATAAAATAATCCCGTTATTGCAAGAATATTTTTATGATAATTGGGGGAAAATCCGCTTAGTTTTGGCAGATAATCAAGTTATTGGTGAAGAATATCAATTTATTATAAAGAAAGATCCAGAGGTTGGCAACTTTTTTGGTAGTACTAATCGCGATGATATTGATGGCAATGAGACAATATATCGGATTAATGATAAATTAAAAGAATCTAAATTACAGAAAGAAGCCTTTATTAAAATCTATGAAAAAATAAACGAGAATAAATCTGAGAGATGAAATCTAAATTAATCACAATTTTTGAGCATGACTATTTGGTTGCGGAAACCGACAGGACATTTGTCGATGCTAATGTCAAAGCGATACCACAACCAAATTTTGATGCGTTATCGAATTTTGTCAAAGATATTAATGCTAAAACTGATAATGAACAGCATATAGAATCGTGGTTACTAAAACCAGCGCGTAAGAATAAGCAAGATGCTCTAAAGGCTGCTCAATATGTGGGAGTTATTCAATTTGCCGATGGGACATTAGTTGAAATATTGCCAAAGCTATATCGTCCGCAAAATGACTCATTTGAAAATACAGACAATCAAATCAAAGCGGCTCGACAACTATTGCTAGACATGCTTAAAACTCTCAAAGATGCACGGTTTAAAAATTTTAATTCGGCAAATTTGCTGGCAAAAGAAATGCATTTACTGGAAATATTTGTAACGATGTTTCTTGATGAACTTGATGCCGTTATTAAGCAGGGTATTCGTTCCAAATATATTTTACAGGAAAATAATCTCAATTACTTCAAAGGTAAATTGTTGGTTAGTCAGAATATCTGTAAGAATCATGGTTTGTTACATAAAAGCTATATGCAGTATGAGGATTATTTGCCAAACATTCCTGAAAATCGCTTAATAAAATCGACGTTAGTTTATTTACAAAAAATGATTGCGCGTTCTTCGCTACAAAAAAGAATCCGTGAGGCATTGTTTATTTTTGATGATATTCCAGCTTCGGTTAACTATAAACAGGATTACGCTCTAAGTGCGAATAAAAGTCGGCTATTTAGCCATTATCAAACAACGATAGAGTGGTGTAATGTTTTTCTTAATCAGCAGAGCTTTGTTACGCAGCAGGGAAATAATTTAGTAAAAGCGTTATTCTTTGATATGAATAAACTATTTGAGGCGTATGTTGCTGATTATTTGAGAAAGCATGAACAATACAAGGTCGTAAGTACGCAGCATTGTGAGCATTATCTAATTTATGATGTTAATAACAATAATTCTGGTAGAATGCGGTTAAAACCTGATATTAAGCTTACGGGTTATGATGATAAAATTGTCATTGCTGATACAAAGTGGAAGATGATAGGTCAGGATAGCGATTTGAGTCAAGCTGATTTTTATCAAATGTTTGCTTATTACTCCAAATATAACGATCATCACGATGAAAATAAAACTGTTGAGATATGGTTAATTTACCCCAAACATAATGAAATAACAAATAAAAGCCTAATTACGCGGCAGTACCGTTTTGATAATAATAGGTCTGATGTAGTTCAAAACAAGATAGATTTGCAAATTAGATTTTTTGATTTTAAAGAGAACCAATTAGTAGAGAATACGTGATGAAAAAAAGATATCAAATAATAATTTTAGCGGCAGCAATTGGTGGTGGTTTTATCTGGGGTCGTTTGACTGCACCCAAAACGGTAACTTATGATCGCTTAACGCTTACCGATAACCATCCAATGTTAACCAGTCGAGTAGCAAATTTAACCGATATTCCGAATAGTGGAACCGCCAGCCAAACTTTACCCGCTAAAATCACGGCAAAAAATTCGGGTGGTGGTTTTGTTTATGTTTCCAATTCCAATACCACCACAGTTTCGCGCTGCAAAATGAAAGTCCGCGGTATTATTGATAGTTGCGATACGGTTGGTTCGGGTTTTAATGCACCAAGTGGTTTGGGAATTAATAACAAATTGAACGTGCTGTATATTACCAATGAAGGAACCAACACCATTTCAATGTGTCAGTTGGATCATAATAGCGGCGCGTTGAATAATTGTCAAACTACCGGCAGTGGTTTTGATGATCCTACTGCAATTGCAATTAATAATAGTTTAAGTGGTGCCTATATAATAAGCTATAAAGCTGATGCAGTTAGTTATTGTTCGGTTTCGGCAAGCACTGGGGCGTTGAGTAATTGTACTATTGTCTATAGCGAATTGGCACAACCGACGGATATTAATTTTAGTTTGGATAACAATTACGTCTATATTACCAATAGTGGCGATGATTCGGTAACGGTTTGTGTTAGTGATGCGCAAAGCGGTAGTTTAAATAATTGTCATGATACCGGATCAAATTTCTCTTCGCCGCAGTCAATAACGATGGGTGTAAATGGAAATTATGCGTATATAACCAATCAGGTTGCTAATAATGTAACGGTCTGTAAAATTAATTCGGCCAATGGCAATCTAAATAATTGTCAGGCAACCGGTGACAGCTTTAATGCACCATCGGATTTTGCGATTGGCAATAATGGGACGTTGGCGTATATCAGTAATGATGACAGCGTTTCGATTTGCGGGATCAATACTAATGACGGTAGTTTAAAAAGCTGTCAGAATTTTACCGGGAATTTTAATAATTCGACCGGGATTCGGGTAATGGATACTAATTAATTCTGTGGATATCTAGCTTATGACATCATCTAATCATAATGGTTTTTTGATTGAGCCATCAGTCTCATGGGGTAGAATCTTTGGTGAATGCCTGCTGATTTTTTGTTTGGCAAAATTAATGCTGGTCTATGAATGGTCACAGATGGTCAATACCGGTCTGAGCTTTCTTGATAGCGTCATGCGTGGCGACAGCTGGTGGTTCAAAAATATTGTTGAGCATGGTTATATGCGCGAAACGGTAACTGGCGATCCGCTGCGAAATGGGCAAGCTAATTGGGCATTTTTCCCGTTATTTCCGCTGTTAACCAAGGCGGTGACGCTATTGGGATTTACTACTGCACTGGCGGCGATTATTGTTAATCAGCTCTTTTTATTGTTGGCATTGATTGTTTCCTATCGCATTGGCTTGAGTTTATTTCAGCGTCAAATTGCGCTATTTTTGCCATTGGCAATCGCGGTTTCACCGGGTAATATCTGGTTTATGGCGGCTTATTCGGATATGAGTTATCTGTTTATTTCGCTAGTGGCTTTTTATTGCCTCCATCGCCAAAGCTACTGGTGGTTTGTGTGGTGGGGATTTTTGCTGGCCTTAACCCGTTTTACCGGATTTTTGTTGATTGTGCCGTTGATAATCAGTTACTGGCGCAATGGCAACTTATTTAGCGCTAAAAAAATCTGGTGGTTATTGTTGCAGAGTGTTCTGATTCTTTGTGGCTTGGGTGTTTTTATGCTGGTGTTATATCTGAGAATGGGAGATGCGCTGGCGTTTTATCATATTCAAAGCGCATGGGGACATTTAGGAACCAGTTGGTTTACAGAACCATTGCAGTCATGGTTGACAACTTGGCATTCCGGAGTAGGGCATGATCGTTTATTTCTAGTTTTAGTTCCGCTATGGCTGATAATCTTGGTCTGGGATAAATATTATGAAGAGGCAGCCTTTGCGGCAGTCTGCCTATTGGCTCCGTTAGCGGCTGGCTCGCTATGGTCATATAGCCGCTATGTTTTGGGAATCTATCCCTTTTATTTGGCTATTGCGGTGATTGCCCGCAAAAGTTATATTGTTGGCATTTTATTATTATTGATAGCGGCCTTTATCAGTGCCGGCTATTGGACGACTTGGCTTAATGATGGCTGGGTTTAGTTGATATTTTAAGGACAAATATGTTATTTACCAAATTAGGACTAGCCAAAGAGCTAGGTCAAGCGGTTGCCGAATTGGGCTACCGCGAACCAACCGCGATTCAACAACAAGCAATTCCGGCGATTTTGAGCGGTAGTGATGTTTTGGCGGCGGCACAAACCGGCAGCGGCAAAACAGCGGCGTTTATTTTGCCGATAATGCACTTGTTAAGCGATAAAACTATCAAAGGACCATCCAGTGGTCGCCCGCCGGTTCGCGCCTTGGTCTTGGTGCCAACTCGTGAATTAGCCGCGCAGGTTGAAGAATGTATAATTGATTTTGGCAAGCATTTAGCGCTGGAATCAATGGTAATGATTGGCGGAGTTAGTATCAATCCACAGATTAAGCGCCTGCGCAGCCGGGTTGATATTTTGGTAGCAACGCCGGGACGGTTGCTTGATCATCTTGGGCAAAAAACCGTTGATTTGAGCCAAATTAAGATGTTGGTATTGGACGAAGCCGACCGGATGCTGGATATGGGATTTATTCGTGATATTAAAAAGATTTTGGCGGTATTGCCGGCTAAACGGCAAAATTTATTATTTTCGGCAACTTTTTCTGATGAAATTAAAAAATTGGCACAAGAGTTTTTGGTCAATCCGGCATCAATTGAAACCAGCCGCCCGAATTCAACTGTGCCGTTAATTACCCATAAAGTCCATCCGGTTGATGTTGCCAACAAGCGGAATTTATTGGCGCACTTAATTAAACAGCATAGCTGGAATCAGGTGCTGGTTTTTACCCGTACCAAACATGGCGCCAATCGTTTGGCGGCTTTTTTGGAAACCAGCGGAATTCCAGCGCTGGCAATCCATGGCAATAAAAGCCAGACGAATCGGACGCGGACTTTGGCACAATTTAAGGATGGTTCGTTGCAGGTATTGGTTGCTACCGATATTGCCGCCCGCGGCTTGGATATCGTTGATTTGCCTCATGTAGTTAATTACGAATTACCAAATGTGCCGGAAGATTATGTGCATCGTATTGGTAGAACCGGACGCGCCGGTAAGAGTGGCGATGCGGTATCGTTGGTTGCCCCCGAAGAAGTCAAACTACAATTGGCGATTGAGCGGCTGTTAAAATTAGAACTTGATAGCGAAATTGTTACTGGTTATGAGCCTGCCGGTGGCGCTAATGCTGCGTTGAAAAATCTTTCCAAACAACGTCAGCGCCGGAATAACGTTCCGCGTGAAGCTGTGAGTACCAAACCAATGCCGGAAGTTAAAAATCCAACCGCAGCCAGCGGCGGCAAAGCGCCGTCGTCAGTTCCCGATGGGCGCAAACATAACCCTAGGATAAAAGAAAATGGCGATAGTGAAAAACGTCGTCATTTTGATGGGCGTATGGTTCCTGCCGCAAAAGTTGGCACTAGTGCCGCTACAACTAAAACTGCGCCGAGCAATTCCAGCACCGCTAAAACTAAAGCACCGCCACGAAATCGCCCGCAGCAATCAAATAAAGCACCGGGGAAAACGGTTGCTGCATTATTTAGTTCACCAGCTAAAAATAAACGCTAAGCGAGAAATAAAATGTTAAAAACTGCAAGCTTGACTCCTGAGCAAATCAATGTAATGCTAAATAAAGCTACCGAAGCGCCTTTTAGTGGGCGCTATGACGATTTTGCAACGGCGGGAAGTTACTTGTGCCGCCATTGTGGAGCGGCTTTGTTTCGTGCCAAGAACAAATTTCATTCCGGCTGTGGTTGGGCGAGTTTTGATGACGAAATCGCGGGTAGCGTTCTTCATGTGCCAGATGGCGATGGGCGGCGGACTGAAATCCAGTGTCAGCATTGCCATGCTCATTTAGGTCATATTTTTCATGGTGAAGGATTTACCGCAAAAGATGCCCGTTACTGTGTTAATTCACTGGCGCTTGATTTTGTAAGCTCGGAAACCTGTATTGCCGGCGATGAAATTATTTTAGCCGCTGGTTGTTTTTGGGGTGTCGAATATTACTTACAAAAACTACCGGGAGTTTTGTTAACAGAAGTTGGCTACTCAGGTGGTCATGTTGGCTATCCAAGTTATCAGGAGGTGTGCAGTAAAACAAGCGGGCATCTGGAGGTGGTGCGGGTTATTTATGATCCTAAAAATTTATCATTGACCGATTTATTGAAATATTTCTTTGAAATACATGATCCGTGCCAACGCGATGGTCAGGGGCCGGACATTGGCGAGCAATATCTCAGTGCCATATTTTGTTATACCGATGAACAGCGCAAAACTGCTGCGCAAATTATTCAACTGCTAGAGGAAAAGGGATACGCCGCTGCAACCCAACTTCGTGAGATGGCGGTATTTTGGAGTGCCGAAGATTATCATCAGGATTATTACAATCATAAGGGAACATTACCGTATTGTCACGGTTATCATAAAAAATTTTAGCTGATTTATTTGGAGGAAAATATTATGCTAAGTAGTCTAATTACTTTTTTAGTCATAGTCTTAATAATTTTTGCAATTGTTTTTGCGTGCCTCTTTGTTGTTCCGCAACAACGGGTGGCAGTCATTGAACGTTTTGGTAAATTTAACCGTACTGCGAACGCGGGATTAAATTTTAAAATTCCATTTATTGAATCGGTTGCTGCCAAAGTTTCGACTCAAATTCAACAATTGGACGTTACCACCAATACCAAAACCAAAGACAATGTTACGCTGGAAATTATTACTTCGGTACAGTTATTGATTGATGAACACAAAGTTTTTGATGCTTTTTATAAATTGTCCAACCCGAGTGCGCAGATTCGCAGCTATGTTTTTGATATTGTCCGCGCACAGGTTCCAAGCATGACGTTGGATAAAGTTTATGAAAGTAAGGATGAAATTGCCAATAATATTGAACAGGCTCTATCTAAACAGATGGCGGATTTTGGTTATATTGTGACTAAAAGTTTAGTTACCGATATCAATCCTGATAAACGGGTGTTGGATGCGATGAATCAAATTAACGAACAGGAACGGCTACGTGATGCGGCGCAAGCCAAGGCTGAAGCCGAAAAAATCATCAAGGTTAAACAAGCCGAAGCTGAGGCGGAAGCGATGAAGCTTGCCGGTAAGGGGATTGCCGATCAGCGGAAAGAAATTATTAATGGTTTGCGCGAATCGATTTTAAGTTTGAAAGAGGTTCTGGGGAGCGGTGTAGATCCTTCGGAAGTTATGCAAATGGTTATGACGACGCAGTATTTTGATGCCTTGAAAGAGATTGGCGCCAACAGTAAAACCAATACCTTGTTGTTACCGCACACCTCACAAGGTATGCAAACTTTGACCGAGCAGATGCTGGCTGCTAATTTAGCCGCCAATACCAGCAAAAAATAATCATATGCGAAACAAAAAATGGCAGTATCTAACTGCCATTTTTTATTAATGATTAATCTGCAATTGCGTGGCAGATTTTCTCACTATCCTGCCATGCTACCGCATGTCCGCTATTTGGTAGGCGATAAATTGTTGAGTGCGGGTAATTTTTAGCAACTACTTCGGCAATTTGTTCATTGATTATGCTATCTTGCTGTGGCAGCCAAAATACTGCGGGTGCGGTGTTGTGCTTAAATTGATAAGCATTTTGTGACTCATATTGCCAAGTTGGAATTGCCGCAGATTGTTTGGCAATAATTTCGCCGGATGGAAATAGCGTTTTTAATTGTGGATTAATAAAGCGGCTTTGCTGCGCCTTTAGTTCAGATGATTCATAGCGATAAAGATTGTTGGCAAACACATAGTTTAAGACATCTGATTCCGATTTAAATTCATTATGGGTTTTAAATGGATAAAGCAGCGCTTGGGATGTTGGAAGCAACGGCGCCAATAAATATAGCTTTTGATAGTGATGATTGGTGCTGGCAGTTAATGCCACCGCGCCGCCCATCGACCAACCGATTAGCGAAACTTTTTTTAGTTTTAAGTGGTTGACAAAGGCGTTGGTGTCACTAGCCATGGAGTAAATGGTTTGTGATTCTTTTATTGCACTTTCGTTAGTATTGATGCCGCGATAATCAAGCAAGTAAACTTGGTGCTGCTGTGCCAGACAATCAACAAAGTTCTGCGGCCAAAAGTTACTGGTGGTCGCATAGCCGGTTAGCAATACCAGCGGCGTACCGGTGTTGCCGATTTGGTAGTAATGCAGTGGATGATCGTTGATGGTAATGGTTTTAGAGGTCATCTCTTGTGCCGAAACCGATAGGCTGCTAGCAACTAATATAGTCAATAATATTTTTTTCATCTCTCAAACTCCTGTGGAAATGTATTTTAGGTAATATTCTATCAAGTTATTTTGGTTCTTTATCCAATGCTAGATTCACCGCTGCCTGAGCATGAATTTTAGTTGTTGGGTAAATTTTTAGCTGAGGAACGTCGCTAGGTGTAATCAATAACTCGATTTCGGTACAACCCAAAATTACTCCTTCAGCACCACGGTTATGGAGATTGCGGATTATCTCCAAATATGCTGCTTTTGATTCGGGTTTAACAACTCCCTGACATAGTTCCTGATAAATAACATTATGAATAATTTCACGCTCTTCAGCATTAGGGATTAATGTTTCCAAACCATGAAGAGCATTTAATCGCTGGCGATAAAAGTCTTGCTCCATTGTAAACTTGGTGCCCAATAAAGCTATTTTTTGGAGGCCGTCTTTTTTGATTACAGCTGCGGTCGCATCGGCTATATGTAAAATTGGAAGTTGACATATTGACTGGATTTGATCAATCAATTTGTGCATGGTATTGGTGCAAATAATTAAAATTTCAGCACCAGCTTTTTCGAGAGTTTGGGCGGCTTTTGCTAATTCTTTTCCGGCTAGCTCCCAATCGCCATCGCGCTGCATTGCTTCAATTTCAGCAAAATCAACCGAGTAAAGAATGCTTTTAGCTGAGTGTAATCCGCCAAGCTGGTACTTAACTTCTTGATTAATAATGCGGTAATATTCTAACGAAGACTCCCAACTCATGCCGCCGATTAGCCCGATAGTTTTCATGTTTTATTAGCTCCTGTCTGTGTCGGTTTAATTTTGTGAGCAATAATTGAGCGGTTAGTGATTATTACTCCGACAACAATAATTGCACCACAGCCAATTACTGCTAGCGTGGTAGCTTCATGAAAAAATATTACACCCAATAAAATCGTCGCAAAAGGGATCCCATTCAAGAAGACCACCACTCGATTAACTCCCAAATCATTGATGGCTTCGGCATACCAGAAATAGGCAATAACCGAACCAACAATGGTGGTATAAAGCATTGCCAGCCAAAAGCTAAGATTTTGCTGTAATAGCGAGAGTAGGTTACCTTTCCACAACACCATTGGCAGCAGTGTTAGCATCCCGAAAATAGCTGCATAAGTGGTAATGGTTAGCGCATCAATTTTTTGCTGGGCAGCAATCCGATTCAGGATACTGAAAATCGCTGAAAATAGACACATAACTAAGGCATAAATTTCACCGACTGATAGTTTATGAATTATATCGTTACAGAAAAATTTTCCACACTCTGGATTGGCAAAATTAATTACTCCCAACGTGCCGCCTAAGGCAATCAACATTCCAAAATAACCTAAGATTCGGAGTTTGGTTTTCATGAATATCGCCGCCAATAATGCGGTTAAACACGGATTGACCGCAAAAATTAATGCTACTGTATTGGCGCTAAGATGTTTTTCGGCGTTAAAGAACGCAATATTATACAGACCGATACCAATAATACCAAGCAGTGCCAGAATCGACCAATTATTGCGAAACTCCTGATGATTATAAACATACCCGCGGCGGATTTTCAAAACGGCTAATAAGATAACTGAAGCCAGCAAATAGCGGAAAAACCCTAAGGTATAGACATCCATGCTAGTTACCATAATGCTGGCAGCATGGTAAACGCCCGCCCAGCCAAAAATTGCCAGAATTAATTTAGTATAAGCTTTAGACGGATTAGCACTCATGGTTGGATTTGACTTTCCGGTAATGGAGGGGTACGGATAAAGATTTTTCCGGCAATAATACCCAATTCATAGAGGGCATAGAGCGGCAATGCCAGCAAAGTTTGCGACAGGATATCCGGTGGTGTAACAATTGCTGCAATTATAAAGCACCCGACAAACATATACGGGCGAATTTGGCGGGCTTTTTGCAGACTTAGAATATTGAATTTTATCAATAGAAAAATTATCACCGGCATTTCAAAAGCCATTCCAAATACTACAAATAGATTCAAAACAAAACTCAGGTATTTATCAATGTCGGTAAACATCGCGATTTGCGGTGCCTTAATTTTGGCAACAAAATGGAAAATTGCCGGTAATACCAAAAAATAGCAAAAAAGGATGCCAACTAAAAACAGGATAAACGCGCTGCTAATCACACTTATAATCAGCCGCCGTTCGGATTTGTACAATCCCGGAGATATAAACTGCCAAATTTGATAAAGGGTGTTGGGTAGGCTAATAATCATTGCGCTAAGTGCCGCTAATTTTAATGGCACAAAAAACGGCGAAATTATATCGGTCGCAATTAACTGGCTCGTGGCCGGCATAAATTTAGCCAGCGGTGCCGATAGTAATTGATATAAATGATTGGCAAATGGAAAAAGGCAACCCAACACCACGATAAATCCGATTAATGCGTAGATCAGCCGTTTGCGCAGTTCGATCAGATGGCTGACAAAATCATATTCCATGGCAACCCTGCTCATCGAATAATTCCGGTTGGCGCTCAAAATCCAGTTCCGGCTGGTATAAGAAATAATATTCGCTCAAGTGTGATTCAGGCTCGCTGAACATATCTTCATTTGAAACCGAATTTTCTGCTGGCGTGTGAATTTGCTGTTTTAACTGAAACAAAGTTGCCTGAACTTCCTGACGGATGTTTTCAAATTGATTTAGTCCGCTTTGTTCATAAAATTGCGCGCGAAAATTCATTCCCATATTCCGTAATGATGCGACCAGCCGACCGGTTTTGCGGGCGATTCCAGGTAATTGTTCCGGTCCGAAAATTATTACTGCGATGACTAAAATCAGCAGTATTTCGCTAAAGCTAATGCCAAACACAATTATTCCGATTTGGGTTTAGTTGAATTATCACTATTTTTACTATTTTCCGGGGATTCGTTCACTGCTTCCTTGAAGTTTTTTACCGCCTCACCTACATCTTTGCCGATGGTTTTAAGCTTTTTGGTGCCAAAAATCAACACTACGATTAACAATACTACCAACCAATGCCAAATACTTAAGCTGCCCATGATTTTTCCTAACTATTATTTGATTTAATTAACGATTACCAACGATATGAATATGAAGATGCATCACCTCCTGCCCGCCATTAACACCGGTATTAATCTGGGTTTTATAGCCATTAACCAGACCATGTTTTTTTGCCTGCTGATTGGCGATAATCATCATTTTGCCGATTAGTGCTTGATCGCTGTCTGTAAGCTCCAGCATGCTGTCAATGTGTTTTTTAGGGATTATCAGCAGATGAACCTCGGCTTTGGGGTGAAGATCATTAAAAACAAACACTTCATCATCTTCATAAACTACGGTAGTTGGAATTTGTTTACTAATTAATTTACAAAAAATACAATCATTCATCGAAATTTCTCTTAATAAAATTATTGTTGGGCATGATAACCAAGAATTATTAAAAATCAGAATTACTGAAATTAGTTATTTAATGATATAATTATAGCTTAATTTGTGTTATCTCCTCAAGGGCAGGTCACAAATAAATTATTGATAAAAGCCTTTGTAGCTGACGAAATAGGAATAATAATGTTAAGTAAAATTATAAAAATTAAGCTAAAAGTTATTGGTGCGATTGCAGTAGGGTTGATATTAATTCAAATAATATCAGCGTATTTTTTTGGGATTATGGCACAGAAGCAACTTGATTTACAGTTTAAAAAAATTACGGATTCGCCATTGGTTAGTGTGGTTAACCGGAGCTATTCCCGCGGTTGGTTTAGTTCTAATGAATCGGTGACGCTCTCGGTTAATCCGCAACTATTAAAAAATTTGGTTAGTATTTTGCCACAAGATAAAGAGTCTGGCTTAAATTCGGTGCAGGAAAGTTATACTATCAGTTATAGCACACATATTTCACAAGGGCTATTTGCCGGATGGCTGCATGGCAGCATCATGCCGACGATTGCCTATGCACAAACTCAGTTGAAATTGCCAGCAAAATTGGATAATATTTTAAACAAATTTTTTAATAATCGTCCAGCGCTGACGATTGATAATTTAATCTATCCCAATAAATCTGGAAAATTTGTCGTAAGTTCACCGGATTTTAATTATGACGAAGCTTTGTCTGGCGTTAAAGTAAATTGGGGTGGCTTAAGATTGGTTACTGCCTATAACCCTGAATTTGATCACTTTGAAAACGAATTGGTCGCGCCATCTTTTGAGATGCTGGCACCGACCAAGGGTGAAGTCTCGTTTGATGGTTTGGATTACGCCTCTAAAAGTGCCTATAGTGTCAATAATATCAAGGTTGGCGATACGCATCTGAAACTGGCAAATATTAAAATCCAGTTAGACGAGAGTAGTACCAACACTAGTTTGAAGCTTGGTCAGGTTATTCGCGTTTTGACTGGCATCAACTCGGTAGATTTTTTAGATGGATTGGATGTAATAAATCCAACCGGGTTTGTCTTGTCTGGTTTTAGTTATGATTCTCTTAGCCATGATCAGGATGGATATTTTGATGCTAATGTTGTAGCGGGATTCGAGAGTTTGCAAAGTAATGGCGCTAAATTTGGTCCGATGAGCTTCGAATTTAATATGAATCATGTTAATGCGCCGGCATTTAGCAAATTAGCTGACACCTTGAATGATATGGCAAATCAGGATCAGAGCAATCCAGATAACCGTGATAAATCAATCGCTAGTTTAAAAGTGGCGATGACCCCAATTTTGGTTGAGAGTCCAGTCGTTGAATTGAAAAGTTTTACTCTTAATACTCAATCAGGGCAAATTTCTTTACAGGGCATGGCAACTACTCATGGTTTTGTCGAATCCGACATGAGTGATCAGAGTCAATTTGTCAAGAAAATGTATGTTAACTTCTCATTTACCATTCCTAAACCGACTTTGGCGTATTTGTTCCTGTTGCAAATGAAATATTTCTTAACTGCTGGTAATGTCCAGATGGATAAACAAAGTTCGGATGCTCTGTCTAAAGTGGTAAATATTTTATTGGATAACCAATTGCAGGTATGGCTGAAAAAAGGTTATTTAAGCGAAAGCAAAGATGCTGAAAGTAATATTATGCTGAGTTCTAAATTAACCATGGAAAGTGGTGTTGTTAATTTAGGCTCGCCGAATAAATGATTATTGTTCAAAATAAAAAGGCTTACTTCGGTGAGCCTTTTTTTGTGCTGATGATAGAATTGTATTGTGAAAGAGAAAAATATAAATGCTCAAGGAAGATTCATTATTAAATAGTCGCAAATTTTTGCCATTATTTGCCACGCTGTTTATGACCGCCAGTAGCGACAATCTACTTAGAAGTGCCATTTTGGTAATGTTGACCTATAATGGTGTCACTTTTTTAGGTTTAAGTAAAGCGGTGGCGGTAAATTTGGCAACGTTGTCATTTCTGTTGCCGTTCTTTATCTTCTCCTCGTATGCCGGTAAGCTGGCTGACATTTACAGCAAAGTTGCAATTATTAAGGTAATTAAATTTTGTGAATTTTTAATTGTTGCTGTGGCTAGTGTTGGGTTTTATTATCGCAATGCCGAAATCACGATTCTGTCATTATTTATGATGGGAGTTCATTCAACTTTTTTCAGTCCGATAAAGTACTCGATGTTGCCACAATATTTTGATGAACGGCGCAAGTTGCTACTGGCTAATGGCTTTGTTGAAGCTGGCACTTTTGTAGCGGTATTGATTGGGCAAACAGTTGGTACTTGGAATATGGCAGATAATCGAGTTGATATCGTATTGTGGTTATTATTGCTAGCGGCAGTGCTAAGTTTGCTAACAACTTATCGAATGGCAGCAGTTATACCGTCAAACCAGAATATCCATTTTCATAAGAATTTGTTTCGGGATCTTTATTATACCTATAAAGAAGTAATGCAACATCGTCAGATTCGTAATAATCTCCATGCGATTTCGTGGTTTTGGGCATTTGGGGTGATTCTTAATTCGCAATTGCCAGTATTTACTCAAGAATCTATGGGCGGTAATGCCTATGTTTACAGTATCCTTTTAGCAATATTTTCTGTTAGCATTGGTTGTGGTTCGTTATTTTGCGCCACGATTTCACGCGGAAAAATCTATCATGGCTATGTTTTGAGTGGTGCTGGATTGATTTCGGTGTTTATGCTTGGATTAGTGTTACTTAATCATGATCAGGCACCAAACCAATTGGGTATTGCTGGTTTTGTTGGTAGCATCGCCGGAATTGGTAATTTTGTGTTAATAATATTGTTGGGGTTTTGTGCCGGACTGTATTCGGTGACTTGCTATAGCTCACTGCAGGTAATTACGCCGCCGGGAATGCTCTCGCGGGTAGTTGCCATGAATAATGTTTTGAATGCCTGTTATATGGTTGGGGCATCAATTGCCTGTACGTTATTGGTGGCATTTATTTCGATTCGCTGGCTATTTATTTTATTTGTCTTGGTTAATTTTTTGTTTGTAATTTGGTATTATTTAAATGTTCATCGCCATTCTTGGGAATGATTGTTGTTTAGCCGTTTTTAATTTCAAATGCCAAGTAGAGTAAAGCCGGTGAGTTGGTTTCTACATCGATATAATTTGCGGTACACTGATTGAGAGTGCCGCTATTTAAAAAATCAAATTTAAATTCAGTCAATGGCCATTTTAATTGTTGACAACTTAGTCGGAGTGCTGGATTTAAGCCAAAAAAAGATAGTTGTTGCCCAATTCTCGTGCGAATAATATTATTGCCGCGTTTAAGCGGATGCCAGATACCATAATCATTAAGCATAATAATGTGTGGGAATTGCTGGGCGTATTGCTGCAGCAATGCTATGTTTGCCAGTGCGTGATCATCCCGGCGCCCGCTAGCTGCATAAATTATTAACGGCATCTCCGTTCCATAATTACTGGCAGCCCAAGTAACGGCTTTGCTTAGATCATTGCTATTTTGATCTTTGATCTCGATAAAGGGATTGCGAAGATTTGCAGAATCCACATTATTGCGCGAGTCACCGTCGCCAATGGCAAAATCAGTAATAATTTGTTGTTGTTGCAGATTGTTGAGTGCACCATCACAGGCGATTAAAAGTAGCCGCTGTTGCAGCCAATTTAACACCAATTCCGAGCTCGGAAATTCACCATTGGCAACAATTGCAATATGATTCTTGAATTCCGGAATCAGGTAGTCTAATGTAATAGTCATTGCTGGCTGATGTCCCAGCGTGGATGAACGGTGAAACTATAGTCGCAGGTTTGGCGCTCGGGGTGAAAAGCTCCGGCCAAGGCAATCATCGCGCCATTATCGGTGCATAAATTTAATGGCGGATAGTACACCGTGGCATTGATTTTACTAGCGGCAGCGGTTAATTTTTGTCGTAAGGTCAAGTTGGCGCTAACTCCACCCGATACCACCAGTTGGGTCATGCCGCTGGATTTTAGCGCCAGTAGAGATTTTTTTACCAACACGCTGCAGATGGCTTCTTCAATTGATTTGGCAATATCGCATAAAACTTGTCCCTCAATGGCTATTGATTGTTGCTTGAGGCGATTTATCAAGGTCATTACGGCGGTCTTCAAACCCGAAAAACTCATTGTCATATCGCCGCTATTTAACATCGGGCGCGGTAAATCATAGACCTCATTGCCGGTTGCCGCCAGTTGTGCAATGTACTTTCCACCCGGATAGGGTAATCCCAGCATTTTAGCGGTTTTATCAAAGGCTTCTCCAGCGGCATCATCCAAAGTATCGCCGAGAATTTCATAATCACCAACCGCTTTAACTGCGATTAGCTGACTATGCCCACCGGAAACTAGTAGCGCAATAAACGGGAATTGCGGTTTTTCAGCGGCTAAAAACGGTGATAGGATGTGTCCTTCCAGATGATGTACCGGGATGACTGGTAGATTATTCGCCATTCCCAGCGTGTTGGCTACGGCCGCACCAACCAATAGCGCACCATTTAGTCCCGGTCCGGCAGTATAAGCAATTGCATCAATTTGTTTGAAATCAAGTTGTGCCTGCGTCAGGCTTTCATTAATTAGTGGAATTATTTTACGCAAATGATCTCGGGAGGCAAGTTCTGGAACAACCCCGCCATATTGGCAATGCAGCTCAATTTGCGAGTAGAGTGTATCGGCTAATAATAAACCTTGTTCACTATCATAAATCGCAATGCCGGTTTCATCGCATGAGCTTTCGATGCCTAAAATTTTGGTCATAAGTGAGTGGGTATCCTATATTCAGCAGGTTAATGAAGCAGGCACTATTTTAGCATACTTATAAATTTTATCCGTTTAGCGAATGGTGTTTGTTTAAATGAGTCGTTATCCTACAAATGTTAAATTATTGGTCTAATTGACTGTAATATAGTTTATTATTAACTATTTTGGATTTTTGATGTTAGTTAAATTCATGTCAATTTAATCCCAGAGTCAGGATATGTTTCTATAATTGTTGATGGTACATGGTAAAATAAAAGATTAGTGTCTAAAATTACTGGTGGGGAAAAGTCTGGTAACCGGAACTGACTCTCATATATTTGTCGTAAACCGCTATTATTAAGTCAGGGCATAGTATGTATGATGAAATTTTTGATGAATCGGGTGCTCCCAGAGCGCATTATGAAAATTATCTGAAGTGGCTAAACCGTCAGCCAGCAGGATATTTGAATCACAAGCGTAACGATGCCGATCAACTGTTTCGGCGGATTGGTATTACTTTTGCCGTTTATGGTGAAGAAGAGGGTACCGAACGGCTGATTCCTTCCGATCCGGTGCCGCGGATAATCTCGGCGGCTGAATGGCGCTGGCTGGAGCGCGGAATTGAGCAGCGGGTAACGGCATTAAATATGTTTCTTGATGATATTTATCACCACGGACGAATCGTTAAGGCTGGAATAGTTGCGGCAGAACATATTTATAAAAATGCCCAATATAAAGCCTGCATGCTGCATCTGGATTTGCCGAATAAAGTTTATTCGCAAATTTGCGGGGTCGATTTGATTCGCCATGCCGATGGCAATTATTATGTTTTGGAAGATAATCTTCGGGTGCCTAGTGGCGTTTCTTATATGCTGCAAAACCGGCGCATGAGTGAAAAACTCTTTCCCGAATTATTCAATGACTATAATGTTGAACCAATAAGTCATTATCCGTCATTATTGCAAACTACTCTGCGTGAAAGCGCTTTTGTTGATGATCCGCAAATCGCGGTTTTAACGCCCGGTCCATACAATAGTGCTTATTACGAGCATGCCTTTTTGGCGAAAGAGATGGGCGTGCCATTGGTTGAAGGACGGGATTTGTTTATCCGTAATGACCAATTATGGATGCACACCGTTCACGGTTCACAGAAGCTTGATATACTCTATCGGCGGCTCGATGATGACTTTCTTGATCCTTTAGCGTTAAATCCTAATTCCTATTTGGGGGTGCCGGGGTTGGTTCATGCCTATCGGCAGGGTAAAGTAGCAATTGCCAATGCACTGGGAACCGGGGTTGCTGATGATAAATCAATTTATCCATACGTGCCTGATATGATTCGTTTTTATTTGGGTGAAGAACCGATTTTAAATAATGTACCGACGTATATTTTGGCGCGTCCGGATGATTATAAATATGCGTTAGCCAATCTTGATAAGTTGGTAGTTAAAGAAGTGCATGGTGCCGGTGGTTATGGAATGTTGATTGGTTCGACCAGTACGGCTGCCGAGCGTGAGGAATTTGCCCTGAAAATCAAGGCTAATCCCAGTAATTATATCGCCCAACCGGTATTGAGTTTATCGGCTTGCGGTATTTGGTTGGATGAAGAGTTACAACCGCGGCATATCGATTTACGACCGTTTGTACTGACCGGTTCTCAAGTGCGGGTGGTTCCTGGCGGATTAACCCGGGTAGCCTTAACCAAAGGGTCGTTAGTTGTAAATAGTTCTCAGGGTGGCGGAACCAAAGATACCTGGGTATTAAAAGAATCACAGGGAGAATAATAATGTTAAGTAGAACTGCCTCAAATCTCTATTGGATGGCGCGTTATCTGGAACGTGCCGAATCAACTGCCCGTTTATTGGATGCCTGCTTTCAGCCGGGAATGCCGCTTAATTTTCATCTCGAGCGAATTTGCCTGTTACCGCTAAAAATTCAAAGTGCCGAACACGAGTTTTTGGAACAAAACGCCACTAACCCGGTAAATATTGATGGAGTGAGCCGTTTTATGATTTCCAGCGGCTGTATGGCCTCGGTTAAATCTTGTTTATCGGCAGCGCGGGAAAATGCCCGCTCAGAACGCAGTCGCTTAAGCAGTGATGTCTGGGAAGCAATAAATCAAACCTGGCTTGAATTTCAGGATAAACAACATCTGCCATTGCATGACTTTACCGAGTGGTTACGGCAGCGGGCATTTGTTTTTCATGGTGCAGTAGCTATTACCTTGCCGGAAAATTTAACTAGCTCGTTTATCCATCTGGGCTCGTATGTGGAACGCGCCGATCAAACTTTACGGGTGATGGAAGCTAAAAGTGAGTTGCAGTTAATTCATAATCAATCGGAATATTATAATTGGCTGATGTTATTACGGGCGGTTAGCTCATTTGAAGCCTATCAGGAAACTTTTGTTGAAATGCCTTCCGAAGAGGGGATTATTAAATTTCTGATTTTTAATAAAAATATTCCACGGAGTCTGCGCTATTGTATTGAGCATCTTTATGAGTTAATTTTGCTATTAAAAAATATGCCTCGCTGCGAGTATGAAAAATTGTGCAATTATTTATTAGTCAAATTAAAATTTGATAAACCGGCAGATGTCACTAAAGTTGGCGTGGAAAATTACATCCACCAACTCCAAGATGAAGTTATGGCTTTGGATTTAGCGTTACAGGAAGGATTTTTTGTAAAAAAATGATACTAAACGTACTACATAAAACGACGTATTCGTATGCTACTCCATTGCTGCGCAGTACGCAAATTATTCGCTTATGGCCGCAAAATAATCTTCACCAACGCGTATTGAGCTGGGATTTGGAATTACCAGGTGACAGGATTAATACCGGACGTGATTGTTTTGACAATATCACCTATTGTTTGAGTTCGCTGTCCGGTTGTCAGGAAATTAAAGTAACTGCCCGTGGCGTTGTCGAAACTTTTGCAGCGGCACCAAAGACCGAAGCCGGTAACGTTCCGCTGGAATATTATCTTAACCAAACTGAATTAACCCGCTGTGAGCCACCACTACAGAATTTTATTCAACAACAATTGGGTGTAATGGCAAATGATGCCTATCGCCAACCGCCGGCAGATTTATTAACTATTATTACTCAATTTTCTGCGATTATCCTTGAGCATGTTCGTTATACTCGTGGGGTGACTGATTCAACCACTACGGCAACTGCGGCGTTATTAGCCAAAGCCGGAGTGTGTCAGGATCATACCCATGTTTTATTAAGCTGTTGTCGTTATTTGGGAATTCCGGCGCGTTATGTTAGCGGTTATCTCTATACTCATGATGAGGAGCACCTTTCCAGCCATGCGTGGGCTGAAATTTGGTTTAATGGTGCCTGGCATAGTTTTGATGTTAGTAATCAGTGCTCAGCGGGAGAAACCCATATTGAATTAGCCTATGGACTGGATTATCTTGATGCCGCACCCGTTCGTGGTTCACGGGTTGGTGGTGATGATGAACAGTTGGCAGTAATATCATTAATTTCTCAACAACAGTAAAGGATTTTCATGACTTATTGTGTAGCAATTAAACTGGATTCGGGAATTGTATTTGCTTCGGATAGCCGAACCAATGCCGGGATTGATAATATTTCGGTGTTTTGTAAAACGGCGCATTTTTCGGTTAGTGGCGAGCGCGAGATTTTTATCCTTAGTGCCGGGAATTTGGGTACCACTCAAGAAGTAATTTCATTGCTAAAAAAAGAAATTTCGCGGAACTTGGAAGATAATATTTTAAGCTTTGATTCGTTATTTGATGTTGCCCGTAAGGTTGGTGATACCGTGCGCGAGGTAATCCGCCGTTTACCGTCATCTAATGCCAACATTGATTTTAGTTGTTCGTTGATTGTCGGTGGGCAGGTTAAGGGTGAAAATCAGCGTTTGTTTATGGTTTATCCGGCGGGGAATTTTATTGAAGCGACCCGTGAGACGCCATTTTTTCAGATCGGCGAGTTAAAATACGGCAAACCAATGTTGGATCGGGTAATAAGGTATGATACTAAAGTCGATGATGCCATCAAATGCGTAATGGTTTGCTTTGATTCAACCATGCGTTCAAATTTATCGGTCGGATTGCCAATAAATTTATCTTTTTTGCCAAGTGTTGCCTATGTAACTGAGCTGGACAATGACCGTGGATTGGCGCAGCCGCTGAAAAAATTGATTGATGAACAGAATAACTCATTTGAGCAGGTTCGGGAAGCATGGACCGATGGTTTGGAGGAGTTGTTTGCTAAAATTCCCAATTATTCGTGGTGGGATCGTTAATTGTAATGAATAACTCCTCAACCAAAAAAGTAGGCACGCGGGCAGTAGTTTTTATGATTATGACTTCGTGTCTGGGGATCCGCTGGATTCCGGTTGCCGGAAGTTTAGGACCAACGGCGATCTTATTTTGGTTATTGGGAACTTTGATCTTTTTTATACCGTTATCCTTAATGGTGATGGAAATGGCGCTTAATTTTCGGGACAGCGGCGGAATTACGGTATGGGTGCGACAAGGCTTGGGGCGGAAAGCCGGATTTTATGTGTCATGGTTTTATTGGGTCAATAATGTTTTTTATTACCCAGGGTTGTTAACTTTCATTGCGGTCAATTTGGTGTATTTAATTGGTGATCATACTCTTGCCGATAATCGTGGTTTCATTGTTGCTATTGTTTTAATTTGCTTCTGGGGCGCCGTGTGGTTTAATATTGCCGGTATTCATTTGGTAGCCAAATTAACTACGCTCTCGGGATTATTTAATTTCCGCTTGGGGCTGATGTTTGTAATTGCCGGGGCTTATTACCTACTTAATGCTAAAAATAGTGCTACCAGTTTTGCCCCCAGTAGTTTTATTCCCCAGCATGATATTTGGCGGAGTTTGTCGGATTTTTCGATTCTGATGTTTGCTTTGGCTGGTGTCGAAGTTATTCCCACTATTTGTAATTCAATGGAAAATCCCGAGAAAAATTTGTTTCGGGCGATCGTTATTGGCGGTTCGTTATTGGTGATATTGTATATCTTGGGGACAGTTTCAATCAATTTGGTGCTAACGCCAAAAGAACTTTCCGGAACTACTGGTTTAGTTGCATCAATGTATAAAATAATTGAACGTCTGCATTGGAGTCCGCTGGTGGTGCAATTTTTTATTGTGTCATTAATGTTTGTCGAATTTGGCGGCTTGAATTTGTGGCTGATTACTTCCAGTATTATCTTTTTTCAATCCAATGATAAAGGATTGTTGCCGGAGTGGTTACAGCGCTTAAATAAAAATTATGTTCCGGCAAATGCCTTGATTGCTCAGGGAGTCTTGGTGACGGTGATAGTGCTGGCGACCAAATTTTTACCGAGTGTCGAGAGTATCTATCTGATTCTGATTTTGATGGCGACGATTATTTATTTTTTGCCATTTATTTTTTTGTCGCTTACTTATATCCGTCTGCGGCGCAAACAGCGCTTGAAAAAAATCTTTATTCCACGGTGGTTGGTTTATCCGCTGGCGATAACCGTTATTACCGCGGTGAGTTTGGCGATAGCCTTAAGTTTTGTGCCACCGGAAGACCTGAAAACCACCCGCGATATAATTATCTATGAGCTGGAATTGGGTGGTGGTCCGTTGTTGTTTTTATTGGTGGGTGTGGTTATCTATGCGCGGCGTAACCGCAGAATCACGCTGCATTAATAACGACACCGATTGGCAATTATGTGAACTGCTGATTGAGCTCATCAATCTGCGCTGTGATTTTTTCGACCGTTGTACCGGTTATGCAGACATGCCCCATCTTGCGTCCGGATTTAGCGGCGGATTTTCCATACCAGTGAAATTTTGCCGCAGGAAGATTTAGCATAATTTGCTGCGGATTTAAAGCTGGATTTAGCCAGATGTCGCCAAGTAAGTTTAGCATAACTCCAGCTTCTTTTATTCGTCCACTTCCTAGCGGTAGGCCACAGACTGCACGGAGCTGTTGTTCAAACTGTGAGGTTTCGGCAGTTTCAATGGTGATATGCCCTGAATTATGCGGGCGTGGCGCAATTTCGTTTACCAATAGCTGATTATCAGCGGTAATGAAAAATTCGATAGTCAATAATCCGGTGTAATCCAACGCTTGTATTAATTTGTGCCCTTGTTGTAGGGCTAATTCATGCAGCTCTTGGCTAACCCGTGCCGGAATAATGCTGGTGGCAAGGATTCCATCTCGGTGATGATTTTCAATTAATGGGTAGCTGCTGATTCCACTGGCGTTGCGGGCAATAATCAGCGATACTTCGGCTGCCAGCGCAACTTTTTGTTCCAAAATACACTCGGGGTGGTTTAACTCCTGAAACGCTGTCAATAATTCCTGGCGATTATTAACACTGCGCTGGCCTTTACCATCATAGCCCAAGGTAGCAGTTTTTAAAATTGCCGGGAAAAAACTGTTATCAATTTTTCGGCAATCTTCCGCTGATGAAATAGGAAAGAATGGTGCGGTTTTTAAGCCACTGTGTATAAATAAATTTTTTTCACTGAGACGGTTTTGGGCAATTTTAACAGCCTCCGCTGGTGGATAAACGCGGGTGTAATTTGCCATATACTCCAGTGATTGTGCCGGAACATTTTCAAATTCGGTGGTAATGACGGCACATAATTGGGCTAATTCGGCAAGTGCGGATTTGTCATCATAAGCATTGATGAAGTGGCGATTGGCATAGCCTGCCGCAGGACACCGAGCATCCGGTTCAAGGACTGCTACATTATAGCCAAACTGCCGCGCCACTTGAGCCAGCATCATTCCTAATTGTCCACCGCCAATTATTCCTAGCCATGCCGGTGGTAAGATTGCCGTTGCTACCGTTGTCATCAATTAATCTCCGCTAATTGCATCGCCAAGACATCCGCAGTTTGTTTAGCCCGGAAGACTTCTAGTTTTTGTGCCAGCGTGCCATCAAACTGTGCCAAAATTTGCAGAGCCAACAACGCTGCATTGGCTGCACCGGCTTCACCGATTGCGAGTGTTCCAACCGGAATTCCTTTGGGCATTTGCACGATTGAATACAATGAATCTTGCCCGCTTAAATATTTTGAGGGAACCGGAACTCCCAGAACTGGGACGATAGTTTTACTGGCAATCATTCCCGGTAAGTGCGCGGCACCACCGGCTCCGGCAATAATCACTTTAATGCCTTTGGCTTTAGCGGTCGCAGCAAATTCAAATAGTAAATCCGGTGTGCGATGGGCGGAAACCACTTTGGCTTCATAATCAATTCCAAAGTCCTGCAAAATCTTAGCAGCATTTTGCATTACATTCCAGTCTGAGGTGCTTCCCATTACAATCGCGATTGATGGCATAGATGATTCCTTGTTGTGTAGTTTCAGTTCGTGAGTATAACTTAAAAAGCTAGATTAATTAGTGACAAATTTTTTAGAGCTGTACTTGTTATCATGCATTATCACTCGTAGTATGGTAGAATCCTCAGCAATGATAGTAAACCATAGGTTGCCAATGACTCAGTTAAATAATCAGGATAATATCGTAATTCTTTACGACGATGTCGCGGCTAATGGTAAATTTGATTGTGGCAAGGGATTTTCGGCTATCATAACCTATAAAAACCAGCGGATTATCTTTGATTTGGGTGGTGATGCGGCGAAATTTAATCATAATTGCCAGCAATTGGGGTTAAAGTTAGACTCAATTAGCCAATTGGTGATTTCCCATCAGCACTGGGATCATTGTACTGGGTTGCTGCAAATTTTGCCACAGTTATCGTCGGCGTGTCAAATTGTTTTACCGCCAGCCTTTAAACCACGTTTCAAAAATAGTACTGATCCACGAATAAGTTATACTCAGGTCGCACAAGTGCTGCCAATTATTGAAGGAGTAAGCACCCTTACAGTTGCGGCGCGGTGGTGGGGAATTCCGATTAGCGAACAGGTCTTGGTTATCGAGCATCCACGCGGTTTAATTATCATCACCGGCTGTGCCCATGCTGGAATTGCACAGATAGTTGCGGCAGTGCAGAAAATCTATCCACAAGATATTTATCTGCTAGTGGGCGGATTTCATCTGACTTACAGCCGTGAAAGTAAAATTACCCGGCTAATTGAGGCGCTAAATGGCAAAAATATCCAGCAGCTAGCCCCCTGCCATTGTAGCAGCATTAAGGGACGACGTTTATTTAAACAATATTGTACCCATCAGGTGATTGAAATTGGC
>JBPOJK010000141.1:0-19877 GCA_052033675.1 Pseudomonadota bacterium
ACTCGTCCGGTTCCGGGTATTTTTGTCGACATTGTTGATGAACTTGGTCATTCAGTTACCGATCATAATGGCGGCTATTTAGTTATCCGCGAACCATTTCCATCGCAAATCCGCACCATTTGGGGTAATCCGGAGCGTTTTGTCAGCTCGTATTATCCTCATGAAATTGCCGAGGGTAAATATTATATTGCCGGTGATTCGGCATCCCGTGACAAATACGGCTATTATCATATTCTGGGACGAATTGATGATGTATTGAATGTTTCTGGTCACCGTTTGGGCACAATGGAAATTGAATCAGCGCTGGTTACTCATCCAAAAATTGCTGAAGCTGCGGTAGTTGGTAAACCGCATGACATCAAAGGTGAGGCAATTGTGGCATTTGTTATCTGTAAAGGTGATATTCCTCAGGGTGAAGACAAAGCCCGCTTAAGTGCCGAATTACGCGAAATCGTTGGTAAGGAAATCGGAAATTTAGCTAAACCGGATGAAATTCGCTTTGGTGAAGGATTACCAAAAACCCGTTCCGGTAAAATCATGCGTCGGATTTTACGGAGCTTAGCTAAAGGAGAGGCAATTACGCAGGATGTCTCAACATTGGAAAATCCGGCGATTTTAGAGCAGTTAAAAGCCTAATGTAGAGATTACTACGAATAAAAAAAGCTACGAATATTAGCGTAGCTTTTTTTATGCGCAAGGTCTAGCAACAAATAAAAGGACTATCGTGATTTTATTAGCGCAATTTCAACAATGCTGCACCAGATGTAAACCCGCCGCCAAAGGCACACAAGGCAATAACTTGTTGATGTTTATTCTCGGCTAATGCTTGATTTAAGGCAATCGGAATAGTACATGATGAAGTATTACCATATTCGGCGATATTGCTAAACATTATTCCTTCCGGTAATTTCAAACGGCTTTCGACCGCACTTAAAATCCGTTGATTAGCCTGATGCGGAACTGCCAGATTAATCGATGAAACCTCAACATTGGCTAATTGACAACATTTATGAATCGCCATTGACATGGTTTTTACCGCAATACTGAACAACTTCTTACCCTGCATGGTAATTCCATCAGTAATATCAGTCGGAATATTCAAAATTGTACCATCTTCAGCATCGGCACTCAAATAAATCTGAGTAACATCGGCAACGCATTCATCAAGATGTTCTTCACCACAAACGATTGTCGCGCTAGCTGCATCGGCAAATAAAAATGCCGTTTCAAAATCAGTGGGTTTAGTTCTCCGTGACATCGATTCGGCAGTCAAAACCAAAACCCTCGCGGCAGGACGAGTCCGTAAATAATCTTCCGCCATCTGCAACGCGTATAGATAGCCACTGCATGCTGCATTTATGTCATATGCCGGAATACTGCGATTACCATAAACTCGATTCAATTTATCTAAAACCAAACATGCTACCGCCGGTGATTGAAGTCGCTCCGGACTGCAGGTCGCACAAATGATCATGTCAATATCATTCATTGTCAAACCTTTAGCTTCCAACGCAGCTTTAGCCGAATCAAAAGTTAAATCAATGACACTCTCCCCTTCTTTCAACCAATTGCGGCGCTTAATTCCTGTCCGCTGAATAATATCATCGTTGGTAAAATCCGGGAACCACGCCAACAGCTCATCATTGCCAACGATCTTTGAGCCGGCTTTGAATTGTGGCACATGGATTCCAACACCACCCAGTTTCACCGAACCATTATCTGGCTTATCCACAACCTGAACTTGACTATCTTTTCGGGATAATAATGCTTTACGCGATTTGTTTGCTGCAACTTTTACCACCCCTTGCGGAAGCCGAATTCGCACCAATGGTTTGCCAACCAAGGCTTTTTCTTCCACTTCTACACAAATTTCTTCGACGACGCCTTTGCACGGCGCCAATATTTCACCGGCAGATTTACTGGCTTCAATATCGACCAAAACATCGCCGGAATTTACTTCATCGCCCGGTTTTACATGAATAATATTGATAATCACGCTTTCATCAGATGGACTGGCACCAATCACATCAACCGTATATAGTGACGGATCGTGATTTTTTTCTTCTTCCCATTCGAGATTTAAATCTAGTAACTCACTGGCAGCGGTCAGGATCTTTTCAAATGAAGGCAACAATTCTAATTGATTAACAAAATTACACGGTGTATAGGTATCTGCCCGCGCAACCCGTTTCATTTTAACCGGACGATTGGCAAATTCAGCGACACTTGCCATAACATCGCCACCTAAACCACAAGTAAGATTATCTTCATGTGTTACTACCAAATGCCCGGTTTTTTCCGCCGAGGCAACTACTGTCGCAACATCATAAGGTTTTATGGTGCGTAAATCAATAACTTCCGCGGCAATACCACAACTTTCCAAGGCTTCGGCAGCCTCCAAACATAAAGCGACGGTGTTACCCCAGCCGACTAAGGTAATATCATTACCGGTTTTAGCTATCCGTGCTTTGCCAACCGGTACCAGTTGTTTGGCGACATCATAAGAAGTGGTATCGGCAACACTGCCATTATTAAGCAGTTTTTTAGGATATAAAAATAAACTTGGGCGATTGGATTTAAAGGCAGCATTCAACATACCGGCGGCATCGGCCGCATTGGATGGCATAAATACATCAATTCCCGGAATATGGGCAAAAGTGGCTTCATTGGTTTGCGAATGGAAAGGCCCCAGTCCCGGACGATATGCACCACACGCGGCAAAGACGATTACCGGAGTTTGCCAACCGCCATTAGTACGCCAGAACATTGTCCCAATTTCCGACATAATTTGATTGTACGCCAGTGGTAAAAAATCGGCAAATTGAATAAATGCCACCGGTTTTTTACCAGCTAGTGCCATACCGCAAGCCATTCCACTAATTGTTGATTCACTCAATGCACTATTTACTACCCGTCCCGGATATTGGGTTGACAATCCGCGGGTAATTCCAAACACATCGCCTTTACCATCTTCAACATCTTCGCCGGTAATAAATACCCGCGGATCATTGGCTAGTTGTTGCTCAAATACTCGTCGCATCGCAGCAAGCATAGTTAAGCGTTCTTCGTGATTAAAATCACCACGGTATTCGGTGGCTGTTAACGGATTAACCGCGGGTTCCAATTCCAATTCCGCAGTAGTGATAGTTTGCGGTTGAGAACCTAAGCGTGCAGTTTCCAAGGCGTTACGGGTATTTAAAATTGCTTCATTTTTTACCGCGGCAATCTCATCCGCCGTTATCCCCTGCTGCAATAAATAATCATAACTAGTTATTAGTGGATCACGTTTATTTCCATCATTTAACTCACCATCGCTGCGATATAATTTTTGATCATCCGCATTTGAATGATTATCCAAGCGCTCGGTTTTAAATACTACAATCTGCGGCTGCCGATTGGTACGCATATTATCAATAACTACTTGCAGGGCATCCATCTGAGATAGTGGATTTGTTCCATCCAGATAGGTAATTGGAGTATTATAAAAGCTGCGTGGATTGGCACCATTTGGCAACGAGAAAAAAGTTTTACCCTCAGTCCGAGTTGAGATCGCTAAATTATTATCATGGATAAAAAACAACACTGGTAGTTCACTACGCCGAGCTTCGGCGATAGCCTCAAGAAATTCTCCTTGTTGAGTACAACCATCACCAACCGCACTGTAAACAATTGGACACGCCGGATCATCTTTTACCGCCGCCGCAATTCCCACGCAATGAAGCGCGCCATTGCCCACTGGTCCAACAATACTTAAAACATTCAATGCCGGATCACTCATATGTGAAACCATCTGCCGCCCGGCTGAATGTGATTCGGCTTTGGCTAAGGCACTATAAAAAAACATTTCATTCGAAATTCCACGCGCTAGCATTAAAGCCTTATCGCGGTAATGGCAATGCAACCAATCTTCAGGTTTTAGAAAATTAGCAACGACGACGCTGCCCTCATGTCCACGACTAGATGCCAAAAAGTTCGCTTCACCGCTATTTACCAGCTCAGATTCAATCAAATCTGATTCGCGCGAGGCAACCATATAGCCATATAACTTCAATAACTGTTCTTTTGACATTTTTCAATATTCTTTCACAAACAACAAAGCCTGTTGGATGGTATCCGATACTGCTAAACAATAATCAAATACCACGCAAACAAGCTTAAAATTTTATCTCACTAAATCAACCAATTACAAAGACATTAAAAAATAAATTAATTTTATGATATAATACCATGTAATATAAGTCTCACATAAAGTACGATTTATAGAACTAATACAAAGCGATACCAAAAGGATACCAATATAGTTTAATTAGTATCCGATACCAACATTATACAATAAGTATCCGAACTCTAGCCACTAATTTTTAAATTTTAAAGGAGCTCTATGCTAGCCGCTATTCGCGTGGTGACTCATCCTGATGGAATAACCACTTCAAGTTATAAATATCTACCAACCCCTGCGCACATTACGTTAATGGCTTTCATCATGAAACATGTAAAAGCCAATGACCAAATAAATTTTGTAAATAAACAAAACAAGATCATTGAATGTAATTTTGGCTTGCTAACTAGATTTATTCCCAATATCAGCAAATTAGAGCTCTTAACACTACTAGAAGACTTCTGCAATCGTACCCTGATTACCCAACGCCTAACCGCAACCGGAGAAATTGAAGAAGTTGAAGCAACAACCTTTATTTCGGCTTACACTTATAATCGTCATAACAAACAAGTTACCATGGAGCTTAGCTACCGGTTAATTCCTTTTATTCTATACATTAAACAACAATATATTGGCGGGCGCTGGAAATATTCGGCGAGTTTTACTTCCAGTTACTCAACCTTAATCTATGATATTATTTTGACTTACTATGATAAAAACACCCCAGGTATAGTCTTTAGACTGGAAAAAATCAAAGAATTATTAGGAATTGAGCCTGGAACCTATGAGATTTACAGCAATTTCAAACGCAAAGTGCTAAATATTGCTATCAATGAAATAAATACCAAATCGGATATAGTTTTGGATTTAATTGAGCATAAAGAAAATCGTAAAGTTATGAATATTGAGTTTAGATTTAGGAAAGTTTAATCTTTCAGCACCCACCATTGTTACAATATTCTACACAAATAACCAAACAATTACAGAAACTGTTTTAAGACTTACAATTAATATTCATATTTTGGATCTAATTTGGTTGCTATATAGATATTTGGTAAGGTACAATCACAGATATAGACATTTACAATATTTAAAGTTTTCAAATATACTACGATGACAAATATAAATACTTTAACTAAAAAAATCCCGTGGGGGTTTGCCATTATTATCTTATTTTGGATAATAGTTTTTGTCATTTTTGCTACACGTTATCATAACAATGAACAAACTGTATCTAAAAATCCGGTCTTAAGTAATGCAGTTGAATCACTAGTGATGGTTACTGCCAGTGACATTATTCAAGAGCAGTTAAATTCGCCGTTGCTATCAAAATCAGATTATAGTGAATCGTTATCGTTAAGTAAAATTCATCAGCATATTCACATGATAAATTTGACCCAAAACACTATTTTTTTACCGTATGGTGAACTATCTGCAATCTATAATCCAGCTACCAAACATTATAGTCTATTTTTAAACCAATTACCTTTTGCACAAATTGATAATCCAGTCATTATTTATGCATTTATTTTAAGTAATCAAAAAATTATCATTATTTTTGATGCGGAAACTATCGGTAATGATAAAGTTTATACACTGCTTGAAATTTCAAATAATTCACAACGGGTTATCAAGGAAGTTGGGAATTATGAAGCATTAATCGATGCCTCACTTAATAAGACCCAGACCTGTGTTATCTTAAAATTTATTGATTCGCGCAAATACAGCGATGATAGTGATTACCAAGTTTATCGTTATTGCGGAGCTGGTAACAATATCACAAAAATCATGGATGTTAAACCCGATAGTTACTACCATAACAAATTTTCTGAGCTAAGTGCACAAGATGTCTTAACCTTAGCGCAGTCGGAAAACTGCTACTCTTCACCAGATAATAAATTAATCTTGAATCAGCGCTGTGACTATGGAATTAAATATTGCTACATGTTAAAGTTAATACAAAAATCTAGCGATATAAACTATCAACGCTTAGTTGAGCTCTGTCAGCAGCGGACTCGTGGACTGTTTGTTAATCAAAAAAACAACCCCAATAGCATATCCAACAAGTAATAGAAAATGAATTCTGCAAAATGTGATTACTATATCAAAAACACCATAGTGCCGGCTTTTCAGGCAATGGTTGATCAGGATATTATTTCGACTATTTATGATTATAATGACAATGTTATTTTAACCACTCAAAAATTGGCACATATTTTTGGTTACAACTCGTGGCAAAATGTTTCCAATCTCCCGGCAAAAGATATTCTTTACCGCCACCCGCTACCAGCGGATATTTCTTCACAGTTTGAGCAAAACATTCAAACCATGTTTGAACTCCGCTTTAAATTAGCAACGGTTCGTAAAGCGGTTGTAGATTTAAAACGCCCAATTAGCACTTTATTGGTACATCCATTTAATAAAGTATTTGATAGTTTTTTACTAACTACTTTTATACCACTGTTTATGCCCAATGGCAATGTCGTAGCCATTTTGGGTACCACTACCAATTATTCAATGTTTGGCATCCAAGAGTTTCGAGAGTCACTGGAAAAAATTCATCAGTCCAAACATAAAAAAACCACTATTCCCGCTGAACTTCCCAAAGCACTAACTACCCGCCAACATGAAATTTTATTTTTATTGCTTTTAGGCGCAACTCAGGAAATGGTCGCCCAAATATTAGAAATCAGTCGTGGCAGCATTACCAAGACCATTACCCAATCTATTCTACCGAAATTTAACTTATATGGTGCCTCGGTAAAATTATTAGTTGAATATTGTCGGCAAAAAGATTTCCATTACATTATTCCTCGAAGCCTATGCGTTCCGCGGCTTATTATCTTGGACAGTGATGTTAACTCTTATCTAAAAACCGGTTCCAAAAAGAGCAACGACTAAATAGAGCCACGTATTCTATGAAATTCAACAATACTCCCAGCAATTTTGCTGGGAATGTTTTTGCTATATTTTCGTTAAAATAGTGGCTACCAATTTTTATTAAGGATTGATTGTGAAAACCAAAACCTCTTTAGCATTAATGCTTGCCGCTACGACCATTTCAATTTCTGAAGCCAACGAATATCCATTAGATTTAAATAAATCAGTACCACAGTGCGGAAACTATGTAATCAGCGAGAGCTCCACTCGTGAAAATATCCTCAAACACTGCGATGTAATCGATACCCATAGTGGAATGGTGCGTTTGTTCCGTGGCTCCGAAACAATCGACTTAATGACAACCAATCAAGGGGTAATCAATTGTAAATTTAAACGCAGCGCAATCAATAGTGATGGGGAAATAAAAGAATGTACAACCACAACGCCCCAAACCGTGACCGAATCAGCTACAACCATAATCATGAATAAAGAATCACCCGTAATGGTTAGTGAATCCCACTAAAAAATTGGAGTCAAATCATGAAACGTTATGAACTGTTGCCAGTACTGCTTGCAGGCGGTATTTTAGCGAATTTACTATCGGGCTGTGCTGTCACAGTTGCTACTGTTGCCGGAGTCGCAGCATATTCACTATCGACAGCCTCCCCCGATAACCAGCATCTTACTACGCTATTGCGCAAAAATCTGCCGAATAGCAACTTGGTAACTGCTGGCTTAGGTGAAAATTTAATATTAGCCGGTCAGGTCAGTAACGAATCAGCACTAACACAAGCAAAAATCTTGATTGCCAAACAAGATGAGCAATTGACAGTCTATACCTATGCAAAAATTGCACCAATTGAGACAGCGACAGAAATACAGCATGATCTGGAACTTAGTCAGCAAGTTAATACCCTACTGGATAAAAGCAAGTTAAAAAGTAACGGAGTAGTTAGCAATAAAGCTGCATATGTATTATTTGATAAAGACACAACTATCGCAGATATCAATCAGACCGCTAAACATATTCTCACTATACCGGGAGTCAAATCAATTGTTACGGTTAAACCGTAACAAACTTTTGGATTTAATTATCCACAGATTTTAATGAATTTAGAATGGTGGAGGGAGATTAAAAAGTCCGGCTTGAATTAGCCGGACTTTTTTTATCATGCTTTAATGATTGGAAATTACAAACCTAAAGCACTAACCGCGGCATTACTAATTACACGATTATTTAATGTGTCCCAATGAGAATCCCACATCATCACCCCACCAACCTGAGTTGCATATTGAGATGATAAGGTTGTAATCGCACTGGTCAACATTGCTGGTGTCGGATAAAATGCGGCGCCACCTGCTGAAGTCGATGCCAAGACCCCCATGATTAGTTTATTTGCCGGAACACCAGTATAAACACTTGGTGAGAAAGCTTTAGTTCCATAAAGACCATTTTGATTATTCCATTGCAGATAACCATTCATCAAATAGTTAGCACTCATGGTACTGGTATCATACCAGTTATTGTATAACTGCGGTTGAACATAATCAATCTGGTTAATTGAAGCATTTATTACCGGAACAAAATAATTCCACGCATTACCACCTTGTGACGGCGACGGCACTGCTACGGCTTGATAAACACCAACAACTTCCGGACTAATAATTATCTGCTTATTATTACCGAGTTGATTTCTCAGCAAATTAATCGTCAATGAAACCGCCTGCGGTGCAGTAGTATAACCCTCAATATCCAAATCAATACCATCTAAATGATATTTATTTAAAATCGCTGACACGCTGGCAACAAAATTGTCTGGATTGGCAAAAATTGAATCCCAATGACCATTTTGCCCTCCCACCGATAAAATTACTTTTTTACCAGCGGTCTGCCAAGAACTGATTAATGCCGTTGGCCAATTGGCACTGTCAACACTAATTGAACCGTCAGAATTGGAGTTGGCAAAAGCTAAAATTACGTGTGTAGCTTTTGGATTTACGTCATCTGTTGTTGATTGACCACAGTAATCACCGCCAAATCCGCACCAGAAAATTGATAATACTTTCCCGCCACTTGGTGTTGGTGAAACCGTTGGTTGCGGTGATGGACTAACACTTGGACTCGGTGACGGAGATGGCGAAGCAGTCGGTGAAGGACTCGGGCTTGGTGTTGCACTTGGCGATGGTGATGGCAGCGGTCCGCTATATAAAGTCCAAGCACTAGACCAAGCGGTTCCACTTCCTGGTGCATATGCCCATTCAGCGGTACTATTACACCATGGTGCAATTATATCTGACAAACATTTATATAAGCTACCATCGCTACTCTGTACGATAGTTCCACCAACATAAGTTCCACGTTGTTGCGGATATATAGGGTACTGCCCCGGTGTGGTAGTCGGCGTTGGGCTCGGGCTCACGCTCGGCGATGGGCTAGGCGACGGACTGACACTTGGTGTCGGTTGTGGTGTCGGACTAGTCGTTGGAGATACCGTCGGTGTCGGTGTCGGTGCAATTCCACAATCAGTTATATAAGTCCATGGTTGACCACTACCGGCAACTCCACTACTGGTAGCAGGATCATTACCCTGTGTCCACCAATTATTCTTGTATTCTTTACCATTCTGAATTACCAATGTTCCGGCAGTTGAATAAACCGTCGCAGAATTCCACGTTCCAATACCATCACAACTTGAACCAGTTAATCCACTGGCAGACAAACGAAGATTTTGATTTTGCGCAATAGTGGTACTTGGTGTCGAACTATTAGTGCCGTTATTACAAGCGACAACCGCACATGCTGATATTGCCATCGAAATTGTTTTAAGATTTAATTTTTTCATGAATTGGCCTTTCTTCCTATTATACTACAAATGCCCGAAGAGATTAGTATACTAAATTCATTAGAAATTCACTATCAGCATTTTTGTATAATACCTATACAAAATTGTATAAATCATATAATCGATGAATTTGAGCTTTTTAACCGATAGTTATTTTTTTGGGGATTTAATACTATAATTATCATGTTTAACAACACTAACCATAATTGGTAAAGTATATTATTATCCAGAATAGCTACGATGATGCGATGTGACCATTGTGTGTTATTTACTACATAATATTAGTTATTTCTATAAATTTTTAATGATACCACCACCCAGTATACCTAAAATAATCCAATCACATCAAAATGTTTTCGTTAACATAAAATCAGCTATAAAATTCGCATCTAGCTACACAATAAATCAATCAGTAAAATCCTGCCATGAATAATTTAAAAGAATTACTCAAATTTAAACGAAAAATAAAATATCTAAGGGACAATTTATGAAAAAAATATTAGCTTCAATTTTGATAACTACATCCGCTCTGACTTTTGCTGACACTGGCATGAATATGGACATGATGGGAATGGGTAATAGTGCACCCACCCCAGGTGAAACCAATATTGCTAAAAGCATGTATTTTGACTTTGGTCTGGGAGTTGGAAGCGCCAGCGGTTTAAGCTCTAGTGCCAATACCGCGATTAATGCAATGACAATGGGGGCTTACTTTTCTAACAACCTTGGTGTTGAAGTTGGAATGGATACCTTACCTAATGGTTCAAATAGTAATGGCCAAGCAATGATCATGACTTATCATTTGGCAGCTAAAGGTGTATTACCATTATCGCAAGTGTTTAATCTTTACGCCAAAGGTGGTCTTGGTATAAATCAATATCAAGCTCAAATAATGAATAACGATATGAATGTAATGGGTATGCAGATGATTAATCAAACTAGTTTTGGTCTGTATTATGCGGGAGGGATGCAATTTAACTTCAACCGCAACTTTGCAATCTATCTAGAGGGATCTGGCGTTGCAGTACCTGGGATTGGAAACAATAGTAATACCGCAATGGGAAGTCTAGGTTCAACCTATATGGGAACCTTAGGTCTTGAAATCCGTATTTAATCGTCACAGTTAAATAAAATGATGGATAATCAGGTGCTATTGCGCGCATTTTCTGCCAAGTTTCGCTAAGCAATAACATCTGATTAATTATCTGCAAGCAGTTAGTAATTTATCGGCAGGCTATAATTTAACTTCCCATTGATTTATTTCCTCTTCAATTGCTTTATCGGCAACTTCTTTTAGTAAATCTTCGCGCCCAATCGCCTGTGCAAATTTTGCTAGCATTGCATACTGTTCGGGTGACAATATATTTTTAGACGACCGCTTAATTTTTTGCGATTCCGGACGCATTTTCACCTTGAAATTGCTATAACGGCAGCCATTTTCGACTAGCACGTCTTCTATTTCGCCGATCCGCCGATTGACTTGATGAAATGCCGCCGAATCTTTAACATAAATAACTAATAAATCATTGGGATAATCAATTGCACCGCAATGGCAACTATCGCGTAAATCTGGAAATTTATCATAAATCAATAACGATAGATGATTTAATTCATTAACTTGCCGTGCCAGCTGTGCTAATGAATAATCTTTACCCAGTTCATCACTAACGGAGGTAAATGTTGCCCGATAGTTAATTTTTTTCATACGCCACTTACAAAAAAATAATCTAGTTTTTAGATGAAGCAATTCCCTACAAAACTTCATTTTAGCACTTGCTAAAAATCAGGAATGCCAAAATATTCAAATTATGCTACAATATTGACCGCAAAACGTTTGTGGATTTTAGTGTTATCACAGCGTTTCATTTTAGCATATTTAATCTAATATGGAGAAGACAATGCAATATTCGCATGAAGTAGAACATATGACCTGCATCGCCAAAGGTGCTAACCATGGACCGGCGCCGATTCCACAGGAAGGAAAATGGACCCAAGTTCGCGAAATAAAAGATATTTCTGGTTTAACTCATGGTGTTGGCTGGTGCGCTCCACAACAAGGTGCAACCAAATTAACTTTAAACATCAAAGACGGAATCATCCAAGAAGCGTTAATTGAAACCATCGGTTGTTCGGGAATGACGCACTCGGCAGCAATGGCTGCTGAAATTTTGCCGGGTAAAACCATTCTTGAAGCATTAAATACCGATTTGGTATGTGATGCAATCAATACCGCCATGCGTGAATTATTTTTGCAAATCGCCTATGGTCGCTCACAAACAGCATTCTCCGAAGGCGGCTTACCGATTGGTGCCGGACTGGAAGATTTAGGTAAAGGTCTACGTAGTCAAATTGGTACTATGTATGGAACCGTTGCCAAAGGTCCACGTTATATGGAAATGGCTGAAGGCTATGTAACTCGGGTTGCGCTAGATGATGGTAGTGAAATTATCGGCTATGAATTTGTTCATTTGGGTCGGATGATGGAAATGATCAAAAAGGGAACTGATGCCAATGAAGCACTTAAAAAAGCCACCGGCAGCTATGGCCGCTTCAATGAAGCCAGTCGTTACGTTGACCCTCGGGCAGAATAATTTTAGAGAGAGAAAAAACCATGCAATTATTTGAAAGTTATGATCGTCGTATCGACAAACTTAATTCTGTTCTGAAACAATATCAAATCGCATCATTAGAAGATGCACGTAATCAATGTAAAGCCTTGGGTTTTGACCCCTATGATATTGCCGAGAAAATTCAACCGATTTGTTTTGAAAATGCTAAATGGGCTTACGTATTGGGCGCTGCTATTGCATTGAAACAAGGCGCTAAAACTGCTGTTGAAGCGGCTAAATTGATTGGTGAAGGCTTACAGGCTTTTTGTATTCCCGGCTCAGTTGCTGAAGATCGTAAAGTTGGGATTGGTCATGGGAACCTAGCATCAATGCTCCTTAGCGAAGAAACTAAATGTTTTGCATTCTTAGCCGGACATGAATCTTTTGCAGCGGCTGAAGGCGCCATTGGAATTGCCCGTTCTGCCAATAAAGTTCGCAGTGAACCACTACGTGTAATCCTGAACGGGCTGGGTAAAGATGCCGCCCAAATTATTTCGCGTATCAATGGTTTTACTTATGTGCAGACTCAATTTGACTACTATAGCGGCGATTTGAATATCGTTCAGGAAAAAGCTTATTCTAAATCTGAGCGTGCTCAAGTGCGTTGCTTCGGTGCGGATGATGTTCGTGAAGGCGTCGCAATTATGCATAATGAAGGTGTTGATGCCTCTATTACCGGTAATTCTACTAACCCAACACGTTTCCAACATCCAGTTGCCGGAACCTATAAAAAAGAATGTCAATTACAGGGTAAAAAATATTTCTCAGTAGCATCTGGTGGTGGTACTGGACGAACTTTACATCCTGACAATATGGGAGCTGGTCCGGCTTCTTATGGTATGACCGATACCATGGGGCGGATGCATGCTGATGCTCAGTTCGCTGGATCATCATCAGTGCCGGCACACGTGGAAATGATGGGCTTTTTAGGTATGGGAAATAACCCAATGGTTGGTGCAACTGTGGCAGTTGCGGTTGCCATTCAGGAAGCTCATAAATAACTATTAGCTTATCTTATTAAGAATGCACTATCATAAAGGTAGTGCATTTTTTATTGCCACTATATTTTATATTGTTGAGGTAATAAAAAACCAGCAACTTAATGCTGGTTTCTTAAATAAATATATAATCTATTTAGAGCAATCGGCACTATTAACGCTTGAACTACAAATTACCACTTTGAATTCTTTGCCGCTAACTTTAATGCCATCAGACAATGTAACTGGCTGACCATCATCCGAAGTCGCAGTTCCATGAGGGTAAGAACGATCAGCGGCAAACAAGAAACCTTTGTTTCCGATCCAGTAAGCTGAATTATTCTTCAAATCAATTCGTGTTGCAATTTGACCACTATGCTGATAAATTGAATTACATTTTTTACCCTGACGAACTTGAGTAAGTTGTTGCGTAGGCGCTACAGTTACCCAACCTTCATCTGTTTTAGCATCACCAGCTTCCAGGAAATATCCTTGTAAAGTCACTGGATGAGACGAGGTATTAACATAAGTAAAAGTACAGTCAGCAAAGGCTGTACCGATAGCCAAAGAGGCCAACAAAGCCGACAAGACTAATTTATTTTTCATTCATTCTTCCTTGAAAAAATACAAAATTTACGCGACGATTATTTTAACATTATATCAAACATAAAAGAAAGATATAAATGCACTTTTTATTGTGCAATAGCTTAGTCGACTATTTGTTAAATTTGATATAATAGCTACCGAATTTATTACGAATGATGTCATGGCGAATAATTACCTAATTGTTAAGTTATTAATTACTTCTTTATGACTTAAGCCAAAATTTTTTAGACAGCGCATAAAATCGTCAGATTTTGTAGCTTATCGCTAAAAGGTGGATGGTTGTGACATCAGTTAAAAAATTAAAAAAGGATATTCACAATGGTAGGAATTATATTACTGGGAGCCCCTGGAGCGGGAAAAGGGACACAAGCAAAATTTATTACTGAAAAATTTAATATTCCGCAAATATCAACTGGTGATATGCTTAGAAATGCAATTAAAAATGGCACTGAGCTGGGATTAAAAGCTAAAGCAACAATGGATGCCGGGCAATTGGTTTCTGATGAAATCGTAATCGGATTGGTTAAAGATCGAATTAGCGCCCCGGATTGTCAAAACGGCTATTTATTCGATGGCTTTCCGCGCACCGAAGCACAGGCTGCTGCATTAACTAGCGCGGGGGTGACGATTAATTACGTAGTGGAAATTGATGTCCCCGATGAAATTATTATTGACCGGCTATCCGGTCGGCGAGTACATTTGGCAACAGGGAGAACGTATCACATTACGTATAACCCACCTAAAACTTCCGGGAAAGATGACGAAACCGGAGAGGATTTAATTCAGCGTGATGATGACAAGGAAGAAACCATAAAAAAACGCCTGGCCGTGTACCATGCGCAAACCAAGGTTCTATCACACTTCTATGCCAACGATAAAAATGTCAGATTCATCAAAATCAACGGCAATGACAGTGTTGAAACTGTAACTAAAAATCTCTTTGATAACTTAAAATAGAGAATGTGAAAATCCCTCACTATCAAGTGAGGGATTTTTTAATCAACATTGATGAAATGATCAAAAACTGGATTCATAATCATGGGTATAATCCTGATTAAAGTGATGCTCCTCATGTTCGTCATCAACTTGTCCACTGCGATTTGACAGAATATGTACCTCACTTGCGACTATTTCGGTAGTGAAGCGACTATTATTTTGCTGATCTTGCCATTTGCGAGTTCTTAAGCGCCCTTCAACGTACATATGACTACCCTTTTGTGCGAACTTACCGATTATTTCTGCTAGCTTTCCATAAACAACCACTCGATGCCACTCGGTTTGTTCTTTTTTTTCACCAGTTAGTTTATCGCGCCATGCCTCGGTGGTTGCCAAACTAAAACTAGTTACCGGCTCATTATTCGTCATATAACGAACTTCAGGATCGCCCCCCAAATTACCAATTAAAATTACCTTGTTTACTGATCCGCGAGCCATGTTAACCTCCACAACTAAGATTCAGAATATCCAAACGATTGTTCTTTAACTATAAATAAAAGCACCCCTAATACAGCACTGCCACCACTTTATTAAGCGTATTTTATCTGGCTGCTGTCACAAACTACAGTTTAGCATAGCCTTGTTTTATTTCACAAGCGCGCATTATTAGCTATTTTCAATATATTTCATTGTATATCATATAGTTATAACATTTATCTCAACTTGACATTAAAAATTAATTTTGACACCATTACAAATCTGTATCAATCTGCAACAATTGCCAAGTCATCAGGTTCACAAACCCAGATTTTATAGCACAAGTAAAATCTAAATAATTTTGACACTGTACTATATTTCACTTATAATCTTGCTTCAAATAAAATACACATGTCAATAAGGGTGTTTAATTGTTATTTGAAATATATACTTTTAGAGAAGGCTTTCTAATGAAAAAATTGTTATTGATAATCTCAGCAACTGCGATTTCTGCAACTGTATTTGCTAACCCAGTGGTTGAGTCAGCGCAAGCTAGCGCAACTCCAGCTGCAACAGCATTCAACAGTAATGCAATGAAATGCGGTGATAAAGTAATTGGAGCAAAAGATAATGTCGATTCATTGTCACAAATTTGTAAAGGTTTCAAATTTGGTAAAGGCAAAGCGGTATTTTTGGATGAAAACTCTGGTAAACAAGTTGTTTGCAGTGTAAAAAAAGCTAACTTAGTTCTCGCAACTTGCCAACCAAAACCATAATCTGATACCTCCCTGAGTAATTCTCAGTTGCTTAGGGAGCCTTTTTATTAATTGCCATAACATTCTTCACTCTCTCAGAAATACCAAACAACAGCGCCCTGTCTATATGTTGTAATAAGTATCGGTTCAAATTAATCACTACTATAATTTTCGCGGGATGATAGAATCTACACCAAGTACAAAACAACAAAGATTATAGCCATTCATGTCGCACAAATCAAATCTAACACGACTAAACATTCAGGTCTTTAGTATGGTAAAATTCGTCGTTAATCGCTTAAAGGATAGATTTTGATGCAAAATAATATTGTAATTATCGGAACTCAATGGGGTGATGAAGGTAAAGGTAAAATTGTTGACTGGTTAACCGAAAGCGCCGCCGCTGTGGTTCGTTTTCAGGGTGGGCACAATGCTGGGCATACGTTGGTAATCAATGGCAAGAAAACCGTTTTACGCCTGTTGCCATCGGGAATGATGCATCCAGAAGTACAATGTTTTATCGGCAATGGAGTGGTAGTCGCTCCGGATGCCCTGATTAAAGAAATCAATGAACTAGAGGCAATTGGTGTTAATGTCCGCAGTCGCTTGAAAATTTCTGAAGCTTGTCCGCTAATTATGCCCTACCATATTGCAATTGACCAAGCACGTGAAACTAAAAAGGGTTTGAATAAAATTGGAACTACCGGGCGCGGAATTGGTCCATGCTATGAAGATAAAGTGGCGCGGCGGGCAATTCGTATTCAAGATTTATTTAACCCGGATATTTTCCGTGCTAAACTTGCCGAAAATCTGGAATATTATAATTTCCAACTACAACATTATTACAAAACCGAGACTCTTGATTTTGATAGTGTTTATACCCAAATATTAAGTTATGCCGAAGAAATTAAACCGATGGTATCGGATGTTTCACGGAAATTATTTACCCTCAACAAAGAAGGCAAAAAAGTTATCTTTGAAGGTGCACAGGGAACTTTGTTAGATGTCGACTTTGGCACCTATCCGTTTGTAACCTCATCCAACTGTGTGGCTGGCGGTGCAGCGACCGGCGCGGGGATCAGTCCACGTATGATTAATTATGTCCTCGGAATTGCCAAGGCTTATACCACTCGAGTTGGTTCTGGTCCATTCCCAACTGAACTAACCGATGAAATTGGTCAAGGTTTGGCTAGCCGCGGCAATGAATTTGGCTCAGTTACCGGGCGAGCGCGACGTTGTGGCTGGTTTGATGCGGCAGCGCTGAAACGGGCAGTGCAAATTAATGGTGTTTCCGGTTTATGTATTACCAAGCTAGATGTAATGGATGGCATGGAAGAAATTAAAATTTGTGTTGGTTATATCCGTGATGGTAAAGAATATGACATTCTACCGTTTGGCTCCGATTTGGTTGTAAATTGTGAACCGGTTTATGAAACCATGCCCGGCTGGAAAGAATCAACCGCAGGCTTGAAATCCTATGCCGAGTTACCGGTTAATGCCCGTAACTACTTAAAACGCATCGAAGAAATTATTGAAACGCCAATCGACATAATTTCAACCGGTCCAGATCGAGTAGAAACTATCTTAATTAATGATCAACTATTTAAATAATATCTAATCATAGCCACAGTGGTAACCATCCCTGTGGCTAATTTTACCAACTCCGCAATAACATTTCAGCAAATCAGTAAATAACAACCATTATGCAAAATCAATTATCAAACATCCAAGTTGTACTCTGTAATACTTCACACCCCGGCAACATCGGTTCTGCCGCCCGTGCCATGAAAACAATGGGAATAACCACCCTAACCTTGGTTGCACCTTTGGTACAACCCGATGACCACTCATTGGCGCTCTCCTGCAATGCCAAAGATGTAATCACTAACTGCCGGATTGTTGATTCGTTAGAACAAGCAATTGCCGATAATCATTTGGTAATTGCTATGACCGGACGCAAACGTGAATTTAATGAGCGGATTGCCACGCCAAAAGAGATTACTCCCGAAATTTTAACCGCAATTGCCAATCAGGAAAAAGTTAGCCTCGTTTTTGGCAATGAACAAAATGGGTTAACGATTGAACAACTGGAAAAATGCAATCGGCTGGTAACCATTCCTGGCAACCCGGAGTATTTCTCGCTAAATTTAGCGCAAGCGGTACAAATTGTTTGCTATGAAATCTATAGTAATTATAATCCGAACCTTGAACATTTAAAAACCGAATTACGGCGGGCAACCGCACAGGATATTGAGCATCTATTGAAAAGACTTGATAACTTGTTAGATCATAGCAGCTTTTATACCGCCCGCAATCAAACTTGGGTACAACGCCGGTTACAGAATATTTTACATAAAGCCCAGCTTAATCGTGAAGAAGCGGATCTACTCCATGGAGTTTTTAATAATCTCCGTGAAAAAATTCAAGGATAGCAACCATGATTAATGAACGTAATCCAATCGGTGTATTTGATTCCGGGATTGGCGGATTATCAGTAGTAAAAAGTCTGATGCAACAACTTCCCAATGAAAATATAATTTATTTTGGCGATATTGCGCGGATTCCATATGGAACTAAATCGGTAGCGACGATTAATAAATTTACCGAACAAACAGTCAGGTTTCTACTAAAACAGGATGTTAAAGCGATTATTATTGCCTGTAACACTATCTCGGCGGTAGCCAAAGACACGGTTATCAAATTAGCCGCAGGCATTCCAGTTATTGATGTAATTTCAGCCGGCGCAACTGCCGCAACAATCAATGGTCATAATATTGGAATAATCGCCACTCCGGCAACTATAAATAGCAATGCCTATCCGCAGGCAATTCATCAATTGGCACCGCAGACGATTGTTCATTCACAAGCCTGTGCCTTATTTGTCGCCTTGGTCGAAGAAGGTTTTATTGATCATCCGGCGTTGGAATTAATTGCTCGTGATTATCTGCAGTCATTAATTGAAGATCAGGTTGATACCTTAGTTTTGGGCTGCACTCACTATCCGTTAATCAAAAAAACCATCGCCAAGATAATGGGCGAAAAAGTCGCGATTATTGATCCGGCAATTACCGCTTGTCAAAAATTGGCCGAAATATTGGAGCAGAAAAAATTACTGAATAACAGTGGGCGCCACGGCAAATATAAATTTTATGTTACCGATATCCCAGTTAAATTTCAATCAATCGGCGAACGTTTTTTAAACCACCCGATTGAATATCTGGATGTAGTAAATGTTGAATAAATTTAGTAGATTGCGTATTTAGCTCTTGTTTTTTAGCGGCTAACCATGTATAATACTAGCCTTACCCTGGGGATGACATGGCTTCGACGGGGGTAACGAAGTGATTAGAGCGCATACCGTGATCGCAGACCACGTAAAACACTGTAAAAAACTTAAATGCAAACACATTTAAAAACGTAGAAGTTGCGTCTAACGACGAAACTTTTGCTTTAGCGGCTTAGTTCTGCTAGCGTTACGCTTAACTTGTCTATTGGTATAAGTTGTAATGTCAAAGGAAATAGACTTTGAGACGGACTGACCGCTTGTCCGAATCGAAACAAATAGCGATTAGCTCAGATTAAGCCTGTTAGGCCGGCGTTTTATGAGCGAAACTCAAAAGACTTAACTAAGTATG
>JBPOJK010000115.1:0-2462 GCA_052033675.1 Pseudomonadota bacterium
ATTAAAAGCTACATCTCAGGCGAATTACGCCAAGAATACCAATACAAAAGCTTTGTGCCAAGTATGATTAATCATACCTTTACTTGGGATGATCCACAAATTAATACTTTACTGGAAGATGCCACACGGGCGCTGGGTGAGCTAAATGCGTTTACCATGATAGTGCCAAATGTGGATATTTTTATCCAGATGCACATTACCAAAGAAGCCAATACCTCGAGTAAGATTGAGGGAACCAAGACCGAGATTGATGAGGTTTTATTATCCAAAGACCAGATTAATCCTGAGAAACGCGATGACTGGCAGGAAGTTCGTAACTATATTGATGCGATGAATTCAGCACTTGATGAATTAAACCGCTTGCCGATAAGCAATCGCTTAATTAGGCATATTCATGCGATACTATTAAATAGTGTGCGCGGTGAAACCAAACAACCGGGAGAATTCCGCGCCTCACAAAACTGGATTGGTGGCGCAAACCTAGCTACTGCTTATTTTGTACCACCACATCATGAGCTAGTACCGGATCTAATGAGTGATCTGGAAAAATTCCTACATAATGAAGAAATCTATGTCCCGCATTTGATAAAGATTGCTATAGCGCACTATCAGTTTGAAACGATTCATCCGTTCCTTGATGGAAATGGTCGGATTGGTCGATTGTTAATTACCCTCTATTTGGTAAGTAATGGCTTATTGAATAAACCATCGTTATACCTATCTGATTTTATTGAGCGCAATAAATCGTTATACTATGAGTCATTGACATTTGTTCGCACGCAAAATAACTTGGGTGGTTGGTTAAAATTTTTCTTAACCGCAGTGATTGAAACCGCTAAAAATGGTGTTGATACCTTTAAACAGATATTGGCATTAAAACAGGAAATTGATATTAAGATTCTTGAATTTGGTAAACGCTCACAAAATGCCAAGATGTTAGTCGATTTTTTATATCAAAAACCTGTTATTGCGGTATCTGATATTGTTGAACCGTTAGGAATTAGCACTCCGACAGCCAACACGTTGATTAAAGAATTTGTAGCTAAAGGAATTTTAGTGAAAGATACTGAATTTAAACGAAATCAAATTTTTACATTTAAACGCTATCTAGAGATATATACTAAAAGTTAGAGCCATAATTAAATTTGGCATGCTAACTTTAATTATAAAATTCCATAATTAAAGTTAGTGCCTCAACTTTAATTAAGAAGATGGCTTAGTAAAGTTTGGCGGCTTAACCTTTACTAAGAAAGCAATTTAATTAAGTTTGTGGCTATAACTTTAACTAAGAGAAAGCATAGTCAAGGTAAAACCGTTAAACTTGACTATGGATAAATTACCAAGTAATTAATTATCGTTTTTTAACTATCCAATTTTACTGGAAACTCACACATGACCGATATAGTACATGTAACCTATGCGCAAACCGGGCAAAGTTCAGCAATTAATGCAATGGGAATGCGTGAAATGCAGGCTAAAGCATTTACCGCCCGTGATTCGCAATACTTGCTATTAAAAGCCCCTCCGGCATCGGGTAAATCCCGGGCATTGATGTTTATCGCATTGGATAAACTCATCAATCAAGGTATTAAAAAAGTTATTGTTGCCGTACCGGAGCGCTCAATTGGTGGATCATTTGCCCGTACCGAATTATCCAAATATGGTTTTTTTGCTGACTGGCAGCCAAATCCGGAATATAATCTGTGTACTGTTGGAGCAGACAATAACCGCAGCAAAGTGGAACACTTCAAAACTTTTATGCACAATAATGAGCAAATCTTAATTTGCACTCATGCCACGCTACGTTTTGCCTATGAGGAATTGAACGATAGTGATTTTAATAATACTCTGCTGGCTATTGATGAGTTTCACCATGTATCAGCCGATGCTGACAATCGTTTGGGTGAAGTCTTGCGCCAAATAATGCAAAATTCTACCGTACATATCATAGCCATGACTGGATCATATTTCCGTGGCGACAGTGTGCCGGTATTAACTCCGGAAAATGAAGCTAAATTTGATAAAATTACCTATAACTACTATGAACAGCTAAATGGATATACCTTTTTAAAATCTTTGGGTATCGGTTATCATTTCTATCAGGGGCGCTATACTTCTGCCATCATGGAAGTGCTGGATACCGATAAAAAAACCATTTTACATATTCCCAATGTCAACTCCGGCGAATCAACCAAGGATAAACATAACGAAGTAGATTATATTATCGACCAAATCGGTGAAATCATTTTTCAAGACCCGGATACCAACGTAATTCATGTTCGTCGTAAATCCGATGGTAAAACCATCAAGATTGCCGACTTAGTCAATGATAATCAGGCAGAACGGGATAAAATAGTTGCCTATCTGCGTAATATTCAATCCGCTGATGATATAGATCTGATTATAGCTCTTGGCATGGCCAAAGAAGGCTTTGACTGGCCATATTGTGAACATGCCCTAAC
>JBPOJK010000001.1:0-7142 GCA_052033675.1 Pseudomonadota bacterium
ATGATATTGATGTTGAAAAATTTCTGAATAAGAATAAAAATATTCAAGGATTTAATCCATCGGGATTTAATGGAGTGAGGGATTTTCATAATCAACTGTCTGGTGGTTCTAAAAGAATTGGAGGAACACCGAATGTTGTAACTAAAGCAATTTGAGAGTTAAAGATTTTTATAGATATTCCAGAAGAACGAGCCAAAGATCTAGAACAGAAAATTTTAGATGCTGGAGTATCTTCCTTTTACCTCGGCAAAAAAGGGCTTGCCTATGTTACCAAAATTGATACAAGGGGAAACTAATGAAGTATTATCTTGAAATCACTTTAATTGATGGTGGCGATGAACCTTTATACTTCATTTGGTCAAAACTTTATGCACAACTTCATTTGGCATTGGTAGAAGTTAAAAATCACAATGATAAATCAAATATAGGTGTATCGTTTCCTGAATATCGCTTTAATGAAGAAAAAGGCATCGGATTTTTAGGTGCAAAATTACGGTTGTTTGCAAATAGCGAAGAAGAGTTACGTAATTTGAAGATAAATGATTGGTTGACTCGTTTAAGCGACTATCTCCATATTACTTCGATTCGTGAAGTTTCCGCGCATAAAATTACAGGGCACACAACATTTAGCCGCAAGCAAGTTAAAACTAATGCTGATCGTTTGGCGCGTCATCGGGTTAAGCGGGGTGATATTGATTTTGATGAAGCTGTAAAACGTTATCAAAATATTGTGACTACATCTAATTTACCTTTTATTCAGTTAAAGAGTCTAACTAATCAGCATCCATTTCGTTTATTTATCCAAAAAGAAAATAGAGTCGATGCAAAAAATAGTAGTTTTAACTCATATGGACTAAGTGTGGATGCAACTGTTCCTGAGTTTTAACCCAATATTTTTTAGTTCTTTAACAAATTAAATATATCAGTGGCTTACAGCAAGCATTAAAAACTTTGGTCAAAATGGTAAATTGCAGCCTAGTTTGTTGTTGTAAGCTATTTTTTTTATGTTAAAATCCTGTTCACTGCCGCACAGGCAGCTTAGAAATATTTACGATTGGCAAACAAAAGACATATGGCGTTCACTGCCGCACAGGCAGCTTAGAAAATATAATAAACTATATGATCGCATGTATCAAGGTTCACTGCCGCACAGGCAGCTTAGAAAAATTACGGCAGCACTGGCTGGTATAATGGGATGTTCACTGCCGCACAGGCAGCTTAGAAAATAATTATCAGATAGTTATATCATATTTTTGCGTTCACTGCCGCACAGGCAGCTTAGAAATACATCACCCCATTGTCCACCTAGTGATAAGTGTTCACTGCCGCACAGGCAGCTTAGAAATGAAGGGCATACTTATAAATCTTTTGCTGTTCGTTCACTGCCGCACAGGCAGCTTAGAAATCTCAATTCAAAATAGATTACCCTCAGTTTGCTGTTCACTGCCGCACAGGCAGCTTAGAAAGGTAATCATGATGTCCAAACAGGAAATTGTTAGTTCACTGCCGCACAGGCAGCTTAGAAATTGAACTGATTGCGCTCGTTAGATGCGTTCTCGTTCACTGCCGCACAGGCAGCTTAGAAAATTATAAACTACACCTGTCGGTGATAAACTAGGTTCACTGCCGCACAGGCAGCTTAGAAAAGACACCACAATAACGCAAGCATTTCAAGAAAGTTCACTGCCGCACAGGCAGCTTAGAAAGTTACGGTTCTGCCTTGAGCGTACAGCGCATTGTTCACTGCCGCACAGGCAGCTTAGAAAAGAAGATGGCTATCCACAAAATTTTAATAATGGTTCACTGCCGCACAGGCAGCTTAGAAATTTAAAGGTTCGTATGCGCACGATGGTGCAATGTTCACTGCCGCACAGGCAGCTTAGAAAAAGTTGTGGCGTTGCTGGAGGCTTATTTAGGATGTTCACTGCCGCACAGGCAGCTTAGAAATGATCTTTATAAACCAAAATATGGAATTAAAAGTTCACTGCCGCACAGGCAGCTTAGAAATTCGGTTAAATCGCTGAAAGTGTTGTTGCCAAGTTCACTGCCGCACAGGCAGCTTAGAAAGGTAGGCGTTGATATTTATCAAAATTCGGTTAGTTCACTGCCGCACAGGCAGCTTAGAAAATTGACGAATCATGCACGCCACACTCAGCGCAGTTCACTGCCGCACAGGCAGCTTAGATACGCAACATATCCAGCGATTTAAAGTATAGTTCGTTTTCTTAGTTATTTTACCATTACTTAAATTGTTAACGAGCTATAACAGATCTTTTCAAGAGTATGAATAACGCAGGATGGTACAGATTATTGCGGATATATTTAGCCCAGCAACGTAAAATTTTTTCGCGAAATTATTATAATGCCAATTAAATTTTCTTTAATTGGCATCTTTAGTTGTTTTTTAGACCGATAAGATCTCAATTTTTATTCGGCTGCATTTTTCTCCGTTAATAGGTTCTAAATCCATGGAACAGGCAGTAACAATTACATAAAGATTCATTTCTGCGCGTAAAATGACGAAATCACCGGCTTTGGTTGCCGCGGTTAATGGTGTCATTTTTCCGTTAATAATTTTGGTGTTTTGAAATAAATTTACTGGGTCAGGAATTACAACCGGATTCCAGTTAAATTGTTCCGCCGCTTTACGAAAGTTTTCACTACAACTTGGGTGATGTTCGGTCACTCCCATCGCCTGATACATTTCTGGACTACATACCGCATAAAGCATATCATGCACTCCGGGTGTATTATCCTCAACAAAGGTAAGCATTTTTGAGTATCTGTTTGATACAAAAAAATCGCCTACTTCAGGAAACATTTTATAATTGGCGGCACGGGTAACGCTAACGCTTAGATCCATTACTAAAAGCAATATTATCAATATCCCGGAAAGCAACGACTCCTCAATCATCGGGTGACTAAAAAAAGCGGATAAAATCATTTATCCGCTTTTGTTTTACTAATAGCCGCTAGTGCCGGTTATATTTATTGATACACCGATACCATAACTGGTATTAATCCATAAACCACCACTACCAGAATATTCCCACATATAGCCTCCAGCGGTTGCGGCGTAAAGGTTGCCACTGCTATCAAAATTAAGGCTGTTAATTCCAAGAGTATCGAGAGAATAAGAGTTGATTTGTGTCCAATATAACCCATTATATTTAAACACATTACCGCCTTGAATCTGATTACCTTGAACTGCTGAGGTTGCCGCATAAACATTTAATGAGCTATCTGTTACCACACTGGTTATTGGGTTACCGTCAAGTGTTCCCAATCCGAGCATTACCCACGCGCTGCCGCCAGCTGGATATTTCCAGACTAGACCACCATTACCCATACCTGCGGTCACTGCATAAAGGTTTCCGGTACTATCCATGGTAATTGAATTTATTGGGCTTCCATCCAGTGACTGCCGTGAAGCACTTCCCGCCAATACTGTCCAAGTATTAGTACTGCTATTATATAGCTGTACCCGTCCATCTTTTAATATTTGATCACCATTACTGTCATAATAGTTTACGCTGGCATACAATTTATCTGTTGGGCTAGTTAACAAATCTGATACCTGATAGAGCGAGCTATTATATATCGAATTCCAGCTGCCTCCTTCGTTGTCGGTGAAGTATATATTTCCACTAGGGGTCCCAACATAAACACGGTCATTTATAGTGGTTAATCCGCTAACACCGTTATTGTCAGGTAAATTTCCTAACTGTTGCCAGAAATTATTAGCCGTTAAATATTTATAGACATTATTTTGGGTACCTGCATAGTAAACGCCGTTGCTATCAATAGTGGTTGAATATATTGGCGTACCATCAAGAGCACCTGTGCCAACAGCAGTCCACATGTTTGCGGCATATTGATATACCATACCAGTGTTATTACCCACATTGACGGTGCTGATATATAGCGTGCTGTTTTTTATAGTAATGGCAGACACTCCGCCATTATTTAATGTCCCAATCTTATTCCAGCTTGTACCGGTGTCATATAAGTAAACTTGTCCGGTATCATCATTATTATTGGATGAACCAGCATAGACATTTGAACCGCTAAGCATCAGGGAGGTTATCTGTGCTCCTGAAGAGGTATCCGGAATTCCCAATGATGACCATGAAGTTCCCATGCCATTATATTTATGCACTTTCCCGCTTGCCGTTCCGGCATAAAGATTATTGCCGCTTTCTGCTATTACATTAATTGCGCCTTCATTAAAAGCACTGATTGCGTTCCAGTTTGTTCCATCATATGCATATACTTGTCCATTACCACCATTTCCTGCGGTTGCCGCATAAATGGTTTCATCTGGATTTATAGTAATTGACTGAATACCGGTGCCATCTGGAGACGCTCCTAATTGTTGCCAATTACCGTTGACATATTTAAAAACATTGCCGACATCGGAACCGTTATTAGTTCCAGCATATAGGTTATTATTTGAATCAAGAGCCAGCGCTAAAATTGGTTGATTAATCAGCGTAGTTCCGATCAATGTCCAGACACCGCTTATATATTTGAATACATTTCCAGCATTGGTTCCAGCATATAAATTATTATTGCGGTCAATAATAATTTTGTTAACCGATGAACCATCCAGCGACCCGCCAGCACCACTACCGGCAAGCATGGTCCAATATCCGAGAGCGGTATTGTATTTAAATACTTTTCCGGCACCAAAGCCGTTGAAAATTCCCCCCATTGTTCCGGCATAAAGATTACCGTTTGAATCGGAGGCTAGACCATTAATTTGACTGGAGTCAATATTAGTTAATGGTGAATTTCCGCTAATTAAGCTTTCATTGGCAAATACTAGCCCATCTTGAACACCAAACAGAATGCCTTTAACTACTGGTGGTCTTGATGAGACGGTTATCGTTTCTGAGGTAGCCGCGGCAAATCCAGTGGAACTGATGGTAAAACTGGCAGTTCCGGCGCCGATACCAATAATTTTTATGTCACATGATGGTGCGCTCAAAGATAGCATACAGTTGCTAGGGGTAATTGAGATTACTGAATTGTTATTATTGGTAATCGCAACCACAACTGATTCGCTGGTTGTTAAATTCGCAACACCAATTACTGCCGTTGCCGACTCGCCAATTTGAATGTTTGATTCGCTAAATTGTGAAATCAGTAATTGAGGCGCATCGCTGGTTGGAGCCGGCAAAGGTGTTGAACCACCACCGCTTGAGCAGGCGCTCAATAGTCCGCTAAAAATAGCCATAGTTATCAAAAACAGGACTTGATATTTTTTTATTAATTGAGTTAGTTTCATTGGTGAATTCCATCTGATAGTATTAATCAATGTTACACCTGCGCTTGCATCTTAATAGTATTAGTTCTCAAGCGGAAGTGTAAGGATAATAGTTTAAAATTGATTTTAGCATTGAGTGCTGGTTAAATATCTATCCAAAACGGATAAAATCAACGATTTCATTGATTGTTTTAGTGCGCTTGTTGTAATGGTGAATTAATACAGTATGATAACTTAATTTAATGGTTGTAGCAAATTGGAGACAGCTGGTGATGAATAATCCATTAACCGACTAGGATAACTATACCCTAGGAGTTAAAGGATAATAACCGATGGTTAACCCAGTCCTGTCTGTATAGAAATCTGACAAATTTAAAGCTATTTTACCAAAGTTAGAATGTAACATTGTTTAGATATAACCAATTAAATTAGTTGGATATGTGGCTAATCGATCCCTTAAGCTGAATAATCGGGAATTAGTTATCCGTTTCGGATAACTAATTGTTAATAAAATTGTTTATAATACATCTTGTTTAATGGGAGTAATTGATGATGAGCACAAAAAAATTCGTAATCAAGTTGATATTCATTATGAGTTATAGCCTAGTTGTTATTTCATGTAATAATGGTAGCTCGGTAAATACTAGCTCTTCTGCAGCGCCACAGGTGCAATTGGTTTTGCCGGTTAATGGTGATACCAATGTCGGTATTTCAAGCCCGATTATCGTCGAGTTTAAGTCGCCGGTTGAATCTGCCGGAATTGCTGCCAGTTTGGTAGATTTGAATAGCAATACAGCATATAATCTAACTCTTGTAACGAATGCAAATAAAACTATTTACACCTATACGCTGTTGAGTGCGCTAAATCCAAATTCAACGTATCGCTTTGTTTTATTCCAAAATACCAACCAAAATACCGTAAAAGGTTCGGCATCCAGCAATAATAGCCAATCTAGTTACTCAAATTCATTAATTTCTTCAACCTATACCACACAAACTGCCTATAAGATTTTTGTAACCAGCGGAAATTATAAAGGTAATTTGAAAGCCGGTTATTCAAGCGCGGTTAGTGGTTCCGATGCTATTTGTAATGCCGATAGCGCCAATCCACACACTTCTCAATATTATACCGCAATGCTTAGTGTAGTATCAGAACGTTACGCATGTAATGGCGACAATTTTTGCGGAAGTGGTAATAATTTTAATTGGGTATTGCAGCCTAGAAACAGTTACTATAATCTGAATTCGAGCTTGATCGGAATTACCAATGGTCAGTCAATCTTTAATTTTCCATTGAATCTGGCCTTTGGACTCGGTTCATCAAGCAATGTCTGGACTGGATTATCGACTACTTGGGGATCGGTTGATGGCGGTGATAGTTGTAAAGCCTGGACATCTAGTTCGAGTGATAACAAAGGTCGCTGTGGTCGTTCGGCTCAAGTAGATCCCGGCTCAATTTCAAACGATAAACAGGATTGCAATGGTGAGCGCAAACTTTATTGTGTTATGCAGCCAAATGTCGTACTGGTTAGCCCTCTTGCCGGTTCAATAACCAATAATCTCACTTCTCCAATTACCGTAATGTTTAACGTCGTCGGTGGAGTCGACAGTGCTACCGTAACAACACGCAGTTTTACCGTAAGAGAGAGTGCTATTGGTGTTGCTGGTAATAATATTGTCGGAACTATAAGCTCTTCGGACAATATTAGCTATACCTTTACGCCGGAAAGTTCATTGCTTCCGGGTAAGATTTATACGGTACATTTAAGCGCATCTATCCGCAGCAATAATGGTGCCCCAATTAGTGCTACAACACAAAGTTTTCTAACTGCTTCTGAGACCAAGCTAATTTATTTGACCACTAATAAATGGT
>JBPOJK010000146.1:0-10248 GCA_052033675.1 Pseudomonadota bacterium
TAATAAATGGTGGGGTGACTTATTAAAAAGTGCGCAAAAGGCTGGTTCAACCGCAACTACCGGTATTGGTGGCGCGGATTTTCTCTGCCAGCAAGACGCGCAATGTCCAGCCGGTAAAACCTGTAAAGCAATTATTTCTGATGATAAAAACCGGGTTGACTGTATTAATAGCAGCGAATCATCAATTAAGCTTTGTGGATCGGGTTATAGTGTTGATTGGATATTGTCACCCAATACGACCTATGTAAATACAACTGGTGCAATTATCGGTACCACCAATAGTTCAGGTATTTTCAATTTTCTTCTCGGGTATCAGTTTAATTCGGCTATCAGTAGTGGCGGTAAAGCATGGACTGGGCTATTTCCATCGTGGACTTCCGACAAGGAAATTACTTGTGAGCGCTGGACTATTGGTGACGACGGCGTTAATCAGCAGGTAGGGATGATCGGCTATGCGGATCAATTAAACTACAAGAGTATTTTTGCGGGTGCCAATAATTCGGGAGGGTGTTCTCAGTATAATAAAAAAGATGCAGTTGGGGGTAAATATTGCTACAACCAAGTTGATGGACAGCAATTTATTGATGGTTGCAGTAAACGTGGGCTATATTGTGCCGTTCAATAATTTATTTTTTAGGTGAGTAGTAATAAATTAATCACTCGCGATGATTTGTCTAGGTATGGATAAACAATTTTTGGGAAGTAAGATCATGATTTCACAACTATTAAGTAAGAGTCATATTAACCGGCTGGCTATTTTGTGTATCAGTGCTTTTCTCTTTGCCTGTAATAGCGGTAGTTCGGCATCTCAATCTGCACAGCCGGTTACCGCGGTGGTTAAATCAATTTACCCGGCCAATAATGACACCGATATCGGGATCAGCACGCCAATTATTGTGGCGTTTAATACCAATATTGCGGAATCGCAGATATCCGCCAAGTTGGTTGACATTAATAATCAGCAGATATCAGGTGCGGTTGCTCTAAAAATTAGTGGCAATGGTTCTTCAATTTATACCTTTACCCCTGATCATGGTCTGCTTACTAATACGACGTATAAATTTACTCTTCAAGATAGCGTTGCTTCGACTACCAGCCCAACTTCAATTAGTACAACTTTTTCGACACAGCCAAGCTATAAAATTTTTACAACCACAGGAGGTTACAAGGGTAATCTTCGAGGCAGTACGGTCAGTGCGGTAACCGGTGCTGATGCGCTATGTAATGCCGATGCTGCCAATCCTGATAAAAGTTATTATTACAAGGCGATGTTAACCGCCAGCAGTGAACGTTATGCCTGTGTCGCCAGCAATATCTGTGGCGGACTAAATAGTCAGGATTGGGTTTTGCAGCCATACACCGGATACTATAATGTAAATAATCAACTAATTGAAAGCGCCAACGGGCAATCGGTTTTTGTGTTCCCGCTTACGCTGCCATTTGGGTTAAGTGGTTCTGATAATGTTTGGACTGGGCTAACCGATAGCTGGGGTAGTAGTGGTGATGGCGATTCATGTAAAGCATGGACATCCAGTAGCAGCGATAATAAAGGAAAATGTGGTCGTTCGGGGCAAACCGGTGCTGGTGCCATCTCGAATGATCAGCAAGATTGCAATGGTACGCGCAAATTATATTGTGTAATGCAACCAACCACGGTTTTGGTTAATCCAATTAAGGGCTCGACAACAACTAATTTCTCTACGACTATTTCGGTGCGATTTAATATGGTTGGCGGAGTAAATAGTGCGACCGTAAATACGACTACATTTAGTGTAATTGAGAGCTCACCCTATCAAGTTGGTGTGGCAATAGCTGGTACAATTAGTTCCAATGGCGAGGTATTTATTTTTACACCAAGTGCTGCGCTAAAAGCCGGTAAAACCTATAACGTTAGTTTAAGCTCTGGAATAAGCAGTAATAATGGTGTAGCAATAAGTCCTACTGTCTTTACCTTTTTTACTCCGGGCGAGACAAAATTGATTTTTGCTACTCAGGATAGCTGGTGGGGCGATTTGCAAGAGGTTGCTAAAAAAGCTGGTTTGAATGCGACTTCAGGAATTACCGGTGCCGATTCACTTTGTGGTGCCGATCCGCAATGTCCTGCCGGTAAAGTCTGCAAAGCAATTATTTCTGATAATGATACCCGTATTGCTTGCGTATTGAGTGAATCAGGAGTTCCATTATGTGGGAGTAGTTATGCCAAAGATTGGGTATTAACTGCAGATACCGATTATGTTAATACTGCAGGAGTATTTTTGGGGACGACTAATAGCACTGGAATTTTTAATTTCGCCATGGGTTTTCAGTTTACAACACCGTTAAGTAGCTCCGGCAAGAAGTGGACCGGATTAACCGCGGGCTGGACTTCCGATAACAAAGGGACATGTGAAAAATGGACCAAAGGGGATAGTGGAGTTAATCAGCTTGGCGGATTGCTTGGCTATCCGGATACGGTTGACTATCGAAGCATCGGTTCAAATAATGCCGGTGGGTGCTCTCAGTATAATTATCAAGATGATTTTGGTAAATATTGTTATACTGATGATATTGATGGTTGCAGCAAAAGAGGCTTATACTGTGCCACGCAATAAATTTTTAACATATGTTTATAGTCCGAATTTGTTTTTGCTTTGAAATAAAATATCTTACTATCTGATGTTACGCACGTACCTATATTAAGTTATTAAGTTTGACGATTTTGCGAGCTGATTGTTAATGTAAAATCAACTCGCCATGAGGAAAAACCAATAACTTATAGCTAAAGTCTTTATCGTGCGTAACGTTACTCATCATATAAAATCCATGACCTCAAAATCAATTCTTAATTGCATTAACTGCCAATTGGTTAAATTAAACGCGGATTTTCCGCAAGTTGTTCCATTTTTGACCAATTAATCATGATAAAATCACTGTTTTATATCTGGTATTTTATTGTAAAGTGGCAGAAAGTATTTAAACGAGGCCAAAATGGGATTAAATGTGCTGAATAATCGCGATGTAATGATTAACCGCGAAATGGGATTGATTCAATTTTACCGGCGGGTGCTGGCGCAAGTATTGGACGAAAATGTGCCATTACTGGAACGGTTACGCTATTTATGTATCGTGACTAAGAATTGTGATGAGCTGTTTGAAGTCCGGATTGCGCGCTTATTAAAATGGTATAAAGAGCAGCCGCAAAAAATTTTACCCGATGGATTGGAGGTTGAAGAAGCCTTAACCATGATTCGCGGTGAAGTCGATAAATTATATAGCGAACTTTATGCGATTTACAATCAGGTAATGTTACCGGCGCTGGCAGAACATCAAATAACTATTTTGGATTCTGCGGAGTGGAATAAAGAGCAACAGCGCTTTGTTTATAACTACTTCATGGATGAATTAAAGCCGGTTTTAACGCCGATCGGGATTGATCCATCACATCCGTTTCCACGGGTACCCAATAAAGGCTTGCATTTTGCTGTCGCGCTGGAGGGGAAAGATCAGTTCGGGCGGGAGTCGCGGATTGCGATTGTTGAAGCACCACGGATTTTATCGCGGGTAATTCGCTTACCGCAGGAGTTGGCAACCAATGATAATACATTTATTTTGCTGCAAGATGTAATTAGAGTGCATGTCAATGAATTTTTCTACGGCATGTCGGTTACCGGCTGTTATCCGTTTCGGGTGACGCGGGCTGCCGATTTGGTGGTTAATTCCGATCAAAAAAATCTCCGCAGTGCGCTGACTCGTGAATTACACAATCGTAAATATGCCGAGTGCTCGCGCTTGGAACTGGATGTTTCCAGCGGTGAACCGGATAAACAGTTTGTGGATATTTTGCTGAAACAATTCAATATCACCGAAGCCGATTTATATCGGGTTAATGGACCGGTTAATTTGTCGCGGCTGTCGGATATTGCTAATATGGTCGATAATGATAGCTTGAAATTTGCACCATTTACGCCGGGATTACCTAAAGAATTACAGCAGGAACCGGATATTTTTAAAGCCATGGTTACTAGCGATATTCTATTGCATACCCCATATCAATCATTTGATCCGGTGGTTGAATTAACCCGCCGTGCGGCCGAAGATCCCACGGTTCTTGCGGTTAAAATGACGGTTTACCGTACCGGGAATGATTCGGAATTGGTACAAAATTTAATTCGTGCCGCCAGAGCCGGTAAGCAGGTTGTTGCTTCGATTGAATTATTTGCCCGCTTTGATGAAGAGGCCAATGTTGAACTGGCGCGCCAGTTGGAAGAGGCTGGAGCGCATGTGGTTTATGGGGTTATGGGTTATAAGGTTCATGCCAAAATGCTGACGATAATCCGTCAGGAAGGGCATATGCTCCGCCATTATGTGCATTTGGGTACCGGTAATTATCACCAAAGTACTGCCAAAATTTATACCGATTGGGGACTTTTGACCACCAATCCGGAAATCGCGCGGGATGTCGATAATATTTTTAGCCAGATTACCGGGGTTGGTAAGGCTGGGGTGCTGAATGTTTTATTCCAGTCGCCATTTACTTTGCACGATATGGTAATGAAAGCGATTGAGCGCGAAATTTTTAATGCCTTGGGTGGTAAGCGTGCCGAAATCATTGCTAAAATGAATTCGCTGGTCGAAAATCAAGTTATCCGTGCTTTATATCGCGCCTCGCAGGCGGGGGTTAAAATTACCTTGATCGTCCGCGGTGCCTGTGCCTTGCGTCCGGGAGTCCCGGGAATTTCAGATAATATTACGGTTAAATCGGTGGTCGGGCGCTTTTTGGAGCATCACCGGGTATTTTATTTTTATGATTCGGGGAATGAAGATGTCTTTATTGCCTCGGCGGATTGGATGAAGCGCAACTTCTTTAAACGGGTTGAAACCTGTATTCCGATTTTAAATGAAAAAATTAAGCGGCGGGTGATTGATGAAAGCCTGAAAATTTATATTCAGGATAATGTCAATTCATGGCAAATGAATCCCGATGGCAGTTATCACAAGGCTCCGCAAATTGGTAAACGTATTGCGGCGCAGGACTTTTTGATGAATAAGCTTGGTATGCCGTTATTTAAGGAAACTTTGGCAACTAAACTGGCGCAGGTTGAAGCTAGCGTGGTAGAGCCAAGCCCAGTTGTCGAAGAAGTTACTGGTTCTACGGCGGAAGTTTCGGCCGTCGCCGTTAAAAAACGGGTAACGCGTCCACGAGCGAAGGTAACTGCGGATGTCACCGAAACTGCCGCGGCTAAACCACGGGTAAGAAGAGTCAAATCTTCTTCGTGAATATGATAAAATCTGCCGCGTAAATTAACTCCAATCAGAAATGACCATGAAAAAAAATAATTTATTACTTATTCCGCCACTGGTAATGCTGCTGAGCGCTTGTGGCTTTCATTTGCGCGGTTTGCAGGGCGATTTTAAATTTCCTTATCAATCCGTTTATCTTCAATGTGATGGCACCGTGATTTGTCATGATTTTGAAAGTGCTGTTAAAAATGAAAATCTGGCTAAGGTCGTAACCAATAAAGAAAGTGCCGATGCTACGATCATAGTCAGTAATGAGCAGACCAGCCGCGATGGTTACGGTTATAATGCTTCAGGTCAGCTATCCAGCTATCTATTAACTTATCAGGTTGCTGCACAGGTGTTTGATCGTAGTGGTAATCAGATCGGGCAAACCATTGTTGTACAACAACAAACGATTATGGCTTACAATAATAGCTTGATTTTATCGGCACAGCAGCAAGAAGATAAAAGTTGGGATTCGGTACATCAGGCGGTTATCAGTAGCTTGATCCGGCGTATAGTTTATTCACATCCATATCAAGCATCAACAAATGAAACTGAATCCCGCTAGATTTTTGGATAGTAGATATAAACCGAGCGGATTTTGCCTGTTAATTAGTGCAGCTGAGGATTATGCTCCGTTTGCTTATGCCGCCATTCGTTCGCTGAATGAGCGGTTTTTTAATGGTGCTATTAAACATAATTATGTTGGTGACCGGTATTTTAATCTTGATGAACTGGAGGATATTCTTTCTGCTGGTTCATTATTTGGTGATAATAATCTGTTTATTCTCAGTTTTAAAACCAAACCAACCGTTGAGCAGCAGCGCCAGTTAAGCGCAATTATTCCACGGCTCAATTCTGAAAATTTTATGATTTTGGCTTGCGATAAATTGGATCGTAAAGAATTGTCTAGTGACTGGGTCACGCTTTTTAATGAATCTGGTGATTATCTGGCGATTGGTGATGATGATAATGGTGAAGATTGGTGCCGCGATTTACTGGCAAAAGCTTCGCGCCAGATTGATGACGATGCATTGGCATTTTTGTTGGTAATGAATCAGAATAATCCGGCGCAGTTATTGCAGGAATGCGAAAAGCTAACCTTACTGTTTCCGGCAAATCAGCTTATTACAATTGGTGAATGTCAGGAAGCCCTGGTATCAAATGCCCAATATAATGTTTTTGCCTTAGCCGATGCTTATTTACGTGGTGAATTGGATAAAGTTTTAAAAATATTTCCCGCCGTTTGCAGTAGCAGCGATGAAGCAATTTTATTGATGTGGAACTTAGGGGAAGATCTACGTAAACTAATTACGATTAAAAATGCTCTCAGAAGTAACGCCAATTTTCGTACGGCAATTGAGGGAATGCGCATCAGGGGTAATGGTATAGCCGCTTTTGAAAAAGCTAATCAGCGGCTGAGTTATAATGTATTAGTGGCATATTTTAGCGAATTAGCCGAAATTGATTGTGTCTTAAAAGGAATTAAGGCTGGGGATGCCTTATTGAAGCTAGAACGTTTGATTATTAATTTTTGTAAAGGAAACGAAATTTGATTACCCGCCTGTTTACCCGTCATCCCGAAGTGCCAATTAACTACTCCCGCGAAATTATCAGCGGGCTTATTAATTTTATGGCAATTGCCTATATTATTGCGGTTAACCCGCTAATTCTCAATGCCAAAGGTGCGGGTTTTCCGTTTGCACCGGCAATTACTTCAACGGTTATGATTATCATTGTCATGACGCTCTTTGCCAGCTTTTTTATTAAGTTGCCGTTTGTGTTAGCGCCGGGAATGGGAATAAATGCCATTATTGCCTATAATATGGTGCTGCATGACAAAATGAATATTCCAACGATTTTAGGGGTAATCTTTTTTTCCAGTCTGCTGCTATTTATCTTCTCGGTAACCAAGGTGCGCCATCTGATTATTCAGGCAATTCCCGAGTTTTTGCAAATTGCTTTAAGTGCCGGGATTGGCTTTTTCCTGTTTTTGATTGGATTAAAGAATGTTGGAATTGTAATCAGTAATCCCAATACCGTAATCTCAATTGGAACTTTTAATTTACCGATAGTGATGGCTTGTGGTGGGTTTATCCTGGCAACGGTATTATTCATTCGCCGCAAGGTATATGCCTTTTTATTGCCGATTTTATTAATTACAATTTTGTACTGCTTTATTTATCCGGCTACGTTGCCAAAAGCCTATTTCCAGCTACCGGATTTTAGTTTGTTTGGGCAAATTGATTTTGCGGCAGTTTTGAAATTAAGCATCTGGCCGGCGATTTTATCGTTATTTATTGTAAATTTCTTTGATGCTACCTCAACCACTATGGGGTTATTATCGCAAATGCACTTTGATACTCAGGTTGATCGCGGAACTTATCTTAAACGTGCGCTGGTGACCGATAGTTTGGGCGGCGTAGTGGCGAGCTTTTTTGGAATTTCACCAAGTGTGATTTTTGTGGAGAGTTCGGCGGCGATTCAAAATGGCGGGCGTACCGGTTTATCCGCATTTGTTACTGCTTTGATTTGCATCCCATTTTTATTTTTGGCACCGATTATTGCGATTATTCCCAGTTGCGCAACATCGCCGATCTTGATGGTGGTCGGGCTGATTATGCTAAGCAATATCAGTCGGGTAAAAGTTCGTAATTTTGAAGATGTAGTTGCGGTAGCATTAACCATCGTGATGATGCCGTTGTGTGCAACCATCACTGCCGGCGCGATTTTTGGAATTGTTTCATATACGCTATTAAAGCTCTGTTTGGGTAAATTTAATGAACTAAGCCCAACTATTATTATCATTGCCATTGCCTGCTGTGGCTGGTTTTGGATTAATTGATTGTAGTAAAAAAGCCTGCGATTAAAATTGCAGGCTTTTCAAATGCTTATAATTCGCCATACCGAGCAAAATATAGTTATGCGTGGAATATCACTAATATTGCTGAATTTGGCACATATTCTTTAATAACCAGTAAGTTTTATCAGTGTTTGGACGACGTAGCGCGTGAAACTCAAAGCAGTACGTCGAGATTTTGGCACTACAAATATCGGAGAGATAAAATTGATCACCATTCAGACAGCCATCGGTTTTAATCTGTTTTAGAATTTGCTCTGGCGTGTAGTCGGCAAATTTTTGCTGATAATAACTAAGCGGTTTGCTATCACTGATTAAAGTTATTTTGTTGTTGTCATATAGGTATATTGATTTATCATCCGCTTCAGAAAACGGATATTTGTAAAGTCCGTTAAAGATCAAACTAGCAGGTTTCTTAATTTGAATTGAACCGGGTAAATACATAAAGGGTGCACTAGTTTTGATGGTAGCCGATTCGATATTCAGGAAAAAATTATGTGCAATCGTCTGATCCCGCGCATCGTTATAATAGGCTGAAACCAGATATACCTCACTATTACTCAGAATAAAACGTTTATCAATGGTAATGGAAGAGTAATCGGTTTTATTATTAAGCTTGATTATTTGCTCATCTTTGACCAAGAGCTGAATTAGATCGCCATTGCTATTGGTTTTGCGGGTTTGGATTATTGCCAGAACACCATCGCTGGTTGGTTGCTGGCTGACCACCGTTGGAAGGCTAGTTAACCAATTTTTAAATTTAGCAACAGCTTTTTGTTCGGTTTGCAATTGGGTAATTTGATACTCGGAATTAACCTGATAGCTATAATCCTGAGTTTGCGTTTGTGGTGGATAAATTTTATGCTGATAGGCTATTTGCGTCTTACAAGATAGCATATCATTATGGTTAGCCGCCCGCTGCTCTTCGATTTTTATAATCGCTGGCTGGATAAATTGATTTGGCGGTACATTATTGCTGGTTATCTGTAACAATTGGCTTTTAACCGCACTGGAGTCGCACTTGGGCAAATTATTTTGCTTGTTGCTGCATGCGGTTATTGCCCATGCACCAATGATTCCAGCCATAATTACCCGCATTTGTTGCTTATTCATCATGCCAAAGCTAAAACTTGTTCTACCAGCCGATAGATTCCACGATAAGCATCACCAATATTATCTGCCAGCATATACGCCGGAGTGCTCACCACTTTATGTTTTAAATCAACGCAAATTTCATCGACCGCGCAATCATGATGTTCGGCTCCTTTGCTATTAACTAATGCGGCAACGTTTTGATCATTACCGATAGTCATTTTTATGGTGGTTGGTGCATAGATAACCGGAATCATCACCGGCGCAATACAAATAAATCCTACCGGTTTATTAGCCGCACTAAAAGCACGGCATTTTTCACTCACCAGCTGATTGACAGTGTAATTTTCTCCGGCGCTAGCCAGCGTAAAGAGATTGTAGGCAGTACCATTGCCACCGGGAATAATCAGAGCATCAAAATCAGCAAGATCCAATTGTTCCAAGGGCTTGACATCGCCACGGGCAATTCGCGCCGATTCTATCAGCATATTACGGCTTTCCAACGCTGTTTCATTGGTTAAATGATTGGTGACATGATCCTGTGGTAAATCTAGGCTAAAACACTGATAATGCGCATTACTCTGGTTAATTGATAATAAGGTTAAAACTGATTCATGGATTTCAGAACCATCCATCCGCCCACAGCCGGCGAGGATTACCGCTACTTTTTTCATGGCATAACTTTCATAAAATATATCCGCGAATTTTATCACAGCTGGAAATATTCAGTGGTACCCAAAATAAAAAAAGCACCGTTAAGGTGCTTTTGTATGCGAATTAATTTAGAAATTAAACTGTCCGCCGAACATCAGGAAATTGGGATTCGAACCGGTTGAGGCATAATCTTCAACATGTAATGACCATTGGCGTGATAGATTAAATTGAACGCCACCAGCCATTAACAAGCCGACATTGGAGCCGGAATAAGCCGGACCACCGCAGCCGCTGCAACCATTCCAAGTTGAACTGTAGTTATTAAATGCCAGACCGAGTTTAACATATAAATCAATCATGTTTGATAATGGCAAGACCCC
>JBPOJK010000058.1:0-6738 GCA_052033675.1 Pseudomonadota bacterium
TTTTTCACAAAATAGTTCTACGTAACTACAAACTCTTATCTTCGTAACACTTGAACGGAAAACACAAACCCAGCGCCAAAATAGACATTATCAGTAATATCAATTACTTATTTGAAAGAAACATAATGTGGAATCTCAGCCTGCGATTTGCCAAACTCGGCAGCGACTTTTTTAGCTACACCAATCCAACTGCGCTAACGGACAACCCGCGACTAATTCACCTCAATCATGAACTAATCAAAAAATTAGATCTTACACAAACTACCGAAAGCGAATGGCTAGCAATAATCAGCGGGCAAACACCAGTGACAAATTATTTACCGCTTGCCAGCGTGTATATGGGGCATCAGTTTGGCGTACCGGTTCCCCAACTGGGCGATGGACGGGCATTATTGATTGCCGAACATGTCGCCAATGATGGGCAAATTTGGGAAATGCAGTTAAAAGGTGCCGGTAAAACCCTGTATTCGCGGTTTGCCGATGGTCGTGCCGTACTACGTTCCTCAATCCGCGAATATTTGGCATCACAGGCACTGGACAAATTGGGCATCCCCACTACTCTTGCCGGCGGAATAATTGCCAGCGATGATGCCGTTTATCGCGAAAATGCCGAACCGGCTGCGATTGTCTTACGGGTTGCTCCGAGTTTCCTGCGCTTTGGTCATTTTGAATATTTTGCCCGCCATAATAAATTATCACAATTACAGCAACTAAGTGAATTTTGCTGCTGCCATTATTTTCCAACCATTGATGTTAAATCTCCGGATTTTATTCCCGATTTTTTAGAGCATATCTGCGCAAAAACTGCCAAATTAATTGCGCACTGGCAAGCGGTTGGTTTTGTCCATGGGGTAATGAATACTGACAACATGTCAATTTTGGGATTGACTATTGATTACGGACCATTTTCATTTATGGATAAATTCGCACCCGAGCAGATATTTAATCATTCCGACAGCGAGGGGCGTTATGTCTATGCCCGGCAACCAATGATTGCCTGGTGGAATCTCTACCGCTTGGCTGATGCCTTGGTTAAATTATATCCACACCCAGAAAAGTTAGAATCAATTCTGGCAAAATATGCCGATTACTATAACCGCGACTATCTGGAGTTGATGACGGCGAAATTAGGACTAAGCACCGCCAATAGCGAAACCGATCTCCCGCTGATTGATGAACTATTACCATTATTACAGCAATCGCAAGTTGATTGGACCTGGTTTTGGCGCCGCTTAAGTGACGGCAGCGGCGGAAGATTACAAATTGCCACACAATACCCACACTTGGATTTAAATAACTGGTATCAAAAACTAGACCAGCGTTATCAACAAGAGCCATTGACCACCGCTCAGCGCCGTGAGCAAATGCTTGCGCATAATCCGGCAATAATTCTACGTAGTCATTTGCTGCAATCGGCAATAATCCGTGCTGAATCCGGGGATTATGCCGAATTGGCTAAATTATTTACGGTTATTTCCTCACCATATCAGGAATTGCCGGAATTTGCTGATTATTATCGCCTGCCACCGGCATGGGCAACGCAAATTAGCCTTAGCTGTTCATCATAAAAAAAGTCCCCGCCGATTGGCAGGGGTTTATATTTAAGCTATTATGAATAGTCTAATTACCGGCAGGTGTTGGCTGCTGCTGTCCATCCGAACCATCCGCAGATTGCTGAATCCGATCCAATTTGTAATTAACCTTATAATCGCTGCGTAAAGCAGCAACGTAGGCATTCAAATTCATCATCGAATATTGATCAGTCAATTGACCGACAATCTTCTGATTTTGCGCATCAAGAGTTTTATCAACACTTTGGCTATTAATCTGATAAATCACAAAATCACCAGCCTGATTAACTGCACCGGTATAAGCCGGGAATTGTGCCGGAATCGCAAAAATTTGTTTCACCGCCATTGGGTCAATGGTTTTATCCTGTCCCAATAAGCTAACGTTGACCGGATTGGTAAAATTAAGTTTAAGCTTGCCTTGTTGAACCTGAGCCAATTGTTGCTGCCCCATTGCTGATGCCATTTGTGCGGCTTGCTGGGCTTTTAACGCCGCAACAATACCAGCTTGCACTTCCGCTAGCGGTTGCACCCGCGATGGTTTATAATCAACAATTCGCACCACCACATAACTACCATCACCCATATCAACCACTTCACTGTTTTGTTTGCTCTTAAGTTGCGTTGCCGAAAAAGCAATGGCTGCTAATTTAGGATTGGCAAAAATGCCTTGTTTGGTATTTTGCGCCACCCAATCAGTAGTCTGTACCGCTAACCCCAATTTCTGCGTTACCGGATCCAATGAATTCGGTTGATTATAGGTAATATCATTTAACTGATCAACATCCGGCTGTACCTGTTGTTGCGCCAGTTGCTTTTGTAACTGTGCCTGTGCGTATTGACGGGCGGCATTAGCATCATTACCCTTAATTTCGTTAATCCGAATAATATGGTAACCAAATTGAGTTTGTACTAAACCGCTGACTTGTCCTTTTTTAAGAGCAAAAGCAACACTTTCAAATTGAGGAACCATTACCCCTTTTGCAAAGAAACCCAAGTCACCACCATTTTGTGCCGAACCGGGGTCTTGTGAATATTGTTTAGCTAATTGAGCAAATTTTGCCGGATTAGCTTTAACCTGAGCTAAAACTGCTTCGGCTTTAGCTTTAATTTGATCTTTTTCTTGTTGGGTAGCGTTTGCCGGCACGGTAAAGAGAATATGCGAGGCATCAACTTGCTCATTATTGCCGGCATTCGGATGTGCCTGTAAATACTGTGCTATTTGGGATTCACTAACTTTAATCGCCGGAGCTAAAGTATCGGCTGAAAGCTGGACATACTGGAATTTAGCTTGCGCCGGTAATGTATATTGGGCAATATTTTGCTGGTAATAACCACTAATGGTACTTTCACTCGGATTTATCTGATTATAAAATTGTTTAGCATCTACCACATATTGTGAAACATTCCGCTCGCGACTGAGTAATTCAACAAACTTACCTTGGAAAGTCGCCGAAGAAAAATATGAACTTTTAAAGAAATCCAGCATATCATTTATCAAAATCTGCTGTTGAATTTGTTGTTCAAATTTATTCGAGGTAGTATATTGTTGTTTTAAAAAATTTTCATATTTAGTAACATCAAATTTACCATTGGTCTGAAACATCGGAATCTGGGCTATTTCTTGCTGTAATTGCTGAGTAGTTACCGACATATGTTTATCATTTAAGGAATTGATCAATAATTGGCGGTTAATCAGCCCAAACAACACCTGCATTTTATCCTGATTTTGTCCAGGATTTTGATCCATCGCCCGGTCAATATCCTGTGAGTAGATTTTGCTACTACCAACTTTTGCCACATAACCATCATCACCGGTCATCCCCAGATAACCACTAATACCCCACACCACAAAGGTTGCGGTAATCGCAATCATAATCCCTTTTACAACCTTAGGATGTTTTTCAATAATATTAAACATTAAATAAACCTTATTAAGCGATGTTACGCCTTTCTTAGTTTAGCGATAATTTATTGAGTTTGACGATTTTGCGTACTGATTGCCAATGTAAAATCAGTGCACTATGACGAAAAACCAATAATTTATCGCTAAAACCATTATCCTGTGTAACATCAGTTATTAAAACAAATTTTACGCTAAATTATAATTCGGCGCTTCTTTTACAATTTGAACATCATGGACATGAGATTCTTTTATCCCCGCCGCACTAATTTCAACAAATTCGGCGTAACGATACATTTCCTCTATCGTTGCGCATCCCAGATAACCCATCGAAGCCCTAACGCCACCCAATAACTGGTGAATAACCGAATTTAGGCTGCCTTTATGCGGTACTCGTCCTTCAATTCCCTCCGGCACCAACTTATCCTGAGCATTGGTACTTTCCTGAAAATAACGATCCGCCGACCCCTTACTCATTGCGCCAAGCGACCCCATTCCGCGGTAAGTTTTATAGCTCCGCCCTTGATAAAGCTCAATTTCACCGGGTGCTTCATCGGTTCCGGCAAGCATACTACCAAGCATCACACATGAAGCGCCAGCCGCCAAAGCTTTGGCAACATCACCGGAAAAGCGAATCCCGCCATCACCAATTACCGGAATACCACTACCAGCCAAATAATCTGCAACATTCGCTATTGCCGATAATTGCGGTACACCAACACCGGCAACAATCCGGGTAGTACAAATTGACCCTGGACCAATTCCAACTTTTACCCCATCAGCACCGGCTTCAACCAGAGCTCTCGCGGCAGCGGCGGTTGCAATATTGCCGCCAATTACATCAACTCCAGTATAGTTATTTTTAATCCAGCGCACTCGGTCAATAACCCCTTGAGAATGCCCATGGGCGGTATCAACGATTATTACATCAACGCCAGCTTCTACTAAACGGGCAACCCGTTCTTCACTATCGCCACCTGAGCCAACCGCTGCACCAACCCGCAACCGTCCCAAACTGTCTTTATTGGCTAATGGAAATGCAATATTTTTGGTAATATCTTTGACCGTCACCAGACCTTGTAACTCAAATTTATCATTCACCACCAATACCCGTTCAATCCGATGTTTATGCATCAATTGCTTGGCTAATTCAACCGAATCACCTTCATTGATGGTTACCAAGCGCTGTTGCGGCGTCATAATATTTCTGACTGATTGATCGAGATTGCTTTCAAAGCGCACATCACGATTAGTTACGATTCCGACAACTTTGCCATCTTCAACTACCGGCACTCCGGAAATATGACGTTTACTGGTCAAGTTAACCAACTCACGAACGCTGGCATCAGGTGAAATCGTTACCGGATCTTTAACAATTCCCGACTCGTGACGTTTAACAACGGCAACCCGCGTCGCCTGGGCTTCGGGTGACATATTTTTATGAATGATTCCAATACCGCCCTCTTGCGCCATGGCAATTGCCATTTTTGCATCGGTAACGGTATCCATTGCCGCCGAAACTACCGGAACATTGAGGACCAAATTACGCGATAACCGAGTCACCAAATTAACATCTTTGGGTAAAATTTCGGAATGCGCCGGAACTAATAACACATCATCAAAGGCATAGGCTTTCTGGAGGATCTTCAACATATCAATCTTTCATAATTTCATAATTATTTTTACAATTACACACATCGCATTGCGGTTAGTTATTAAGTGATGTTACGCATGATAAAGAATTTAACACTAAGTTATTGATTTTTCCTCATGGCACGCTGATTTTACACGCCCAATCAGCGCGCAAAATCGTCAAACTCAACAACTTAGCGCTAACACATAGATATATGCGTAACGTCAGTTATTAACCTGTTCAATCAAATCAGTAAAGTCAGTCACATCGGTAAAACTACGGTAAATAGAAGCAAAGCGGATATACGCAACTTTATCCAATTTAGCTAATTGTTCCATCACCAAATCACCAATGACCCGCGAAAAAATCTCGCGTTCGCCGTACATCAATACCTGTTGGCGAACTGCTTCTATCGCATCATCCACCAAATGGGTTGCCACCGGTCGTTTATGTAAGGCTTTCATAAAACTCAGCCGGATTTTGGCTTCTTCGTACTCCTGACGGGTGCCGTTACTCTTAACCACTACCGGAAACAGCAATTCTATTTTTTCAAAAGTAGTAAAACGTTTCTCGCATACCGTGCACTTACGCCGCCGCTTTACAACCATTTTATCTTCACTCAGCCGGGTATCAATTACCTGAGTATCATCACTATTGCAAAACGGACACTTCATAACAACCTCGCTATTTTTTGCACAATGGGAAATCTAACGCTTCCCGCGATTGGTAGTATTTTTCGGCAACCAACCGCGCCAAAGTCCGAATCCGCCCGATATAGGTCGCCCGTTCGGTTACAGAAATTGCTCCCCGGGCATCAAGCATATTGAAAGTATGCGCGGCATTAAGAATCATTTCATAACCTGGTAAAACTAATTCAACATCCAATAGACGTTTGGCTTCACTTTCATAATTATTGAAATTATTGAATAACAACTCGGCATTACTAAATTCAAAGTTATAACGTGATTGTTCAACTTCATTTTGATGGAATACATCGCCATAGGTAACATCATTACCATCCAGCGTTTTAGCCCACACCAAATCATAAACACTATCAACACCCTGCAAATACATTGCCAAGCGTTCCAGTCCATAGGTGATTTCACCTAACACCGGCTTACAATCCAATCCGCCAACTTGCTGAAAATAAGTAAATTGGGTAACTTCCATACCATCCAACCACACTTCCCAGCCCAATCCCCACGCACCAAGGGTTGGATTTTCCCAATTATCTTCAACAAAGCGGATATCATGAACTTGAGTATCCACGCCCAGTTCACGCAATGAATCAAGATACAATTCCTGAATATTTTCCGGAGATGGTTTTAACACGACCTGAAATTGATAATAGTGTTGTAGGCGGTTCGGACTTTCACCATAACGTCCGTCTTTCGGACGCCGCGATGGTTGCACATATGCTGAAAACCATGGCTCAGGACCAATTGACCGTAAAAAAGTTGCGGTATGTGAAGTACCGGCACCCATTTCTTTGTCATAGGGCTGCAAAATTACACAGCCGACCTTTGCCCAATAGTTTTGTAATTTTAGGATAATATCCTGAAAGGTTAACAATTTGCCTGTTGCGCCCATGCTTGTGACCATTCCTTGAAACAAATAATATATAATTAACCAAT
>JBPOJK010000036.1:0-2895 GCA_052033675.1 Pseudomonadota bacterium
GGTTGAGAATGCTTTTTTATACATTAAGAGCTGGCGAGGTATTGCTACAAGATATGCAAAAAATACGAAGTCATTTTTAGCAGCTATTCAGATACGTTGTTTGATTATGTGGCTTAAGATTTCATGACGACACTGTCTAGCGAGAATTATTTTTTAGTATCACAAATTATTGCCTAGCTACTAAATTGACAGTGATAAAATAAGGGCTTAAATCATATAATAACCCAGTAAAAAATAGCGAACCAAAATGTTAACTGACCAAGAATATTTAGCTAAATTACTAGAATTTTTTAATTTGCTATATCATAAAGAATTAGTGCATGTCGTAGATGACAAAGATCGCTTTATTTATGTAAGTGATGCGACCATTCCGTTTGCAAAAACTTCTCGCGAAAACATTATCGGCAAAACTTTTTACGAAGTATTTAGCCCACCCCCTGAAAATATTGAATCCGTTGCTGCCAGCATAAAAAGAGCTTTGACAACCAAAGAAACTCAACGGATGATTTCAGCCAATGTTAACCGCCCCAATCCAGATTTCAGAATTTTATTAGTAACGCATGCGCCATTGATAAACCCAGATACCGACAATGCTCTTGCCGTTAAAATTCAGTTTGACAAAATAAACTTTCCGTGTTATTTCCATCATTTGTTATTGAAATCACCAAAACAATTTGCCCAGCTTACCGCGACGGTAGCGCTTGATAATGATGGATTACTTTCCCGCCGCGAGCATGAAATTGCCTTTTTGTTGTTCTATTGCAAATCAATCGAACAAATAACAAAAATAATTAACTTATTTTCTGAACGACCGATTACTACCAAGACGGTACAAAATATTATCCGCCAACAACTCTATCCAAAATTTGAAGTCCAAAATCAAGAAACTCTAATAGAGCAACTGCACCTGCATGAATATCATAAAAAAATCCCACCATCATTAATGTTCAATTTTCAGATAAATCTGAATAACTTATAAGCACTATTAATATAATACGTATAATATTAATGGACTAGCGATATATCGTTGATATTAGCTTATAACCAAGGCTAAAACAGATGCTACGCATAAAATAACATTCTTAAAATTTGGTTTAATTTTAATTGAATTCTAAAAATGATTGGGGTTTGTTTACTTAAAAACGTAACATTGTCAACAGCATTTTTCACAAAAAGTGGAAGTTTATTTTATTCGACATAAACCACAACATTAACATAAAACCGTCAGTATTTCGTACTGGCGGTTTTTTAATAGTTCCCAAACTGCATTTTTTGGTAACCAATAGGTGTAAATGCTAAAATAGCGCCATAACCATTCAAAAGAACTTAATCATGAAAAATTTACCGATTGGGATTTCTAGTTTAGAAGAAATTCGGAGTAAAAATTGTATTTTTATTGATAAAACGCAGCGTGTAGCACGATTGGCTAGTGCCGGAAAATATTATTTTCTTTCTCGGCCGCGTCGCTTTGGTAAATCCCTACTGGTTGACACCTTAAAACAAGCATTTTTAGGGCGCAAGGAGTTATTTGCAGGCTTATATCTTGAAGAGAACTGGGATTGGAATCAGCGCTATCCGGTTCTGCATTTCGATTTTGGTGATGGCATAGTACAATCCAAAAGCGAATTAGAAATAAAAATCCACCAATTTTTAGATGGTTATTATGCAGAATACCAAATTGAAAGTATTTATCATGATGTTAGTGGCAGATTCAGTTATTTAATTAAACAAATTGCACATAAATACGCGCAGGTAGTTCTTTTGATTGATGAATACGATAAGCCCATATTAGATAATATTGCTGACCAGACTACGGCAATAGCGATGCGCGAAGGACTTAAAAATCTGTATAGTGTGATAAAAACTAACGATGCACATCTAAAGTTTGTACTGCTAACAGGCGTGTCTAAATTCAGTAAAGTTAGCTTGTTTAGCGGTTTAAATAATCTGCAAGATATTAGTTTAACTTCATATTATGCCGACATTTGCGGTTATACCCAAAGCGAATTAGAAAAAGAATTTGCCGCTTATTTAGAGGCTGGTAAGGTTGACAAAGCGTTATTAAAAAGCTGGTATAACGGTTATAACTTTGCCGGAAACGAAGAGCAAAAAGTTTATAATCCATTTGATATTCTACTGTTTTTTGGTAATAATTATCAATACCGCAATTACTGGTTTGAAACTGCCACCCCAACTTTCTTGATCCGGCTGATAGAAAAAAATCACTATTTTATTCCCGATTTGGAAAATCTTTTAGTTGCAGATGCAACCATTTCCAGCTTTGACGTTGAGGAAATCCCGATTGAAACCTTACTTTTCCAAACCGGATATTTGACAATCAAAGAAATTACCACCATCGGCACCCAGTATGCCTATATCTTAACCTATCCCAATTTAGAAGTTAAAGCCAGATTAAATGGTGCCTTGGCAGAAATTGCCACCAACTCGCAAACCCGCAATCGAACGCTGGCTAGACTGGCTCAACTTTTGGCTAAAGGTGATTTGTCTCAATTACAAAGCGTATTATTTAGTCATTTTGCCTCTATCCCCCATGATTGGTATCGCAATAATGATATCGCCCATTATGAAGGTTTTTATGCTAGTATCGTTTATAGTTATCTCGCGGCATTGGGTTATGATTTAATCGCTGAGGATGTGACCAATCAAGGCAAGATTGATTTAACACTCAAAATGCCAGATAAAATTATTATTCTAGAATTTAAACTTGCCAAATATGGCAGTGCAGCGGAAGCAATCGAGCAAATCAAAACTCGCAACTATGCGGCAAAATATCTTGGCGAGATTAAGCCAATTTACCTGCTAGGAATTTCCTTTGATGAAACCACACGTAATGTTGCCGAAATTATCAGCGAAGAGTTTAGTTGATGATTGACT
>JBPOJK010000197.1:0-21967 GCA_052033675.1 Pseudomonadota bacterium
CTGGTAAAACGGTTGTTATTATTAATTCCAATCCTGAAACAGTGTCGACCGATTATGATGAATCAGATCGGCTATATTTTGATTCCTTGAGTCTGGAACGGATCTGTGATATTCTTGATTTCGAAAAGGTGGCGGGTGTCTGCGTCAGTGTTGGTGGACAAATTGCCAATAATCTGGCATTGTCTTTGCATCGCTGCGGCTATCCGGTATTGGGAACCTCGCCGGAAGATATTGATAAAGCCGAAGATCGCGCCAAATTTTCAGCGATGTTAAATGTACTGCAAATTGATCAGCCGCAGTGGATTAATGCCACTTCGATCGGTGAAATCGATAAATTTATCGCGGAAGTCGGTTTACCGGTATTAATTCGTCCGTCATATGTGTTATCCGGGGCGGCGATGAAAGTAGTTGCCGACCGGCGGGCGTTGGAAGAATATCTTAGTGCCGCCACCCTGATTTCCAATGATCATCCGGTGGTAATTTCGCAATTTATTGAAAATGCCAAGGAATTGGAACTCGATGGTATTGCGCAAAATGGCAGCGTGGTAATTGATGCTATCAGCGAGCATGTTGAAAATGCCGGGGTTCATTCCGGTGATGCTACCTTGATTTTTCCGCCGGAACGGTTGTATTTGAAAACGGTTACCCGTGCCCGCGAAATTGCCCGCAAGATTGTCAAAGCGTTAAATATTTCCGGTCCGTTTAATATGCAGTTTATCGCCCGTAATAATGAGCTCAAGGTAATTGAATGCAATGTGCGGGCTTCGCGATCATTCCCGTTTATTTCCAAAGTCAGCGGGCATAATCTGGTGGCAATTATGGCGCAGGTGTTTCTTGGCAATGTGGTGACCAACCGTTACAACACTCTTGATTGCGGGGTAATCGGGATAAAAAGCCCGGTATTTTCCTATAACCGCTTCAAAGGCTCTGATCCGGTGGCGCAAGTGGAAATGTCTTCTACCGGCGAAGTTGCCTGTCTTGGAAAAGACTTGCTGGAAACTTTTTACCGTTCGTGGTTAAGCGTCGGTCAAAAAATCGCCAACAAGGTGATTTTATTGAGTGTTGCCGATAAGTACAAGCAAAAAATGTTGCCGGCATTGAAAGTACTTTATGATCAAGGCTGGGAGTTTATTACTACTCGTGGAACCCATGAGTTATTGGTACGCAATGGTATTGCCGCGCGTTTTGTATTTAAGGTTTCCGAACAAAGCCGCAATAATATCCTTGAACCGATTGCCGGACGCGAAGCTGGTTTGATTATCAATTTACCGGAAACAGCCTTTAACAGTGATCCGGATTCCGATGGTTTTAAAATTCGCCGGCTGGCAATTGATTACCATGTTCCGTTGGTTACCAATTACCAATTGGCGGAAATGCTTTTGGAAAGTTTGTCATTGTATTACGGTAAAACCGGCGAAGTGCTTTCTTATCGCGAGTTGCATGCGGCTAACCACTAATCATAAGGTTATCGGTAACTGCCAGTGGTATTGCAATAACGCTGTTGCAAGGCTCCTTATTTACGTCTTATGTAAACTTCGGGACACGCACGTCTGGCGTGTCCGCCCAGCTCCGGATTTTTGTTTTATATTCTGGCAGTTGCAGCTACTATATGTATGAGTATGATTGTGGAATCTACTGGCACAATCAGATTAAAATCAGCATTTAAATTTTAGCCGGGCTATTATGGTTACACACTGTATTAATTCAGGTTATATAGCAGAAAAATAATAGTGGTTACGAAAAATTTGGCGCCAGTGCATAAAATAAACTTGACAAAATTCTAGCTTTAGTTTAATAATGTCGTTCTCACTAGAAATATTGAGTGAGAACAATTAAGGTTACTAATTTAAACCCAATCTTTATTTGGAGTTCAATGATGAAACAAGATGGCAATTATTTTGCGGGCGGTGGTTTTCCGCCGGATAATATAACGGTATCCGAATTTTTACAAATCTTTTCTGCTCAAGTTCTTTCTCTACCACGACGACGATAGTTCGTTTCAATAGTCAGGGTTATTCTCTCAGATAATCTTGCATTCGTATATTTATTTCTGTATTCGTATTAACAGGTTAGCTTTATTGGCGATTGTGTTTTGCCGGAATATCTGCTTTTCAATTTGCAGATTCACGCAATTAATAAATCGTAAACATTGGGTGATTGTTTTTTCTGTTGTGCTTGGCTGTTGATTTTTTCTGTTTGATAAATTAGCTGGTTTTTAAGATATTGTCTTGTTTTTGTATGTGAATATTGGGCGCGACGAACGTGTGAAAAATGCGGTACGGTGTACAGGTAGTAAATACAGCGGGAGCATTTTCCAGATGATATACTCAATCAGATTCATTATACTAGGTCGTTGAGGTGTTCCTCACTTACTAGCTGTATGTGTTGTTGCACATCGCCTACTAGTCTTTTGAATCAGTTTGAGTACAGCACGTCCAATTTTTAAAGACGAATTGATTATATTTTGACGGTGGCTGGAAATTATCAGCATTTAAACTTGGCACTTAACGATACCTAATTCTGCCAATAATTCTTTTTTTGAGATAATTTTTTATTATCACTAAGAGGATTTATCATGAATTTAAAAAATAGAAGTTTTATTAGTCTGCTGGACTTTTCTGCTGCCGAGATTGAATATTTGTTACAACTGGCACATGAGCTTAAAGCCAAACGCCAGCAAGGAATAAGTGGTACCTCTCTGGCCGGGAAAAATATTGCACTATTATTTGAGAAAACTTCGACCCGTACGCGCTGCGCTTTTGAAATTGGCGTAATTGAAGAGGGCGGCTACCCCAGTTTTATTGATGTTTCCAGCTCCCAGTTTGGTAAAAAAGAATCGGTGGAAGATTCAGCCAAGGTTTTAGGTGGTTTTTATCATGGAATTGAATTTCGCGGCTATTCACAGCAAACGGTAGAAACGCTGGCAAAATTTTCGGGAGTCCCGGTTTATAATGGGTTGACCGATGCCGAACATCCTACTCAGATTCTGGCAGACTTGATGACGATTCAGGAGCTTTTTCCAAATAAGCCATTGTCGGACATTAAGGTGGCATATGTTGGAGATGCTCGGAACAATATGGCAAATGCATGGATTTATGGTTGCGCACTGCTTGGTATGCACTTTGTAGCCTATGCGCCACCTGAGCTGTCTCCTGATTCTGCTATACTAGCCAAAGCTGCTCCTTATGCTAAACACTCTCAGGCAACAATCGAGGTTTGCGCTACTCCCAAATGTCTGGTGCAGGCGGATGTGATTTATACCGACGTCTGGGTTTCTATGGGCGAAGAGGCGCAAATTGAAAAGCGTGCAAAATTATTGCAGTCCTACAAAATAACTCCGGAATTAATGAAGCAAACCGGGAAGCCGGATAGTGTTTTTATGCATTGTTTACCCGCTTTTCACGATAACGAAACAAAATTTGTTCAGGATGCCGCTAAACAATTGGGGGTTGACATTCGGGAAGTCAGCGATGAAGTTTTTAGAGGTTCTCAATCCGTAGTTTTTCAACAAGCCCATAATCGCTTGCATACAATCAAGGCGATATTGGTTGCAACGCTTGGACAAGTGTAAAGGAGAAATAGATATGTCACAATTAACCTTTATTAACAATAATGTTTGTGCGCCAAAAGGGTTTAAGGCTTCTGGTATCGTAGCGGGGCTTAAAAAATCTTTGCGCCCGGATTTATCGCTGATTTATAGCGAAGTGCCAGCTTCTGCCGCCGGTGTTTATACTAAAAATGTTATAAAGGCCGCGCCGTTATTATTGACCCGGAATAATGTTAAACATGGAAAACTGCAGGCAATTATTACCAATAGCGGTAATGCTAATTCCTGCACCGGAAAAATTGGGCAAAAAAATGCCCGGAAAACCATGATGGTACTGGCAGAGAGCTTGGGAATCGATAAACAGTTGGTCGCGGTTTCCAGTACTGGTGTGATTGGAGTTCAACTTCCGATTGATAAAATCATCAATAGAATTCCCCAGCTAACTCAGGAATTGAGCCTTTTTGGCGGAGAGGCTTCGGCACGCGCTATCTTAACCACCGATACCTTTATTAAAGAAGAAGCGGTTTCTTTTACCTTGGGCAATGGTTGTATTGTAAAAATCGGTGGAATAGCCAAGGGTTCAGGAATGATTCATCCCAATATGGCAACCATGCAGGCATATCTGACAACCGATATTAGTATAGACCCACAACTCTTGCAAAAATCACTGACTATGGCGGTAAACGATTCATTCAATATGATTAGTGTCGATGGTGATTCATCAACCAATGATATGGTATTGATTATGGCAAATGGCTGTGCCGGTAATAATCAAATTAGTTCTCAGGACGATCCGGATTGGACGCTGTTTTATAATGGGTTAATAACCGTCTGTCGTAGTTTGGCAAAGCAGGTCGCTAAAGATGGGGAAGGGGCTGGTAAATTAATTACGGTTAATGTCAGTGGTGCAAAAACGCTAAAAGCTGCCAAAATTATCGCCAAGTCTGTAATCTCGTCTTCTTTATTAAAAGCGGCAATATTCGGAAATGATGCCAACTGGGGGCGGATTGCCTGTGCTGTTGGTTATAGCGGTGCTGATATTCATCTGGAAAAGCTGGTAATTAAACTTGAAAATCTAACCTTATTCTGTAATGGATTACCCGTGGATTTTGATGAAGAGTTAGCATATAGTTTACTGGATAAACCGGAAGTGGAAATCAATATCGATTTGGGGATGGGTGATACCTCAGCAACCGCCTGGGGCTGTGACTTAACCTATGATTATGTCAAAATAAATGCGGCTTACAGGACATAAATTATGGAAGAGCTAAAAATTATTGTAGTTAAATGTGGTGGTTCGCTGCTTAATTGCGGCCAAGAACTTACTAGTTTATGCCGGAATATTGAGGAATTAAACCAGCAGGGATTTAAAGTGGTAATTGTTCACGGTGGCGGACCGGAAATTAGTAGATTGCTTAAACATTTTAATCTGCCGAGTTTATTTCATAATGGACTTCGGGTAACCACGCCACCAATTGCAGAAATCGCCCAAATGGCGTTAATCGGTACCAATAATACCAATCTGGTTCGCTTGTTGAATAAACATGGAATCAATGCCTGTGGACTATCCGGGGCTGATAGCAATCTTCTGGTTGCTGATTATATCGATTGGGAAAATTTGGGTTATGTCGGCGAGGTAACAGTTGTCAATATTAATTTACTGAATTTATTACTAGATGCCGGGATTATTCCGTTAATCGCGCCGTTGGCGGTTGATGACTCCGGGAATATTTTAAATATTAATGCTGATTCGGCAGCCGCGGCAATTGCAACAGCGCTGTCGGCACAACATTTGGTATTGCTTAGCGATGTTGATGGCTACTATGCGGCATATCCAGATAAAAATTCGCGGATAAGCATGCTTCATGTGAGTGAGGTAAATTGTTTATTATCTGAAGACGGTAAGGTCAGCAGTGGGATGATTCCCAAGCTGCAGGCTTGTGCTAAGGCTGTCACTGGCGGAGTAAAAAGTGCGTGTATTCTTAATGGAACGGAAGATTATTTTATCAGCAATGCGCTTACTCAGCCAGGAAAATATGGTACGACAATTATCAAGGAGATGACATCATGCAAATCAGAGTGAGTATTGTCGGAGCTTCCGGTTATACCGGAGTGGAGTTGATCCGGCTGCTGCAAACCCATCCGCGGGCACATCTGGCTCATTTGGTTTCACCCAGTTACTCCGGGAGTCTGGTAACAGACGTTTATCCGCATCTGCAAAACCTGGTTTATGATCATTTTGACGAATTGGATGTTCAGAAAATTGGCGAGGACAGTGATATTGTTTTTCTGGCATTACCGCATGGCGAATCGGCAAAATTACTGCCGGAATTATTGGATAATCATTGCCGGGTAATTGATTTAAGCGCCGATTTACGGCTAAATGATGGTGGGGTTTATGCAAAATGGTACGCGGCGGCTGCGCCGGCAGAGTCTTTATTGGCGCAAGCTGTTTATGGTCTGCCGGAAGTATACCCACATGATGCGATTGCAAATGCGTTGATTATTGCCAATCCCGGCTGTTATCCAACCGCAAGTATTTTAGGTTTGGCGCCATTGTTGGCTAATTCACTGGCAGATATTAGCAATGTTCCAGTGATTATTGATGCCAAATCCGGGGTATCCGGCGCCGGTCGCGGATTAAGTTTAACTACTCATTTTTGTGAGGCGAGTAATAATTTTAGTGCCTATCAGGCTGGCGGTATTCACCGGCATATTCCGGAAATTGAGCAGGAGTTATCCAAGTTGGCAAAAACCCCGGTTCAAATTCAGTTTACGCCGCATTTGATTCAGATACCGCGCGGATTAATGGTAACGGCCTATTGCAAGTTAAATGGCCGTCATTCCTTGCATGAAATAGAACAGCTTTATCAAGATTATTATTTTGGGAAATCTTTTGTAAGAGTAATGCCGCAAACGGCCAAGGCTGGAATTAAAGCGGTTATCGGCAGTAATTATTGCAATATCCATCTTTATCTGGATTCGCGTAATAATTATCTGACAATAGTTAGCTGTATTGATAACCTGATCAAAGGGGCTTCCGGACAGGCAATTCAGAATATGAATCTGATTGCCGGATTAAACGAATATTGTGGATTAAAAAATATTCCAATTTACCCATAAAGGAGTTGGTGATGAATAAATTATGGTCAAAAGGCTATGAGCTTAATCAGGTGGTCGAGGATTTTATGACCGGCGATGATCCACAGCTAGATTTAAGGATCGCGCACTATGATTGTCAGGCTAGCATTGCCCATGCCAAAATGCTGGCAGCAATTAATATCCTGAGTGCTGAAGAATGTGCCGGTTTGGTAAATGGTCTGGAAGAAATTATTACTCTTCTGGCACAGGGGCAATTTGTGATTGCTGCCGATGAAGAGGATATTCATACTGCGATTGAACATTATCTGGTAGCAAAACATGGCGAGGTCGGCAAAAAAATTCATACCGCGCGTTCCCGCAATGATCAGGTGCTAACCGCATTACGGCTGTATATGCGAGATGAATTGTGTAGTGTTTTCCGGCTGGTTGTTGATGCGGCTGAAGTATTTCTCAAATTTGCGGTTAAATACCAGAATATTCCGTATGTCGGGCGAACCCATTACCAAAAAGCGATGCCCTCCTCAATTGGCTTATGGATGGGGGCATTTGCTGAATCTTTAATTGATAATCTGCTGGCGCTGGAAAGTAGTTATAATTTGATCAACCAGTGCCCGTTAGGTTCGGCCGCCAGCTATGGCGTATCATTGGCGATTGACCGCCAGCTAACCAGTGATTTATTGGGGTTTGCCAAGGTGCAGAACAATGTACTGTATGCCAATAACAGCCGTGGCAAGTTTGAGAGTGTAATAATTGCTGCCTTGAATCAAATTATGCTGGATTTGGCCAAATTGGCCACCGATGTAATTTTATTCAGTGCTCCGGAGATGGGATATCTGGAATTACCGCTGGAATTTTGTCCGGGCAGCAGTTTAATGCCCAACAAAAAAAATCCCGATCCGTTTGAACTTATCCGTGCCAAAAGTGCAACCATAATGGGGTGTTTAATGCAGTCGCTGGAACTGGGCCGAGCATTGCCTTCCGGCTATAACCGCGATTTTCAGGAAAGCAAACGACCGCTTTTTACCAGTTTTGATATTACCAAGCAATCGCTGGCAGTAGTCGCAATTATCATGCAACAGGTAAGTGTTAATGAGGAAAAATGTCTGGCAGGGTTTACTCCTGAGGTTTTTGCTACCGATTATGCGCTGCAGTTGGCGTTAAACGGAACCCCGTTTCGCGATGCCTACCAGCAGGTAGCCAAAAATCTGGCAAATGTCCATTTGGGCAATCCGCAAACCAATATTCTAACCAAAATCCATTTAGGAGCAACTGGCAATCTTGGCTTGGATAAAATCAAGCAGCAACTGAAAAATTTGCAGCAACATACACTTTACAAGGAGAGTAATCATGGCAAATAAGGAAATTGTTCTGGCTTATAGCGGCGGACTGGATACTTCGGTAATTTTGAAATGGCTGATCAATCAAGGCTATGCAGTAACTGCATTCATTGCTGATGTCGGACAGGAAGAAGATTTTGCCGCCGCAGAAAATAAGGCTCTGGCTATTGGTGCGAAGCAGGTAGTGGTGGTGGATTGCAGGGAAGAGTTTGTCAGTGATTATATTTATCCATCTTTGCAAGCCGGTGCACTTTATGAAAACCGCTATTTGCTGGGAACTTCAGTTGCGCGCCCGCTGATTGCCAGAAAATTAATTGAATATGCAATCAAACATAATATTACCCATGTTGCGCATGGGGCAACCGGCAAGGGTAATGATCAGATTCGTTTTGAACTGGTGTTTATGCAATTTATGCCACAGGTAACGGTTATTGCGCCGTGGAAAGATCCGCAATTCCTGGAGCAGTTTAAAGGGCGGACGGATTTACTGAATTATGCTGCCAAAGAAGGTATTCCAGTTACCTCTACTTTGCAAAAGCCCTACAGTATTGATGAGAACCTGATGCATACCAGTTACGAAGCGGGAATCCTTGAGGATCCCGAATTAACTCCGCCGGAAGATATGTTTAAGAAAACCGTTTCGCCACTTGCCGCACCGGATAGGGTGTTGGAATTAAACATTGAATTTACACAAGGTATTCCGGTAAAAGTCAGTGAGAAAAATAGCGGCAAAGTGGTGTCCGGCTCGCCGCTGGAGATTTTTAGCTATCTTAACAAGGTAGGTGGTGAAAATGGAATTGGGCGAATTGATATTGTTGAGAGTCGGTTTGTCGGAATGAAGTCGCGGGGAATTTATGAAACTCCGGGTGGAACAATCCTGCATAAGGCCTATCAGGATCTTGAGACACTGGTATTGGATCGGGAAGTTATCTTGATGAAGTCGATTGCCGCGCCCAAAATTGCGCAGTTGATTTACAATGGGATGTGGTTTAGCCCGGAAATGAAGATGCTGATGGCGGGCAATAACCAGTTGCTGCCGTTAATTAATGGTGTAGTTCACCTGGGACTGTATAAAGGCAATGTAATGATTCTGGGGCGGAATTCACCAAATTCTCTGTATGACAGCGATATTGCCAGTATGGACAAACTAGGTGATTATGATCAGACCGATGCTAAAGGTTTTATCAAGCTGACAGCACTGCGCTTGAAAAAACACCGGCCAATATAAAGAATTTATTAACGGATGGTAAAATCTATTATCCTAGATTCGGCAGTTGAATAACAATTTATACCCTGTAATCTTTGTCATTCCGCACTCGATGCGGAATCCACTAATCACCAAAAAGGTGAGCATACTATGGATTCCTGCCGGAGTTTATCCCTGCGTAGGCAGGGACAGGAATGACATATAGCCAATTGACTGCCGCTTTAGGATTATGAAAGGTGAGGATTATTATGATAAATTATCGGCAAGAATTCAATAACTATCTGCTGGATATTTACGGGCAGGTGGATTTTGTTCCGGTGCGGGGAGATGGTTCGCGGCTTTATGATGCGGACAATCGGGAAATGATTGATTTTACCGCCGGAATCGCAGTTAATGCCTTGGGTTACGGCGATCCGCACCTGATCGAAGCATTACATAATCAAGCTGAAAAGTTGTGGCATGTCAGTAACATCATGGTTAATCAACCGGCAGTAGAACTGGCGAAATTCTTGGTGGAAAACAGCATTTTTGATAAAGCTTTTTTCTGTAACAGCGGAACCGAAGCCAACGAAGCGGCACTTAAATTAGCCCGCCGCTACGCCTTAAAAAACTACGGCAGTGACAAACATAAAATTGTGTCGTTTCTCAATAGCTTTCACGGGCGAACCTTATTTGCCGTTTCGGTGGGCGGACAAAGCAAATACAGTCAGAATTTTGCACCATTACCTGAAGGAATTGTTCATGGCATTTTCAATGATTTGGCTAGTGCCGAAGAATTGATTGATGATAAGACTGCCGTGGTAATTGTCGAACCAATTCAGGCTGAAGGTGGAGTGATTCCGGCAAGTAGCGAGTTTTTAGTTAAACTGCGTGAATTATGTGATAAACATCAGGTCATGTTGCTGTTTGATGAAGTGCAGACCGGGATAGGTCGAAGCGGTCGGCTTTTTGCCTATCAGCATTACGCGGTTGAACCGGATATGATTACCTTGGCTAAAGCCTTAGGCGGCGGTTTTCCAATTGGGGCTCTATTGGTTAAGAATAAATTTGCCAATGGGCTGGAAATTGGATCTCACGGAAGTACTTTTGGCGGTAACCCGCTGGCTTGCAGCGTGGCGCTGGAGGTTTTGAAAATTATCAGCCAAGCGGATTTTTTAGCGAATGTTATGGCTAAGTCCCGGTTATTTCAGCAACAGCTTGCTGCGATAAATAGTGAATTTAGTCTGTATCGGGAGATTCGTGGTTGTGGTTTGTTAATTGGCGCAGAACTAAATAAAGCCCATGCCGGGCGTGCCAAACAATTGATGTCGCTGGGATTTGCAGCCGGTGTGGCAACGTTAATCGCATCACCCGAAGTAACCCGGTTTACCCCGCCATTGATTATTGATGACTGCGATATTGAGCAAGGATTTGAACGATTCAGGTCGGCCATCAGAAAGTTTGTGAGGGATCAATAAAATATCTATAGTAGAAGATGGTAGTAAAAAATAGCCTGCAATTAGTTTATGCTATTGCAGGCTTATCTATTGATTACTGCTTATCCCAGTTAAATTTATTGATTATTACATAGTTCGCGGCTGGTGGAATTTTTTAGCCACTCTTTAAAACAAGCACTATTGGGGTCTAAAGTCAGCGGTGCAGCCAGATCATCGCGGCGCCCACTGATTAAGCGTTGTTGGTTTTGCCATAATGTTGGATTGGCATGAGTGGTAAAGCTGGCAAAATAAGCAATTTCTTGCGGTGGGGCAATATTCGGTGGATAATAACCATCTTCCGGAACCAGCGAATATACCGCGCTTTGCCCGCTATCCGCATGACTGCCGCCAATATAATTGCTGACCAAAGTATAGGCTTGCGAATATTTGGCAATGTCATACCACATATACATTCCGCGATTACTGCTATCCGGTACCAGTCCACGCGGAATATTAACCGCACCACCATAATCCTTATGATTATAGCTAACCGGTAATAAAATTAAATCGGCACGCCGCAAAGCATACATATCTGCCAATTCCGGAATCCGCGCTTCGTCATTAAGCATAATTGCGATTCGTCCCAACTCAGTAGTAAATACCGGCAAATCATTACCAGCGGTTGTCCACGATTGTTCCTGATCGTTGAGGTGGCTTTTGCGATAAATTCCAACCTGCTGACCGTTATAATCAAACAAAATCGCGGTTTCATAATATTTGCCGTGATAGCTTTCCGGCATCGAGAATAACAGGAAGGTTTTATATTTTTTCGCTAATTGTGCTGCCAGAGTATAACTGTGTCCGCCCAAACTTTCGGCATAGGTGGCGATATTTTGTTGATTTAATTGCAAATTACCCAATAATGAATTATATGGCAACTCAACCAAATTAAAGACTTCACGGCTAGTGTCAATCAGTTTTTCAATTTTTGCATAATTTTTATCGACATTGCCTTTCTCCGGCTGGTATTGCACCAACAACGCAGAGATTTGCTGGGATTTGTCATTGGCAACCGGATCAACTGGTGCCCGATAGTAATTGTAGTCTTGGTAGAGTTCTGGGCGCCGATGTTTTAACCAGAAGTTTTTCTGCGAACTAGCTTGAGCAATATCCAGTGTTGCATAAATAGTGTGTGGAGTTCCGGCATCAGTCCAGCTTGAGAGTGGTGCAGCCGCCAAGCGCTGACCATTATTATCCCAAATTGAGGCGCCGCCTACGAAATGAGTAATTGCACCGGTTTGCGGATTACTTTCATTGCCGGTACGATTGCTGGCAACAATATTTACACCAATCCAGCCGGGGAGCGTGGCAATATTGCCGATGGTGGTGTGATTGCTATTACTTCCCCGTTCAAATTTAGGCAAAATATCCGAAGATGTAATATAGGCGATAATGTCGGCACCCCGTAAATCCGGCAGTAGTAATGACTGCAGATGCATATCGTCATAACAAATCACCAGCGCAATTTTGCCGATTTCGGTGTCAAAGACCGGGAATGATAGATTGCCGCGTGAGGCGTAGAGGTTGTCGCTTGGGTTTAGCTGATTTTTGCGGTATTTCCCAATATAGCCATCCGGTCCGATTAGTGCTGCCGAATTATAGACCATTCCGGTCGCCGGATCTTTTTCGATCATACCAACCGCTACATAAGTATGGTATTGATGGGTGACTGTGGCAATTGCCGCAGTGGTTTTGCCGGGAATGGTGTCCAGATACGGTTCAATTTGGGCGCGGTCTTTATAAATATAACCGGTAGTGGCGGCTTCGGGTAGGACAATTAATTTGGCGCCATTTTTGGCGGCGGGAATAATCGCATCGACTATTCCGCTAATATTACTGTCTAGCTGCATGAATTGCGGATTAAATTCAACTGAGGCAACTTTGATCTTTTGTTTGTGGGGGATGGTCTTTGTTGTGGTAGTCTGAAAGGCGCTATTAAGCCGTGGATTATCTGCCTGAGCGGTGGTAGAGATGGCGAGCCCCAGCAAAACGCCGATAATTTTTTTCATGATTCACCTAGTGTTTATGTTTATAATGCTTGGAATTTTAGCATAAATCTGGTATTATGAATGGATTATAGCAGATTAGAGTTGTTAGAAAAATGGCTACTAATTAGAGGAAAAGCCCGGAAAATTCCGAGCTTTTCTTAGTTCGATGATATCTAATTTGAGCGGGCAATATAATTGCGCATTGCCATTGCATCGACGACTCTACCGCTTTTGCCAGAACTATTTAAAAACACCATAATATATGGTTTATTTTCCACTATGGTATAGATGGTCAAACAATGTCCAGCCTCGTTAATGAAGCCAGTTTTCGATAATTCAATTTGATATTTTCCGGCGCGTACCAAGGGATCACTATTTACATAATGGTGGGTGTAACGCGAACTTAGCATCACATCAGCGCCTTTGGTGGTACTATCCTCACGGATTAATTCATAGCCATACGCGGCTTTCACCATTTTGGCAACATCGTCAGCGCTGGAAACATTTGCCGAAGTCAGACCGGTTGGGTCATAAAATTTAGTATGAACCATGCCCAGCGCCTTGGCTTTGGCATTCATTTTCGCTACAAACACATTTATTCCACCGGGGTAAGCGGTACGACCCAGTGCATGCGCGGCACGATTTTCAGATGACATCAATGCTAGTAGCAATAAATCCCGTCGGCGCAACTGCATCCCAACTTTTAGCCGTGAAAAAGTATTTTTTAGCGTATCAATATCATCGGAGCTAATCGTTACGTAATCATCAAGATTGGCACCCGAATCAAGTAAGACCATCGCCATCATTAATTTTGAAATTGAAGCAATCGGCAGGGTGGCATCGGGATTTTTACTGGTTACCACACTGTTATTATCGGCATTAATTACATATGCAGAATAAGAATACAATTTTGGCATTCGTAACGCACCAACCGGAGCTGATGATTTTGCAGTTCTTGATTTGCTGGCTTTAGTAGCAGTAGTTCCGGCAGAGACCGCATTTAGAATCGGATCACCACTGGTCGCTGTGGGTGATTGAGTTTTCTTTTTTTTATGGTGATGTTTATGATGCGCCTTGGTGGCGGAGGCTGTGGTGGTAGTTGCCATTGCACTGGCTGCAAATCCCGCACAGAATAATAAAGTAATAATTTTTTTCATAGGCTGCTAGTTCTTTGTGGTTGTTTTTCGGTAAATTAAATTTTGTTGTGCGCCGCACAAAACAGGGAGTTATTGTAATCTAAAACCGCTTAAATTGGGTAAAAAAATCTACACTATCTACAGTAATATTATATACTTACTGGTTAGATTACCCACAAAACAGGAGCTTTTTATGCCGGAAACAACTTTCATTACCTTACGCGATGTAATTCGTTATGCTGTCAGTCAATTTCGCCAAAATGATTTATTTTTTGGTCACGGAACGACCAATGCTTATGATGAAGCGGTGGCGTTAGTTTTACAAAGTCTGCACTTGCCGCAGGATCAGCTTGAGCCATATTTGGATGCACGTCTGTTGCCTGCTGAAAAAGAATTGATTTTATCCCGCCTACGTGAGCGGGTAGAAACGCGTAAACCGCTGCCGTACATCACCAACGAAGCTTATCTGCAAGGATTTAGTTTTTATGTTGATGAGCGGGTAATTGTACCGCGTTCATTTATTGCCGAAAATATTGTTAATAATCAATTAGCTCCATGGATTGAGCATCCGGAATTGGTGCATACTGCGCTGGATTTATGTACCGGTAATGGTTCATTGGCGACAATTATGGCGGATTACTTCTATGATGCCGAGGTAATTGCCAGCGATGTTTCCGATGCCGCGCTGGAAGTTGCGGAGATTAATTTTAAACGCAATCGGCTAACGGAACGGATTACACCGGTAAAATCGGATTTATTCAATCAATTGGGAGAATATACCGGTTATTTTGATTTAATTGTGACTAATCCACCCTATGTTGATAGCCGGAGAATGGCAGAATTAGCACCGGAATTTAAGTTTGAGCCGGGATTGGCGCTATTTGGCGGTAGTGACGGGCTGGATTTGGTTGATCGAATTTTACGCCAAGCTAAACATTTTATGACTGATTTTGGGGTGCTGGTGGTTGAAATGGGTGATAACTGCGTTGAATTGGAAGAACGTTATCCGGATTTACCGTTTAACTGGCTGGAAAACACCAGTGGTGATGGCTTTGTCTTTGTACTGACCCGCGATGATCTTGCCGATTATTTTGATTAATAGTTGTGACGGATGTCGATATTTAGAACTACGGGTTGAGTTTGACGATTTTGCGCACTGATTGCCGCTGTAAAATCAGTGTGCCATGAGGAGAAATCAATCCGTATTCTAAAATACCATTGTGGGCGTATTGCTTTATAAAGATTTTTGCCATTATCTAAGTTTGAAAGACAAAAAATATATGTTAAATTACGAATTATTTATTTTTGATTGGGATGGTACCTTGATGAACACCACCCAGACCATTGTTGATGCGACGACCCATGCCTGCCGTGAATTGAATTTGAACGTGGTTAGCGATGCGGATGCAAAATCAATTATTGGCAAGAGTTTTCTGGAGGTGATTGCCGATATTGTGCCGGAGTTACGAGGAAATCCGGCATTGCTGCAGAAATTTACCTATATTTATGAAAAATACCTTAACGACCATACGCTTGATAATCCATTATTTAGTCACGTTCCAGAAATGCTGGAAAAGTTGGCGGCACACAATAAACTGCTGGCAATTGCTACCGGTCGTTCACGGGTGATGCTGGATGATATTTTAAATGGAACCGGGCTTGGCAAATATTTTATGATTACCAAAACTGCCGATGAGTGTTTTTCTAAACCGCATCCGCAAATGATCGAGGAAATCCTTGAATTTACTGGAGTAGATCGCAGCAAAGCGCTGATGATTGGTGACACTTCTCACGATGTGCATATGGCGCACAATGCCGGCGTTGATGTGGTCGCGGTTAGTCATGGCGCGCAGGATCGCCACGAACTGGAAATTTGTAATCCGCACCATCTGCTTAATAATATTTCCGAATTATTTGCATTACTGGTTTAGTCGATGGCAAAAATTACGGTAATTCTCCACGAGCCGGATATTCCGCAAAATACCGGGAATATTATCCGCTTATGCGCCAATAGCGGTGCCGAACTGCACTTGGTTAAGCCGCTGGGGTGGGGGAGTATGGATGACCGCAAATTACGGCGTTCCGGTTTGGACTATCACGAATATACCAATCTGGTTATTCACGAGACGTGGGCAGATTGTCGGCGCTATTTTGGGAGTCGGCTAATTTGGGCAGTTGAAACCGGTAGCGACAAATTTTATCATCAGGTTGATTATCCGGACGATTGTGTTTTATTGTTTGGGTCGGAGACTCGCGGCTTGCCGCAATCTATACTGGATGAATTGGGTGGTGCGCAAATTGTCCGCTTGCCAATGCGCCAGCGGCAGCGTAGCCTGAATTTATCCAATTCGGTAGCAATTGCGGTGTATGAAGTGTGGCGACAAACCGGCTTTGCTGGTGGCGTTTGATGGAGGTTACCATGAAAAAGATATTTCTGCGGATAATTTGCGGGTGTCTGCTTGCCTGCTTGGGAATAACTTTTTCGGTAGCTGAAGCCAAAACAGTTAGCCACAAAAAGGCTACGGCTAAATCAACTAAAAAATCTCGTCATTCGCGGCGCGGTGCTGAAAAACCGCATAGTGATGATTATATGACTGGAATTGCCAGCTGTTATGCAACTAAATTTGTCGGACGACGGACTACTAGCGGTCAGACTTTTACCATGGACCGCTTTACTGGTGCACATCCAACTTTGCCGATGGGAACCAAACTAAAAGTTACTAATCTTAAAAATAATCAGGTGGTTTATTTGGAAATTAACGACCGGATGGCGCGTTGGACTGGACATGTGCTGGATTTGCCGGTACGCTCGGCACAGCAGATGGGAATGAAGTGTCCGACCCTAACGACAGTTCATCTCGAAATTATGGATAATGATGCCTTTAATAGCTTGATGCGTGGTCAGTTATCGCAGGCTTTAATCAGTGCCAATCCACTGATTACCGAAAGTATGACTCTTGAAGCAGCCAATCGCTATGCCGAGATGATGCGCAATGAATCGACTAATTTAACTAACGAATCGCAAAGCATAGAAAGTAAGTAATGACGGATAAATTGAAGATTGTGTTTGCCGGAACGCCGGCAATTGCCCAAACGGTTTTGGCAAAAATCCTTGCTGCGGGTTTTAAGGTCGAATTGGTGCTAACCCAGCCGGATCGTCCAGCGGGGCGTGGGCTAAAACTTACACCATCACCAGTCAAAGAACTGGCGCTAGCGCATAATATTGAAGTATTCCAGCCGCTGGGATTTCGAAAAGACCCGGCAGCAATTGATAAAATTCGCCAGTTACAGCCGGATATCATGGTCGTCGTGGCCTATGGGTTAATTTTGCCGCAGGAGCTGCTGGATATTCCGCGCTTGGGATGTATTAATATTCATGTCTCGTTGCTGCCTAAATGGCGGGGCGCGGCACCGATTCAACGGGCACTACTAAATGGTGATAAAGAATCCGGGGTTACCATTATGCAGATGGATGCCGGATTGGATACCGGAGCGGCGCTGATTGTCGCACCAGTTACAATTGATGAACGCGATACCTCAGGTTCGCTGCATGATAGGTTGGCGCAACTGGGTGCCGAAAAAATCGTTGAATTTTTGGCAAATCCTGAGAATTTCCCGCCGGTTATTCAAGCTGCCGAAGGTGTTAGTTACGCCGAAAAAATCGATAAAGCTGAAGCTGAAATCATTTGGAGCGAACCGGCTGCGCTTATTGAGCGAAAAATTCGCGGCTATAATCCCTTTCCGGGCGCATTTACCAGCTTTAATGGTAGTTTATTTAAAATTTGGTTGAGCGAAATGGTGGTGGCTCAGACTACTTCACAGCCGGCTGGTACCATCATCAAAGCCGAAAAAGATCAGTTATGGGTGGCTTGTGGTGATGGTCAGATTCTCAATTTGTGTGAGATTCAGGAGGCGGGAGCTAAACGCAAAAATATATTACAATTTATTCAGGGGAAAAATGAATTAATTGGACAATCATTTGCGAGGAAAATTGATGAATAACAATGTAAAAACCTTTGCCTTAATGGCCGCCATTGTGGCATTATTCGTAGTTATCGGCGGTTTGATCGGTGGTAAAAGCGGGATGCTGATTGCATTGCTGTTTGGTGGGGCAATGAATTTCTTTGCCTACTGGAATTCGGCGGATATGGTGTTAAGAATGTACCAGGCGCAGGAAGTTGGTCCGCATAATGCCCCGGATTTATATCAGATGGTTGCCGAACTGGCAACGCGTGCGGGCTTGCCGATGCCTCGAGTTTATGTAATTAATGAAGATCAGCCCAATGCCTTTGCCACCGGACGTAATCCCGAACATGCGGCGGTAGCTTTTACCACTGGTATTATGCGTGCGTTGACTTATGCCGAACTGCGTGGCGTTGCAGCCCACGAATTATCTCATGTTAATCATCGCGATATTTTAATTTCAACCGTTTCGGCAACAGTTGCCGGTGCGATTGCGGCAATTGCCAATATGGCGATGTGGTTTGGGGTGCGTGATGAAGAAGGTCACCGCAATATTTTTGCCGGGATTTTAATCGGAATTTTTGCCCCGCTGGCAGCCGCGGTCATTCAGATGGCGATTTCACGTTCACGGGAGTATTTGGCTGATCAGGGCGCCGCGCAGCTAACCAATGAGCCGTTGGCATTAGCCAGTGCCTTGCGTAAAATTGAAAGCATTGCCCGCGGTGTGCCGTTACCAGCGGCTGAAGAGCATCCGGCAACCGCGCAGATGATGATTATTAATCCACTCTCCGGCGAGGGGCGGGATAGTTTATTTAGCACTCATCCAAGTACTGCCAACCGGATTGCACGATTGGAAGAGATGGCACGCCAAGGCGGGCAACTATATTAATTACACGAACTATCTCGCAATGACGTTGTTGCAAGGATCCTTATTTACTTTTATATGTAAACTGTGTCACCTTGCGCCTAGTTATTGCTTGATATTTCGGTAATTTGCATATTAATAACTGATGTTACGCACACATCGGTATTTTAGCACTGAGTTATTGAGTTTGACGATTTTGCGCGCTGATTGGGGGTGTAAAATCAGCTTGCCATGAGGAAAAATCAATAACTTAGCGCGAAAATCTTTATCATGTGTAACATCACTTAATAAGATATATTATGATAAAAGGTGAAAAAATGAATAAGTGGGTAAATTTATTGGCGTTATGTGGAATTATGGGATTAACTAGTGGTTGTGCGGTAGTGGCAGTCGGCGCGGTTGGCGCGGCAGCGGCTGGTGGTACGGCAGTGGCAACCGATCCGCGCGGTGGCGGTGGGGTGGTTGATGATAGTAAGATTCAAATGAAATTATCCGGTAAATACGGTAATACGGATGACTTTCCAAATAGCAATATCTATGTTGATGTCTTTAAAGGCAATGTGTTGCTAACCGGACAGGTTAAAGATCAGGCACAGAAAGATTTTGCCGAAAATGTTGCCAAAGGCTACCCAGGAGTGGTGAAACTTTATGATTATTTATCAATTCGTTTGCCATCGTCATTTAGCGCGCGCAGTACCGATTCAATGATTACCACCCAATTGAAAACCCAGTTGTTGGCAACCAGCGGAGTACCAAGCAACAATATTAAAGTTGAAACCACTGAAACCGTGGTTTATATGATGGGTGAATTAACCCAAGCCCAAGGCGAATCGGCGGCGGCAGTGGCAGCGAAAGTTGGCGGTGTCAGCAAGGTAATCACCTTGTTTACTTATACTGATAAGTAATTGCAGAATTTGGCAGCTTAGCGCTAATTTCAGGAGTTTTTATCAATGCATGAACATAAAAAAATTGGTAATTTAGGCGAACAAGCTGCGCTAAAATTTTTGCAGCAGCATGGATTGCAGCTAATTCAAACCAATTTTTATTCGCGCTTTGGTGAAATCGATCTAATCATGCGCGATGGAGATAGTCTGGTCTTTGTTGAAGTTAAACAGCGGCGTGCCGGCATTGCGGCTGGAATCGAGAGCATTACTCCCGCTAAACAGCGTAAATTGGTGCAAACTGCCCAATATTTTTTAATGAAACTCGGTAAAGACGTTAATTGTCGTTTTGATGCGGTGATTTTGGCTACCGATGGTGAAATTGAATGGCTTAAGAATATAATAATTTTATAGGGATGATATAATGGATATTAAACAGTTAATCAAGCAAAATTTTGAACAAAGTATTCAAACCAAACAGCAGGTTCAAGCGGAATTGGAACAGCCGCTGGCGGATGCGGTGGGATTGATTGTTACGGCCTTCAAAAACGGTAAAAAATTATTGATTTGCGGTAACGGTGGCTCGGCGGCCGATGCCCAACACTTGGCGGCAGAGTTTACCGGCCGCTTTGAAATCGAACGGACGCCATTACCGGCGATTGCTTTAACTACCGATACTTCGGCGTTAACTGCAATTGGTAATGATTATGGCTATGATGTGGTATTTTCCAAGCAAGTTGAAGCCTTGGGGCAAGCTGGCGATGTATTGTATGCTATTTCAACTTCGGGTAATTCTGGAAATGTGATTAAAGCGATTGAAGTGGCGCATGCCAAAGGGATGCCGGTGATTGGAGTATTAGGGCGGGATGGTGGTAAAATTGCTCAGATGCTCAAAGCTGGTGATGTTAATTTGTGTGTGTCGGTAAATCGTACTGCGCGGGTTCAGGAAGTACACTTATTGATGTTGCATACTATTTGTGACGCAGTTGATACGGTAATGTTTAAATAATTAGTGGGTGAATCTTCGCTTAAATATGACTCTTTCAATAAAAACTTGGTTCAAGCATTATTTTGAACGCTACCTCCATGCTAGCCGTGAAATACAAATTATTACCGTTTATGCGGTGTGTTGGTATGGTCTCTTGTTTGTTTTGGAAGAGTTTATTTTTAAGCATAATCTTTATTTAATTATGATGATGGCTGGGGTGGTAAATTCGGCATTAATTGAAGCGCGAATAATTGATTTTCATTATTTGCATCGTAATTCATTTATAGTCATCATGTCTGGCTTAGTGACTATTCCTTTTGTGCTTGGTTGTCTGAGTTCGGGCCACTTAGGGTTCGCACTGTCAGGGATTATTGTTTCTGCGGCGCTGTTGTCTTGGTGTGGTGATGCCAATAAAGTCATCAATTTATTTGCGCTGTTGTGTGCCTTATTTTTTGTGGTTGGTCTAAATTTACCGCTTCCAGCTGCGAGTGCAATTAGTTATGGTATGGCTATTTTTGCCGGTAGCCTATTGATGGGCATCTCTTCAATTGTGCACTTTAGTATTTTTTGTCATAATAGCTCAGGTAGCTTGCGTAAACATTTGTTGGATCGAGAGTGGTTGCATCTAACCTCCCGTAAGTGGAATTATTTTTGTTGGCTATCAAGCGCGGCGGGTTTGGCATATGTTTTTGCCACCAAATCTAATTTAGGAAATAGTTTTTGGGCGCCAATGACGGTTCTACTGGTGATGAAATTTGATCGGAATATAGCCTCGCAAATGATGTGGAAACGCTTCTTTGGTACAGTCAGTGGGATTTTAATCGCGCTGCCATTGGTTTTATGGTTTCAGCAAAGCGGATTTATCTTGATTTTGATTCCGTTATTTATGCTATTGACCGTGTTAACTGATGGTGGTAAAAGTTATCTGGCGTATGTCACCTTTTTGACCATTTTTACCGTATTGGGCTTGGCATGTATCAAACAAAAAGGCTTACTGGTGATCGAAGATCGATTGTTAGATACGGCTATTGGGATAGGGATTGTTTTGGTTATAATTAAGCTCTTGGTGCCGATCCAAAACAAATTACTTTTAAAGCAAAAATTAAGATTGGAAAGTGTAAATGAAAAATAATTCCAGAGCCGTAGTCTTTTTGACGTTAACGACACTTTGTAGTACAATTTTTATCAGTGCCTGTTCCGGACGTGAGGAGTCAAATTCCGCTAATCTGGCGGCAACTTCGCCCAAAGAAACCCTGCGGGTCGATATCGGTGCCGAGATTCCAACCTTTGATCCGGCGATTGCCGAAGATGGAAATACTTATCGGGTAACTAATGATTTGTTTGCCGGACTTATTGATTTTGATCAAAGCAATCGTCCGATTCCGGGAACGGCAAGAAGCTGGGAAATTACCCCCGATGGTAAGACTTATACCTTTCATTTGCGCGATAATCTTAAATTCTCCGATGGCAGCCCGATT
>JBPOJK010000016.1:0-9303 GCA_052033675.1 Pseudomonadota bacterium
CGCCCTTTTGCTTCAAAAGCATCTTCAACTTTAACCCTTTTTACAGCAGGAAACCTGGTTACATAATTACTAATTTCAGAAACTTTGCTCAAAAATATATGATACAAAACAACTGAGTTATCAATAATTGCCCCATTAATTTGGTCGTGAATTATTGCTATTTTTTTAGTTGTAGAATCGGGAGTATCAGATTGCTGAGATGCTAACAGTCCATAGATACAATAATCATCAAACTCATCTCCAATTTTTTCTTTTATTTCTGAGAGATTATGATCTTTATCGACGACGACGACAAAACGCTTACGTAATTCAACTAACTTTTGACATAACAAATAGATGTTTTTATTATTGTAACGTTCTTTTTCAATTTTGTGGAATGGATTTAATATCGGGATAATTGAGTTGTCAGAATAGCTTGCGATTGTATTAAGAATTGCGCTCTTTTCATAAGTACGGGCGTACAAATACGGAAAGTACATGGTGCATATCTCCTCACCTAGAACATATTATATTGTTACATAGTTCTCCAATTTGTCAATGAGTTCTGCTTTTTCTTTTCTATTAAGTTTCTGCAGAACACTGCCGACCATTTTCAATGATTTTGGCATTTGGTGCAAAAAGTCCTGATGTCTGGCACGGTGTTTAATTATATCACTAAAAATCTGGTGTACTTCTGGTTTTTCCAATTTTATGAAGGTTTCTTTATCCATGTGTGGATAATATTTGCGAAACTCACTAAAATTAATTGTTTGATGAACAGTTTCAGGATTAATATTCGCTAAATTTGAAGTACTTTCTTTGAAGACATCTAAAGTTATTTTTCTGGAGTTTTTTTTCAACAAAAAGATCCCAATTACATCAAATTCAGGTTTCTTCTTTAATATTTCATTAATGCTTTTCAGCTTAGTTTCACAAGTAAGAATATTAATCCGATCAAATACTTTTACATAATCATCAAGCTGAGACTCAAGCCGATTAACGGTATCTAACTCGGTTTTTATTTCATAAACCGTTGTAGTACCATTTATTACTACAATATCTGCTTTAGAACCGCCAACGGCAACTTCAGAAAGAAGTTTAGCATTATCACTATGCCGATTAGACAGGATTTCATAATAAAGTGTTTCATTTTTATACACATACTCGCATAAATACTCTTTAGCAATCTTTTTGTAAACTTCATCAAACAAGTCTTTATAGCGCAAAGTAGAGATTTTTTGCAGATCAGCAGAGGAATTCTTTAGCGTTTCAAGAATAAACTTAGGCTGGCGTTTGTACAAAAACTCCAGTATTATTGAGCGGCTAAAAAATTTAGCGTATATGGGTAAGTATGATTCACTAATATTTAACATGATAGACCTTTAGATACATATTTGCACAAATAATAACCAATTGAAAAACTTGAATTATTTACACCAATATAAGCATCAAAGTATATATTATACATTGTATCACACTCCAATTGAGTATATACGATATATACTCAATTTTATTTTGTAACGCACGGTGCACCCAAACAAATCATAAAGGTCGGTTCCGTTGGTTGTGGACTCGGAATCTTATTTATCAATTGGGATATAACCAAACTAGAAACAATAATTAATACAATCAATGCTGATTTAGGCATTTTTAATTCCTTTCATTACAAATAACTTTCGGACAAAATACCCTCTCTAACCAGACGGCAGGCGATCTCAGATGCCAGAGAGCATAGTCGCCATGATAAAACTTTAACCTCAATAACTACAGCGTGTCACACGTCGCAGCCAGTTCCATACCATAGCGGACAAATCTATCACGCCAGCAGTAAATAATGGTTTTTCTTCTTCAAGATGGTAAACTGCATTAACTAAAGCAGGTCTTAAATATCGTAATCCATACCAAATGCGGCACACGTTCATCAGCATGATGTTGCAGTTTGGAAATAGCCCATTAGTTTTATATCAAATGGTCGGACATGAAAATACCGAAATGATTTATAAAAATTATGCGCGGTTTATTTCACAGGAAGAAAACAAAAAATTGCTAAAAATTCTTTAGGACAATTTTATTAGAAACTGTTAGTAAATATTAGTAGTGTTAAGGAGTTATTAGAAATAAAATAATTTGCAAAACACATTGCAATTACTAGGTTTTGAAAGGAAAGCATTGGAAACAAAAGAAAGGCAAAAATCATCGTGGTGGGTTGTATTGGTGTCGAACCAACGACCTTCACGATGTCAACGTGACGCTCTACCACTGAGCTAACAACCCGAATTTGATTGGTGGAGCCAAGGAGAGTCGAACTCCTGACCTCTACAATGCCATTGTAGCGCTCTACCAGCTGAGCTATGACCCCAAGAGATGTGTTTGATTAAACAGCCGGAATTATATCATTTCAGTGCCAAAATCTCAAGCGCAATTGTCAAATTTTTAGCAAAAATATTTCAAATATTTTTGTTGCATATTTATCAGCAGCAGTAATATAATAGGGCTTTGAAGTAGCTACGTCATTGGTATACTTTAACTATTTTGGGGAAATAGATATGAAATTAAAAAATATACTAATAAGCGGCAGTGTGATATTTTATGCAACACAAGCCTTGGCAGCAACCACGCCGACTTTGGAATTAACTAACATCAGCACCGCAGACAATGTAGCTATTGCGCTACAGGCATCAAATATTAAAAATTTGTCCAACGTAAAATTTAGCGGGTTGGACGGCGTTCAGGTAATCGGCAAACAGGTCTCATTTAATACCAGTGACACCAGCAGCGACAATTATTCCTCAAAAATATTTTTATTACCGCAACAAGCCGGGACTTATCAAATAGCCGTTAGCGCTGAAGTAAACGGTAAAACCATTAATTCGGTACCATTAAATTTAAGTGTCAGCAATCAGCAAATTCAGGCAATCAAAACCAATCTCCAAAAAAACCTCAAACAAGAAAATCAACAAATGACGCAAATGCAAAAGCAGATGAATCGTCAAATGCAGGAACAGATGCAGTTTTTTAATAACATAAACACTGCAATTCAAAAAGAACAACAATTAAGTTCCCGTAATTTGTAAATTTACATACCCGGCTGGAATGCCGGGATTATTTTTGTCTTTTTTTAAATTTTAAGATAGGTATGAATATGAGCAAATCAAAAATCGAACAATTTTTCACGTCCGGTGCATATGCCGTTGTTGGTGCATCCAAAGACCGTACCAAATTTGGCAATAAGGTCTTGCGCTGTTATCTGCAAAATAATTTGCAAGTAACACCGGTACACCCGTTAGAAAAAGAGATCGAAGGTGTTGCCTGTGTCAATAAATTGAGCCAACTGAATCCGGAAGTAAAAAGCATTTCAGTAATTACACCACCGGCGATTACCGAAAAAATTGTTGAAGAAGCACAGCAACAGGGAATAAAAAATATTTGGATGCAGCCAGGCGCATCTAGCCCGCTGGCGATTAAAAAATGTCAGGAATACGGAATTAATGTCATTGCCGATGGTAGCTGTATCTTGGTTGAATTAGGTTTTTTTAGCTAAAAAAGCGATAATATCACCAGCCAGTTCCTGCGGATAGTAATTAAGAAAAAAATGTCCGCCGTGGCTATAGAGACAAAGTTTGGTTGCCGGTAAATGTTCAAACAGATATTGGCTGGCAGCATACGGAATTACCCGGTCATTGCGCGCAGCAAGCAGCAGAACCGGGATTTTTATTGCGGCTAATTGTTCTTCATTCATCCCCGTCCAATCGGCGACAATCTTATCATGCAATCGTTGTGCCACCACGTTAAATGGATAAACATAATGCTGAATCCGTAATACCACCTTCGCAAGATATTTGCGAAATTCAATGCTTGGTGCTTCCGAATAAAACAATTCGCCTAATGCCGCGCGGGCAGCACTGCCGGGATTAGTCAATAAATTATTAACCAACTGATGCAGCTCTGAGGTGGTATAGCTAATTTGCGGCTCGCTGGCAATCAAAGCAGCACCCAAACAGCGGCTGGCAAACTGCAGTAAAAATTCCTGCACAATAATTCCGCCCATCGACCATCCCAGCAGATATACCGAATCCAGCCCCAGCGCATCCATAAAATCTGCCACATCCAGTGCCATACCGTGCATGGTTTCCGGATTCGTAGAGTCACTCAATCCAACTTTGCGATTATCCGGCAAAATCACCCGAAAATGCTGCGCCAATTTGCCGATTAATTCACTATTCCAATGTAGCAGATTACCGGAATAGCCAACCAGCATAATTAATGGCTGTCCATGCCCGACTTCGATATAACCACAACAGCCATTGGCGGTGGTAATTTGTTGATAGCTTGCAGAAACTTGACTCATTGCATCCTCTAACTAGCTGGCGTTGCCAATAACTGCAATATTTTTTCTAAATTCGCCACTTTTGCAGCTAAATTTTCGGATTTTACCGCCCAAATTAATTTATTTTTGCCGTCATATTTACAGGTTTTTAATTGTTGCAGGGTTAAAATAATTTGTAGCGGCTCCAACGGCGGCTTATCAATAAAGACCAAATTGATTGAACCATTACCGGCATCAATTTTCAGGATTCCCAATTGGTTGGCGCTAATTCGTAACTGGTGCATGATGATCAGCGTTTTGACGCTCTCCGGAGGTAAACCATAGCTATCGATTAATTCCTGATAAACCAGATCCAACTGATTACTATCTTCTGCCCGCGCCAGACGTTTATAAAAAATCAACCGCTCTTGAACACTGCTGCAATAATCGGCGGGAATAATTGCGGTAAAATTAAGATTTACTTCACAATTGGTCTCGGTTTCGCCCATGCCATATAATTTCTCGCCATGTTTTAATTTGCGAATGGCTTTTTTAAGCATTTCGGTATATAGCGATAACCCAACTTCCTTGATATTACCGGCTTGATTATCACCGAGAATTTCACCGGCACCACGAATTTCGAGATCGTGCATTGCCAGATTAAATCCAGCACCCAATTCGGTAGTCGATAAAATTGCATCCAAACGCTTTTCAGCATCTTTAGTGGTGCGCTCCGGAACCAGTAAATAACAATAGGCCTGATGATGCGAGCGCCCTACCCGTCCACGCAACTGATGCAACTGCGCCAGACCGAATTTATCGGCGCGATAGATCAAAATGGTGTTGGCATTGGGAATATCAATTCCGGTTTCAATAATGGTTGAACACAGCAATAAATTGTAACGCTGGCGGATAAAGTCCTTGATTGTCCGCTCCAGCTCGGTTTCCGGCATTTGTCCATGGGCAATTGCAATCCGTAGTTCAGGAATCAATTCCTGCAGGCGCTGATACATCCGCTCAATGCTTGCCACATCATTATAAAGGAAAAATACCTGTCCGCCGCGGCGAATTTCACGAATGATCGCCTCGCTGATAATGTTATCGTCATCAGGAACCAAGAGTGTATTAACCGGTAGCCGCCGTGATGGCGGAGTAGCAATAATTGAAAAATCGCGCAAACCATCAAGCGCCATCGATAATGTCCGCGGAATCGGGGTTGCGGTCATGGTTAAGACATCAACATTGGCACGCATTTGTTTCAGGCGTTCTTTTTGCTTGACACCAAAGCGATGTTCTTCATCAATAATCACTAAGCCCAGTTTGCTGAATTTAATATCTTCCTGAATCAGACGATGAGTTCCAACAATAATATCAACTTTACCCAAGGCTAATAATTCCAGCGTTTGATTAACTTCTTTCTTGCTTTTAAAGCGTGAAATTTCAGCAATATTGACTGCAAATCCGGCAAAGCGATCAACAAAATTCCGATATAGTTGTTCGGTCAATAAGGTGGTCGGCGCCAAAATTGCCACCTGAAAACCATTTAGTGCGGCAATAAATGCCGCGCGCATGGCAACCTCGGTCTTACCAAAGCCAACATCACCGCAGACCAGCCGATCCATCGGTTTTGCCGCGGTTAAATCTTTGATGATTTCGCTAAAAGCTTGTTCCTGATCTACCGTTGGTTCATAACCAAAGCTCTCGGCAAATTCGCCATACTCAATAGGCAAGGGATAAGCATAGCCGGATTGCATTTCGCGTTTGGCATACAGTTCCAGCAGTTCTGCCGCCAAATCGCTGACTTGCTGCTGGGTTTTGCTTTTAATCTTATCCCATTGTTTAGAGCCAAGCTTGGTTAACTCAACCGTCGTGCCATCCAAATGCGAATAGCGGCTTAACAAGTGTAGATTATGTACCGGTAAATACATTTTAGCATTATTCTGGTACTCAATTTCAAGCATCTCATATTCCATATCAGCAATTACTTGATGAGACATCCCCATATAGCGCCCAACACCGTGATTAATATGCACGACCAGATCGCCAACCGCAATTTCTGCCATATCGCGCAGGATTAAATCATTTTCAACCGCCGCTGAGCGCGCCCGCGATGATTTTCGGCGAATTATCGGTGTCGTTGAATATAAATCACTTTCGGCAATAAAAACGTAATTAGCATAGCTGAAACCCTGATTTAATTCCCCCAGCGCCAAATAAACTCCGACGTCATCCACACCTAATTCGGTTGAATAAACTTGTGGAGTTAAATTATGGCGGATTAAGGTCTGACGCAGAATCTCTTGCCGCCCCAAGCTCTCACAGACAATAACGATAATTTTACGCTGCGCTAGTTGGAATAATTTTTGCAACGGTGCCCGGGTTTTATTGTCAATAACAATATCCGGAAGCTCGGTATAGCCGGAATAAAAATTACCCTCGCCGCCAATTTCCCATAGCGTATGTCCCTTGAACGCCTCAAAAACTTTATCCGCCGGCAAAAATAAATCCACTGGTTTTAAACACGGATATTGATAATTGTAATAATCATAGCGCTTGGTTAATTCCTGCCAATGCTGGTTGAGCTGGCTATGCAAATTATCGGCAAAAATGATTTGCCACTTGGCATCGAGATAATCAAATAAGGTGGCGCAGCTATTAAAAAATAACGGCAGATAAAACTCGACCCCCGCCGGCAATAAATTGTGACGAATATCTTTGTTTAAATTAGAATCGTGCTCTTTGGGGAAATATTCGACCAAGCGTGTTGCCATCTGCCGGATATTGTCAGACGCATGTGGATATTCACGGGTTGGCAAAATCTCAATTCTATCAACCGCTTGATACACCAATTGAGTCTTATTATCAAATAAATGAATTGATTCAATTTCATCATCAAAGAAATCAATCCGCAGCGCATCTTTGGAACCCAGCGGGATAATGTCCAAAATCGAACCGCGAATTGCAAATTCACCGGATTCATAAACCTGATTGACACATTGATAGCCAGCTTGACTTAACTGACTGCGCAACTGTTCCAAATTGAGAATATCGCCTGTTTTAAGCATTAATACCCGCGAATTAAAATATTCCGGTGGCGGAAATAAACTCTGGATGGTTTGCGCCTGAATTAGTAGCACATCGAGCTGACCATGCTGAATTTGCCATAAAGTGCGCAGACGTTCGGCAATTACACCGGTCGAAGGAGATTGGCGCTCATAAGGTAAGACATCATAGCCCGGCAAAGTTGCCACCCGGAGATTGGCGGCAAAAAAAGCCAGTTCACCAGCCAGGCGCTGCGCCTGATAACCATCGGCAACTACATAGACAAATGGCGTGCCTAATTCACTAACCAAATTAGCCACCAGCAGTGCATCACCACCGCTTGGCAACCGTGCAATTCGATTTTTTTGTTGATGAATAGTTGCTGGTACGAGATTTTTAAACATAGTTATAAAACAATAAAACTATCGCTCTGGGTTCCATCAAGGTGATTAGTCTTATAATGAATTTCCAGACGATGTGCGGTTAAGCGCAAATTGGCATAGCTAATTAACGGTAATATAAGTCCAAAGACTACTAGCAGTGCCACCGCAAATTCGCTGCCGCGCACGCGTTTAGCCCGTAATTTATTATCAATCTGCAGTAATTTGGCGGGATTATTCTCAAGTTGGCGAATATATTCCACCAGTCGTGCCGCGAGTTTTTTATTGTATTTATGGACTTGCCACGGCAATAGAAATAGATCAATCACCGCCAGCAATGCCGGAATCGCCGTCCAGAAAAACAGCAGATACAACCAGCCACGGCGTTGATTAAGATAGAATTTATGCAGCCCAAAAATACCCAATGTAATCAGCCACAAATAGGCAATTAGAATATTTTTATGGTTATAGCGGAAGAAAAAGTGAAATTGCGCCCGCTCGCTATTGTCTAGTTGTTGCAGCAGGTTTTCATAGTAACTTAGTTTTAAAGCCGTCATGATTATCTTGTTATAAAAATAAAATTAAGCCATGAGTTTAACCTATTCGGACAGTAGTATTCAAGTTGCTTAGATTATTAACAGAGCAAGTTATAAGTAAAATAACCATATATGACAACGGCACGTAATTTAAACTGTCTGCGGATTTAGCAATCATATCGGCAGACAGTTTATCTAGTTTTAACGTAGGACAATTGAGTACTAGCTAAAATCGAAACAACTACACATAAAATTACGATCCCCGTGGGCATCATCAATCCGATTGACACTTGGGAAAATTTTATTCTGTTTCAAATAGTCTAACGGAAAGCACCCAGTTTCAATTGAATAGGGTTTATCCCAGGCTACTACATCGGCTAACGTATGCGGCGCATTTTTTAATGGATTATTGGTTTTATCAAATCCGCCATTAATAACTTGTTCGACTTCGACGTAGATGGCTTTCATCGCGGCAATAAAACGATCCAATTCATCCTTAGACTCACTCTCGGTCGGTTCTATCATCAAGGTTCCCGGTACCGGAAATGACATAGTTGGAGCATGAAAACCGTAATCCATCAAGCGCTTGGCAAAATCAACCTCACTAATACCACTGAGCGCTTTTAATGGACGTAAATCAATAATACATTCATGGGCAACCTTGCCGTTTTGACCGCTATACAATAATGGATAGCCAATTGCACTTAAATGCTGCGCCAGATAATTGGCATTTAGAATCGCAACTTTTGATGCCAGTTGCAGTCCCGTTTCACCCATCATAGTCATATACATCCATGAAATCGCAGTAATTGAAGCACTACCAAAAGGCGCTGCCGATACCCCACTGAGATGGCTTTGATAATGTTCATCAAATAATGGATGTTGTGGTAAATATTTTGCCAAATGAGCTCTGACACCAATCGGCCCCATTCCCGGTCCGCCGCCGCCGTGAGGAATTGCAAAAGTTTTATGCAGATTGATATGCGAAACATCGGCACCTAATTCGGCGGGTTTTAACAATCCAACCTGAGCATTCAGATTGGCACCATCCATATACACC
>JBPOJK010000046.1:0-17907 GCA_052033675.1 Pseudomonadota bacterium
GTAGCTGATATTGTAATAGGGAAGTGTCCAGCTATCGCTATTTACCGGGCGTTGCCAAATTTCGCTTAGTGAGTGATTTTTAACGCGCTGGAAAATTATGCCGGGGCTTAATTCATGATAGATTGCCAGATAGATTTCGGCGCTAAACAATAGTGCAGCGAGAATCACCAAAATTTGCCCGATCCGTTGTGGCCATCGTGGAGTATTTGTCTTTAGTAATTGAATTAATTCGGCACTGGAGTTTGGATTTAGATGATTTAATATCTCTACCGCTTGGAGATTGTTATAACGCGAAATCTGGTAACGCAGCAAAAATAGATCGCCGATTGCCAGAAATCCCGGAATCAAACTCCAGCTAAATAACAAATACAGAATGCCGGAAATATTTTTGCGCAGATAAAAGCGGTGGGCACCAAAGATTCCCAATAACAAGCACAGCCATAGCGCCACGCCGAGACTTAATTTCTGGCGATTATAGCTGGTGGTATATAGCAGCAATTGGCTGGCAGTTAACGATTGTTGCGAATTGATATTATCCATGAATACATTTAAAACTTAATATGTTGTTACTATTTAATTAACAAACGCAGGTAAAAACCCGCGTTTATTAATTAGTTGAATAGAAAGACTTAAGCGTTCTGGTTATTGCGAACATGGTGATGATTATTGAAATGAACTTCAGCGGCTTTTTTAGCTTCTTCCAAAGTGGCAAACTCACCAATCTCATCCTTGCCGCTGTACTCAATCTGCTGGTGCTGACCTTGGTGTACATGTGCATATGAGTGGCTTAATACTTCAAATGGTCTTTCACGTTTGCTATGTTCCAAAATCCGAATGGTAGCGCGCACGGTAATATCTTCATTTTTATAATAAAGCGTTTCGGCTTGTATAACCATAATAATTTCATGGGGGTGCTCGGGATTATCATGATGATTTATCTCATGCCATTCCAAAAAATTTTTAGCTAAATGAAGTTGCATTTTAATCTTCCTCTAAAATGAATAAATATTCTTAACCTTGGCTGGATTTGCTGGCGCGTTTACGTTCGATCTCATTTAAATAGCGCTTGCGTAAACGAATATTTTGTGGTGTTACTTCAACCAATTCATCATCATCAATGAATTCAATCGCACTTTCCAGCGTTAACATGATCGGCGGAGTTAAGCGCACGGCTTCATCGGTTCCCGATGCCCGCACATTGGTTAATTTTTTACCTTTGATTGGATTGACAATCAAATCGTTATCACGGCTGTGAATTCCGATAATCATGCCTTCATATAATTTTTCGCCGGGATTAACAAACATCCGTCCACGATCTTCCAGGTTCCATAAGGCATAGGCCACGGCCGCACCATTTTCCTGCGAAATCAGCACGCCATTACGACGTCCGGGAATATCGGCTTTGATCGGACCATAGTCATCAAATAAATGTGCCATTAGACCGGTACCACGCGTCATAGTCAGGAAATCACCCTGAAAACCAATTAGACCACGCGCCGGAATCCGGTATTCAATCCGTGTCCGTCCTTTACCGTCATTAGACATATCCAATAATTCGGCTTTGCGGCGTCCCAATTCTTCCATTACGCCACCTTGATGTTCTTCTTCGACATCAATGGTTAACAATTCATATGGCTCACATTTTTCGCCATCAACCATTTTGGTTACCACGTGGGGTTTGGCAACCGCCAGTTCAAAGCCTTCACGACGCATATTTTCAACCAAAATAGTCAAGTGCAATTCACCACGACCGGAAACCAAAAACTCATCGGTATTGTCGGTATCTTCAACTTTCAGTGCCACATTGGTTAATAATTCTTTATTCAAGCGGTCGCGGATTTGACGACTGGTGACAAATTTACCTTCAGTACCGGCTAATGGCGAAGTATTTACCTGAAATGTCATACTTAAAGTTGGTTCATCAATTTTTAACATCGGCAATGGTTCCGGATTAGCTACATCACAAATCGTAACCCCAATGTTTAGTTCTTCAATTCCATTGATTAACACGATATCACCAGCACTGGCTTCATCAACCAACGCCCGTTCCAGTCCGCTAAATACCAATACTTGGTTGATCTTGGCAGTTTTACGCTCGCCATCAAGACCCGTAGCAACAATTACCTGTTGATTTGGTTTGATTTTACCGCGGCGAATCCGGCCAATCCCAATTCTTCCGACAAAGCTGCTATAGTCCAAAGCCGAAATTTGTAATTGTAACGAACCATCTTCGTCTTCATTTGGAGCGGCAACGTGTTCTAAAATAGTTTCAAATAACGGTTCCATATTTTCCGGGTGGCTATCTTGATCCAGTGAAGCAAAACCATTCAATGCTGAGGCGTAAACTACCGGAAAATCCAGTTGTTCTTCGGTTGCACCCAATTTATCAAATAAATCGAAAGTTTGATCAATTACCCAATCCGGACGAGATCCTGGCCGGTCAATTTTATTAATAACTACAATTGGTTTTAAACCTAAAGCCAAAGCTTTACGGGTTACAAAACGCGTTTGTGGCATTGGTCCTTCAACCGCATCCACTAATAACAATACGCCATCAACCATTCCCAATACCCGTTCTACTTCACCGCCAAAATCGGCATGTCCCGGGGTATCGACGATATTAATGCGGGTGCCTTTATAATCGAGGGACGCATTTTTAGCAAAAATGGTAATTCCACGTTCTTTTTCTATATCATTACTATCCATTACCCGTTCGGTAATATGTTGATGCGCCGAGAAAGTTCCGGCTTGTTGCAGTAATTTATCCACTAAAGTAGTTTTACCGTGATCGACGTGAGCGATGATTGCAATATTACGTAAATTTTTTGACATGTATTCTCTCTAAAAATATCGGATTATTAACTGATATTCGCCAATCAAATGATTGATAGATGCGTAATCTCAGTTATAACTGAGTTATAAAAATCTATTGTTTCTTACGGTCAGAAGACCATTTTAATAATTAGTAATATCCATAATGGACGTAAATTTAGTGCCGCAAACAACTACTCGCTACCGGCAACTAACGTTGACCATTGCTAAAATAACTCAGTTCAAGGCATTACGAGCGTATATTATATCACAATTAACATCATCAATGGCTAACGACAGTAATTACCGCTTGTGATTTTATAATAGTGCCGTTTTACGTAGTTTGGATAAAACGATGAATGCGGGAATGAAACTAGCCAATACTAATAAGACAAAATTTCCATAACCAAGCCAGTGAATCGCAATGCCGCCGACACTTCCCAGCAATGAATAGCTTAAGCTATCCACCGCGGTTAATAATGCCAATTGCACTAAAATATGCTGGCGGGTACAAATATGAGTTTGGAATGACCAAAAGATTATCATGGTCATACCGCGGGTGAGCTCTTCCAGTGTAACACATAAATAAAATACCCATAGCGGAGCCTGATAATTGCTAAACCAATAAATGAGTAAATAAGAAATCAAATGTAAACTAAGAGCCAGCGTTAAGTTACTATAATAAGAATATCGGCGGTTTAATTTGATACATAATAGTCCACCCAACGAGGCAACTATCATTCCGTAAAATTTATAACCAAAAGCTACATTGGTCTTGCTTAAACCAAAATGCAAATAAAACAAATCAAAGTAATTGGTAATTAAATTATCCGGAGCCCGATAGCAAAACATCAATAATAGGATTAAAACAATATTAGGCATCTGATATAAGCCCTTAAAGGGGGCAAGCAGACGGTTGACTAAAGATTGATTTAATTGGTTGTGGCTATGATTAATATCAAGCGCCCGCTTAGGAAATAGTCCAATCAGCGCTGCCGAAAATAGAAAAATCAGGGCAAATGAATGATAGATAGTTGACCAGTTGATGGTTTGTGAAAAATATAATGCCAAGCTACCGGCAAATAAAATCCCGATTTTATAACTAATGGTACTAATATTAATTACCAGCGGCAGCGCCTGATCGCTAAACAGCGTTTTTTGCAGCGCCAGCATGATGACTCGCGCGATGGAACTGGCAAAGCTGATTAACAGACAAAATCTGAATAATAACCCTGGATTCCCAATTTGCTGGGGAAGGTGATAAATAGTGGTTGCAATTACCAGCAGGGCAATCATTAAGACGTGTTTATAATGGAAATATTTTTTATAGGAAAAATATTCCAATACCGCCGAGATAATAAAAGACAGCGCCCATGGTAAATTTGCCAGCCCGAATAAACCGATACTGGCAATATTGATTCCTTGTTCTTTAAGCCATACAAATAGGGTAGAACCAATCAGTAATGGCACCATACCATTACTGATTGCAATCACCATTAGTAACAGATAATTACGCGAGAAGCGAAATTTTAGCATCAAATAATCAAGGGCGATTAGTCGGTGTTAATTTTTACGTAAGCCATTTCCCGCAAATTACGCATCCACTCGGTATATAACATTTCGGCTTTAGTATTGCGTAAATCCTGGCGAATTTCGGCTTTTTCACGGTCATTGGCCAGATTACTGTCGCGGGTTTCCATTACCTGTAAAATATGCCAGCCAAACGGGCTACGGATTGGTTGGCTGATTTGCCCAATTGGAGTAGTCAACATCGCTTGTTCAAATTGTGGAACGGTGTCGCCTTTAGTTACCCAACCAATATCGCCACCTTTGATTGAGCTGGTGTCTTCGGAATACTGCTTGGCAAGCTTGATGAAGTCAGCACTCTCTTTTTGCGGATTGCCGGTGTCTTTCATTAGCTGATCGCGAATTGAGATAATCTTTTGATGGGCTTCCTCGTCGCTGGTCAATTCATTAACTTTGATTAAAATATGCCGGACATGGTATTGGCGAACGATCTGTGGCGTTCCATGTTGTTTTATACCGGTTAATTTAAAGATAAAAAATCCCACCGGCAGCTTGATTACTTGGGTTACATCGCCGGTTTTTAGTGGTGTCAACTGATTTAAAATCATTGGCGGCAGCGAGGTATTACTTTTCCAGCCCAAATCGCCACCGGTTAAGGCATTCGGTGCCGTTGAGTATTTGATTGACATTTGCTCAAACGAAGCGCCGCCTTTAAGCTGGTTATAGACACTATCGGCAATCGCCTGTTTTTGTGCAACAACATCTTGGGTTGCCTGCTCTGGAATCCCGATAATGATATCGGATAAGCGGTAATCGATCCGATTTTTGTAAGTTTCACTGCTTAACACCCGGTTTACTTCATCTTCATTAACGGTGACCCGTCCATCAACCTCACGCTGTTTTAGCTTTTCCATGGTAATTTGGTCACTAATTTGCTGGCGAAATTCTTGATAGCTCACACCTTGAGCGGCTAGTTTAGCCCGCATCTGGTCATCATTAATGCCTTGAGCTTTTTCGGTTAAGGCAATCGCGTCATTAATTTCACTATCGGTAGTTTTTAGACCACCACGGGCAGCTAAATCCAGTTGAATTTGTTGCAAAATTAACTGATCTAAAACTTTGCCACGTAAGTCCTGAATATTTCCCGGTGGAATTCCTTTTTGTCTGAGATTGATAATAGTTTGATTAAGCTGTTTGTTAACTTCATTGTCAGTAATAATCCGTTTATTGACATAGGCGGCAATCCGATTAATCATTTTTGGCTGTGGTAGATTACTGTTATTCGCTGGAATAACTGTGGGTGTAACCGCTGGAATTGTTAGCGGCGGTGCTGATTCAATTGTGCTTACAGCAACCTGACTTTCTGCTGCCATGCTGATAGCTAAGCAAAGAGTGAGCGATAAGCCGAGGAGTAGTTTTTTCATAAAAGGTACCTATTGATATTGAGCTTCTTGAATTTGCGTCATTGGCATATAACCCGGGATATTGCTTCTCAATTGGCTGGTTGGATCGCCGGTTCCGACATTTCCAAAACCGCGGAATGAGAAATTTAACATATAGTTTTGTTGGGTTTGGTTAAAGTTAAAGTTAAATTGTTGATAAACAGCGCTAATGGTATAACAGCCACCATTATATTCCAAGCCGCCAATCATATTCAAAATTAATTGCCGGGTATAATCGTAATTGTATTGACCGACAGCATAAATTTTATTTTCATATAACGGCCATTGTCCGGCAATGTTTAACGCATATTGGTTTTCATACATATTTGGCGTGTAGGCCTGACCAGGTGACCAGCCATAGAAGAAAACCGGCAATTGGTATTGGTAACTAAAGCCAACATTAATAATTTTGCCGACATCGGGATTGTATTTAAGCCCCGCCGTCCACGCATCCAATACATTATAATTGGTATCGTACTGGAATGTTGCGGTTGAGGATATCTCTTTACTCCATTGATTAGTTAATTCGGTAATAAAGTTGGGATTGGGTAAAAATAATTGACCATATTGAGTTTGATTACCATAAATGAAGTTATTTTCCGGAGTTATGAAGTAGCGGTAACCAACATTTAGTTTCATCAGCTCACTACCATTGGAATCATTAATTACCCTCGAGACGACACCGAGGGTTACGTCATTGGCCATGTTGATCCGGTCATAACCGGAAAAACGATTTTCACTGAATAATTGGTTGTAATTATAGGTTGCCGTGGCGGTATCAAATACTGGTAAATTAGCTTGATTTACTTCAGGAATATATAAATAGTATAGCCGTGGCTCAAAAGTTTGGGTATAACTGCCACTGCCCAAGCTCATCGGACGGTCAAAATACAAGCCACTATCAACCGAGGTAATCGGCACACCGACGTTATAAGTCCCAGCACTATTAGCATATCCAGGATTAGTTCCCAAGTTGTAATTGGTGTCGCTATACCCGACTTTGGGGGTGATATAACCCCAACTGGATTTTACCGGATAAGTTAAGCTCGGGTAAACGATAGCACGGCTACCGCTTTGCATCGAAGAGCTGGAGAAATAAGTATATTGGGTATTTAACCCACCTTGGAAACCGCCGCCAATATCCTGCGGTTTGACATTTACGACTGCCGCCGGATAGGAGGCGTAAATTGGAATGGTTTGAGTATAACCAAACGGATATAAGGTTTGGAATTGTTGTACTTTAACGCTCGCGGAACCCCATTGCGGGGCATATTTTACATACGCCGATTGTTCCAGATTGACATTATCGGTAACTGAATAAAAGTTACCAAAATCGTTGAAGTAATTATTATCTGACACCTGATTATAGGTGTAACCGGTGGTAAAATCTTTCCATGGGTTGTAAGTATCGTTTAAACTCCAATACCAGCGATAAGTATTGCTGGTATCATTACCCCAGCTGTAGGGCATTTGTTCGGTATAAACGCTACCAACGTTGGATTCAGTCTTATAGCGATATTCGCCGGTAACCATAAAGCCTTGATTGGCCCAAAACTCTGGTGTAATGGTCGCATCATAATTGGGCGCCAGATTAAAGTAATAGGCTTCGGATGCCATAAAGCCGGCGGTACTGGTTCCACCAAAATTAGGGGTTAACCATCCACTTTTTCTTTCTCCTAGCGGGAATGTCATATACGGTGATGCAAATACCGGCAATGATTCAAAATACATGGTAGCATTACGCGCAGTACCTTCGGAATTTTGATAATCAAAAGTCATCTGTTGGGATTTAATGTACCATGCCGGATCATCGGGATTACAACCGGTAAAGTAGCCCTGATCAATCGTCGCATGTTTTTTATCTTGAACCGTGATGGTTTGCCCAACGGCGGTGACATTTTCTTTGTTGTAGTGAATACGCGCCTGAGTAAAAGTTCCCTTATCGAGATCCAGATAATAATCAACCCATTTAGCCTGAATTGAATCATACTGGCGGGTTATAATAACACGGTCTCCTGCGGTCGCATGGCTATCTGGCATATTATAAAATAACCAGTCGGAACTAAGAGTCTGATTGTCTTTATAAGCGATAACATTACCTTGCGCAATTTGTAATTTTTTATTTTGCCCATTTAGGCTATCGGCTTGAATATAGGTACTTTGCGATTCTACGAGAGGAATTTCGACACTGTCCGGTCCGGTTTTTTCATACCAAGCATAATCCTGATTGCTGCAATAAAGCGGTTCCTGACTCAATCCACTTTGCTCAAGGTAGGTCATTGACCCATCGGCATAGCTGTAATTGCTAAACAGCGTAGCTAATATCGTCAATAAAGGCAGCTTTTTCTTGTGTGTCATCAATGGTTATCCGCGGCGTTTCCAGAGCGTAAAAACGCGATTATACCATGGAATTAACTGCAGTTGCGGGGGATGTTTTGGGGATAAAAACTACCGGTATGGTAAAATAATACTTGTGACCAATTAACCTTAATGAGTGGATTAAATTAATGTATACAATAGAAAATTTACGCAAGTTGATGGATGAGCCGATTATAGTTGATTATTTTGCAGATAAAATCGCCAAAAATGATTATCCGATAATAATTAATGAGCTGAAACAGCTTCAAAATGTGATTGATAATTTTAACAGTGGACTGGTTAATGGTGATTCGGCATATTATGCTTTTTTGTTACAGCAATCACAATTAATCAAAAATTTTAATCAAGAAGCTGAGTTTTTGGAATGGGTAATTCCGTTGTGGAGTCAGGAACGCGGCAAAATTTTTGCTGCTGAAAAAGTAGTTGATGAATTTTATCGTGAGTTGGAACTATTGACCTTGTGGCGTTTACTACTGAAAGCTATACAAAAAAATGAATTTCTACCAGCTGACGTTCGCCAAATGCGACGGATAATTCGCCGCTATGGCAAAATGCCAGTGCTGTGGCGCTATTTATGTAATTTGAGCGGTGAAGATATAACTACCGCCTATACTTTTTAGGTGAGGTGATTATGCGTTATCATCAGGATAATATTGTCGCAGTAGCAACCGCCACTGGTTATGCCGGAATCGGCGTAATCCGGATTTCCGGTATTAATTTGTCACCGTTAATCACTCAGCTCTGCCATAAAGATAATTTAAAACCCCGCTACGCTCATTATGGTGATTATTATGATCATGCCGGAGCGGTAATTGATTCAGGATTGATTGTTTATTTTCCGGCACCAAATTCATTTACCGGTGAAGAAGTGCTGGAATTGCAAGGGCACGGTTCGCCAGTGGTTCTCAATATGTTATTAAAGCGTTGTTTGGAATTGGGTTGTCGAATGGCGGAAGCCGGAGAATTTACCAAGCGCGCTTACCTTAACGGCAAAATTGATTTGGTACAAGCCGAGAGTATTGCGGATTTGATTCATGCTGAAAGCGAGGCTGCAGCCAAGGGCGCGCTTAAATCTTTGCACGGCGAATTTTCACAGCAGATTGGTCGAATCAACGAGAGATTGATTAATCTACGAATGTTTGTTGAAGCAACGCTGGATTTTCCGGAAGAAGATCTTGAGTTTATTGCCACTGCCAAGATTCGCGATAAATTGGCAGTGGTTCAGCAGGAAATTCATAATTTGCTTGGCGCAACCCAACAGGGGGTTATTCTTAATAATGGGGCGGATATTGTTATTATCGGGCGACCAAATGTTGGTAAATCAAGTTTGCTTAATGCCTTGGCAAATGAGGAGGTGGCGATTGTTACTGACATTGCCGGAACTACCCGCGATATTGTGCGCCAGAAAATTATTATTGATGGCATTCCGTTTAATATTATTGATACCGCCGGGATTCGGATGACTCAGGATATTGTTGAGAAAATTGGTATTGAACGGGCTCTTCAGGCTGCTGGTAGCGCCGATTTGGCAATGATTTTAATTGATGACAGTATCGGAATGAGTGAAGAAGACCGGCAGATTGTTGACCAGTTGCCGGCTAATTTGCCACGGCTGTATTTACACAACAAGATTGATTTAAGCGGCGGCGCTGCCAAAGTGGTGGCGGTGGATGGAGAAACCAATATTTATCTTTCGGCTAAACATAAACAGGGGATTGATCTCCTGCGTAGTAAATTATTGTCATTGATTGGTTGGAATAAATCTACAGCTGGCGATATTTATCTGGCACGAACCCGACATCTGGATGCGATGCGTAAAACGGTCAAACATATAGATTATGCATTTGAGATGTGGGAACATTTGGAGATTTTAGCCGAAGAATTACGCTATGCCCATAGCTCGTTAGGTGAAATTACCGGTGAATTTACCGCCGATGATCTCCTTGGGGTGATCTTTTCTGAGTTTTGTATCGGAAAATAGAGTTATTTTATTGATGTTTGTATTTTACTTTAAATAATTATATATAACAAATAGATGGGCTTGTATTTCGGCTATTTGCAGCAAGTTTATTTTATTTTTTCCATTGTTTGAGTGCTCTATGGTGTACTAATGGTGCTGTAATTCAATACCAATTGGTATGTTATTGGTGGATAAAAATCTAGCGCACCACCGCGCCGTCTGTGTTTGGTGGTGCACTGTGTTTTTTAATTATATGCCGGTCATTAATAATTGAATAAAACCATCCATGGCGGCATCACCCGTTACGTTATTTTTAAACACTCCCGAACACTCCAATACCTGCGCAAATTTTTCGGTAACTTCATTTTTGAGAATTTGTTGCACATTGCAGTCACTAAATGAACCGTATTTTAGATAAAGTTCCGCCAACCACGTTTCGTGTTTAAGTAATGTTTCATCAAACAGTAATTGTGATAATGCCATGGCTTTATCATTGATTAACAGTAATTTTTCAATTTCTGCCAGTTCATTTTGCAATCGTCCGGGTAAAATCGCCAAACCCATAGCTTCGATTAGACCAATATTTTCTTTTTTGATATGGTGTAAATGACGGTGGGGATGGAAGATACCTTCCGGATGTTCACTGGTCAAGCGATTATTGCGCAGCATTAAATATAAAACGTATTTTCCATCAGCGAGTTTTCTGGCTACCGGCGTAATCGCGTTATGACGGTTACCATTGCCATCGGTGGCTAAAATCTCCAATTCCGGATTGGAATAACCATACCAGTGTTTTATTATCAGCATGGTCAATTTTAATAGTTCATTTCGCCCACCAATCAATTGCAGGGTGGTAACTGGCCACACGAGATAATTTATCGTAACTTGTGGAAATTGTGCCAGTTGATAGCTTTTTTTAATCGCCGCTTTTTCAATCGGAAAGACATAATTTCCTGCCTGATAATGGTCATGGGTTAGAATTGAGCCGCCAACAATTGGAATATCACTGTTGGAACCAATCAAATAGTGCGGAATCAGATCAACAAAATCCAGCAGATTGATAAAGGTTTCACGATTAATTATCATGTCGCGATGTGTCGGATTAATAATAATCGAATGTTCCGGATAATAGGCATACGGTGAATATTGGAAAAACCACGGCTGGTTATTGAGGGTTAACGATAATATCCGGTGATTATGGCGGGATGGTTGATTGTATGAACCGGCATAACCTTCATTTTCGATACACAAGAGACATTTGGGATAATTAACCGTTGTTGGTTTGGCCAGTTTGGCGCGGGCGATTTCCAGCGGGTCTTTTTCCGGTTTGGAGAGATTAATAGTTATTTCCAATTCACCGTAAATAGTGGGACTTTTCCACGACTGATTTTTGGCGATGTCGGCAGTTTTGATGTAATTGGTATTTTGACTGAAGCGGTAATACCACTCCATCGCGGTAGCAACACCTGAATAGCGCCACAGGGAAGCAACTTTTTCTTCAACAATGCTTGGTGCTGGAAGGAGGGTGTTAATCAATGCGGTTTCGGTTTGCTCCTTGGTTTCGCCCAAGCCACAAACCTGATTACCATCCAGCGACAGGTAGATCATTTCGGCAAAATCCGCCAGCGAGATACTGTCATTGACCTGAAATTCTGCAGGGATAACCACGGGCTGTGCCAACTGAGTGATATCCAAATTAAGTAAATTATAAAATTGGTTGCGAAAATAAATTTTGTCCCGCTCTCGAATCAACTGGATGTTGATGGCTTTATTAATGAATAGCTCAACCAGCATTTCCAAGGTTGGGGTGAGGTCTTTTTTCATTGGTTTAATACTCCAAATTGCCAGATGGTCTTGCTATAATAAGGTTTTTCCGGTGAACAAATAACACTCTCCCGATATTGTAGCAGATTAATTGCATCCGGCATTCTCTGCGTTTCCAGACACACCGCTGACCCTGGAATGGCAAAATGATTGGCACTATATATTACCACTACCGGTTCGGTGGTTTGTACCGCTAGTGTTCTGCCGCTAGCCGGATCGCGTAGCTGAATTGGATAGACAATATGGCTATCATTATCCAACACAAATGGGTGGTCATAACCATTACCATAGCCAATTTGCGGATGATCAGCGTGTAAATCTTGTCCGATTGCTTTGGGGGTGCGGAAATCAAACGGTGTATTTGCCACTGCCGCCAGTTGATTGGTAAAGCTGACTTCACTGTCAATTAATCCATAATGGCTGCTGGCTAATTGCAGTATTTGTTTGAGACCATGTTCCAGTTGTCCATTCAGGTTAAAATAGCTATGATTGGTTAGATTAATTGGGGTTTCGCAATCACTGCTTGCCTGTGCTTCTATTGTCAATTGATTATCATGGTTGATCAGGTAACGAACGGTAAAAGTGACATTGCCAGGAAAACCATTTTCACCAGCCGGACTAAAATAGCTTAGTTCCAAACCGGTGGTCAATTCATGAACCGCCCAGATTTTCTTGTCCAGAGCATTGATGCCGCCATGTAATAAATTGTTGTTATTATTCGGGGTTAATTGATAGTGCTGATTATTGACATTAAACGCCGCATCCTTGATTCTGCCGGCAACCCGCCCGGTAATTGCCCCCAGATAGCCGGGATTTTCCGGGTCAAATTCGCCATGATTTATTACCACATTATTAAATTTACCATTTTTGTCGGCAGCATTAATTTCCCAGATAATTCCACCATAATTCAATACCACGACACTAAATCCAGATGGCGTTTGTAGAGTGTATTGGATGACCGGTTGATTATTAACTGTGGCAATTTGTTTCTTGCTGATGGTTAAATTCATTATTGGATATCCTCAATAAATGCCGCACCATTACCGACACCAACCATATAGAAATCAGCAGTTAGTCCGGTATCGTTGGCATAAGCAGTTTTCACTTGGTTAATAAAATCTTCAACCTGAGCTTTTTTTACCAGACTGACGGTGCAGCCACCAAAACCGGCACCGGTCATTCGTGACCCAATACACGCCGGATGCTGCCAGGCACGGGATACCAAACTATCCAGCTCTTTGCCGGTTACTTCATAGTCATCGCGCAGTGAAATATGCGATTGATTCATCAATTGTCCAAAGGTGCACAAATCATTATCATGCAGCGCTTTTACTGCTGCTAGAGTCCTTTGGTTTTCACTAATCGCATGGTAAATCCGGCGATATTCGGTTGGATTGGTAACTAAATCTTTATTGGCTTCAAGGGTCGCGATATCCAACTCACAGAGTGAATTTATTTTTAAACGGGTTTGTAATTGGGAAAGGGCATGATCGCATTCACCACGCCGTTCGTTATATTTGGAGTCTGCCAGACCGCGTTTTTTGTTGGTGTTGGCAATTACCAGAATATTTTCGCCTAATTCCAGGGGCGCATATTGGTAATTCAAGGTATTACAATCAAGTAGAATGGCATGAGCTGATTTTCCCATGGCGATGGCAAATTGATCCATAATGCCGCAATTTTCTCCGATAAACTGATTTTCGGCTTGTTGGCAGAATTGGGCTATTTTCACACCATCCAGCGCAGGATAATTGCCATAATGTTTGATAATTGTCGCCATCAAAACTTCAATTGACGCCGAGGATGATAAGCCGGCTCCGTTGGGAATGGTTCCATAAAATACAATGTCCAGACCATGCGGCAGGGGGTAACCATGATCGGCTAAAACTTTAATTACCCCTTTGGGATAATTTGCCCAATCGTGCGTTGGGTCATTAATTAGCTTGGTCAACGAAAATTCGATAATTCCCTGCTCGGCAAAATTCAGCGAATAGCCGCGAATTTGCTGATCTGCCCGCGGTGCTACCAGTGCATAAGTTCCGATATCCAGCGCACAGGGGAAAACATTGCCGCCATTATAATCGGTATGTTCACCGATCAGATTAACCCGTCCGGGAGCGAAAAATAAGCTGGTTTTGCCTGCGGCAGTGGCAAATTTAGAATTGAATGCCTGTGTTAGTAGTTGATAAATGTGTTTCATGTTAACTCCTTGTTGTAATTGATACATCATACGGTTTTAATTCCAGATTATTGAAATTAACCGGATACGAATTATGATTTAAAATAAAGGTGGTATCGCCACGCTGGATAATTTCAACGCCATCGGGAGTCGCTATTGCCGGAATATTTCGCTCATCTAATACCCGCGCGGCTAGTTCCAGCCAAAAATCTTTGTCTTCAACAGCCGTGGCAATATGAATTAATTTCCCATCACCAATCGCCGTTTCGCTAACTGCGCCATAGCCGGCAAATTCATCGGTATAATGATATAAAATTTTGCTATTGCCTGATTCCAGCGGTTCAAGCATATCGCGCCAAACCCCCGCCTGATATTGAGTTCCCAATTCACTGTGGATGGTTGCTTTATTCTGAATCCCGAGTGATTCAATATAATATGCTTTAACTCCCGCAATACAGAGCCAAGGATTGGTTTGGTTAAAATACACCGCATTGTCGTGATCTTTGATACCAGCTCTAAACGAGCTAATTACTATTCCGCCATTTTTAATAAACCCCAGCAAACCATCGATCTGTTCCTTGGTGAGTAACAGCGGCGCGGGTAACAAAACGATTTTATAGCCGTCGATTGCTTGGCGAATATCAATAACATCAATCGCGACGTTATGGCGGATAAATCCCTGATACAGTCTAAAATGCTCGTGATGAATGTCTAACGCGGTTGATTGCGGCTGAATTTTCCAGGCATAAATATTATCCGGATTATAAATTAACGCAACCTGCGCTTTAACCGCCTGATTAATTTCGCGTTGATAACGCTTGGCTTCTTTGAAAACCTGCTGCATCTCGTGATAACGCGGACCATCCTGATTATCGTGATCCAGCACACCATAGCAAAATTGCTCGGCACCTTTGGTAGCGGTGCGCCAACGGAAATAAATCAGATTGTTACAACCATGGAGTAGCGCCTGCCATGACCACAAGCGCGCTTGCCCCGGACGCGGCAAATAGCCCATGATGGTATGTGCTTGCGCACCAATGAGTTGTTCGGTAATCCAGAAGTTTTTGCCCGGCAAAAAGCCACGGGTTTGATCCAGTTTCATGGCAATTTTACCATATTCAATTGGCTGCTCTAAGCCACCCCACACCGGATAATTATTCAGTGCCACCACATCCAAACATTCGGAAATATCGGTAAAATTTTGCGCTTTATTATAATAATCCCCGGGGTAATTATGGGTAATTTGCGTGGTGGCAGGAATAATCTTCCGTAAAATTGCCGCATGTTCCTTAGTGAACTGAGTAATCGTTGTGGCACGGAAGCGGTAGAAATACAACATTAAGCCGGGATTTTTGGCTGGAATGGTCGGGCGAGGCAATTCTATCTCAGCGAAACTATTATACGTTTGTGACCAAAATACCGTTCCCAGCCGATAATTCAAATCGTCAATTGAGGCGAATTGATTGCGCAGATACGCTTGAAATTCACGTTCGCAATGCTCGCAATAGCACCAGTCGCTGGTTTCATGCCCGAGCTCATTGTCTATCTGCCATGCAATTACCGCCGGATGGTGAGCGTACGCTTGTGCCATTTGGGTTGAAATTATGGCACTTTTTTCGCGATAGACTGGCGAATTTAAACAGGCTTGCCGTCGTCCTCCAAAATGGCGCTTAATTCCAACTTCATCAACCGATAGCACCTCGGGATATTTTTTTGCCAGCCATGCCGGTAGGGTAGCGGTTGGGGTTCCCAACATTACTTTTAAGCCATAATGTTCAGCACGATCGAGTACCTGCCGGAAATACTCAAATTGAAAATCACCTTCGCGTGGTTCCATCAAGTGCCAGGCAAATTCGGCAATCCGGATACAATTAATTCCGGCACTTACCATCCGCGCCAAATCTTGTTCTAAAAATTCCGCATCCCATTGTTCAGGGTAGTAATCAACTCCTAAGTACATATTCGCTCCTTTGTGGTGATTGTTGTGTATCATCTGGGTTTTCTTGAGTATCGCTAGAGGATTTAGTTAATTCTTCTTGTAGTTTTTGAGCCACTTGTTTTGGAATATCCCAAGCATGATTTTTATAAGTGTTAATAAATTCTTGTTGAAGTGCAGGAGTATCAAAAATTTCTTTTATTTTTTCAACTAGTATTGATGAGGTATGTAGTTCAAAGTTTCGGATAAGATCATCACTATCATTAAATTTTTTCAAATAGTCAAATAATTTATTCACTGATTGATTGGAGCTGTCTAATAAACTAATCATTTTTTTATTGCATTCGTGAATAATCTCAAAGATATTATTAATATGTCCAGCTCCAAAAAGAAAGATACTGTAATTGGTATATAAGAATTCAAGCATATCTTCATGCGTTTTTATGGTGTTGAATTTGCAAATTATATCGGTAGCAGTTTTAGATAATAAGTTTATGAATGGTAAAATTACATTCTCAAACTTTAGAGTCCATAATGTATCCGTAGAAAATAAATTATTAATAAGCTTGTTATTATACCCATAGCATGAACGTATTGAACTTATCAACGCTTCAATATTAGTTAACGTTTGTTTCTTAAATTTATTTTGCAGAAGTATATAAATAGTTAATGCATTAATGTATGATTGATTTGATTCGCTATTTATGCGAATTGCTTTTGGCTGAATTTCATCAAGTTGATAATGAAGATAATCATAAATTATATAAAATAACTCTGTATTATCTTCATTATGTTTGTCTGCTACATCTAAATAGCGGGCTTCAAAAATATTAATTGTCTTAAAATAGGAAATTACTAAGTCACTATCTTCACTTTCACAGAAAATTTCTTTAAATTTTTGCATAAAATATTGTACATTTCGCCAATTCTCACGTGGATCTATTTCTTCTACTTCCAAGAACTTACGAATGAAATCATTGTTAGAAATAAATCCAGTAATTAGTCGTTGGTCTATATTTACAAAAATAGCGTTTTCTTGAATTTTATTAAGACATGGTAAGATATAATTATCACTGTAGTAACTTGCTTGCTTGGCGTATAGTGTATACAGATGTTCCGATAGCTGCTGAATGTTCTGCTGATCAATCTGCCCGAACCCACTCTTATCTAGCAGGCTATCTTTATGATAAATTTCTGCAAATTGTCCGATTAGTTGCAGATAATATGGGTTTTTAAGGTATAAGTAGTATAATTGAATGATAACTATTTCAACGTAACTAAATAAATCAATAAATAATTTATAGTTTTGGCTTTCATCTTCTTGAATATACCTTTGCAAAAAATTGTCTGTTTTTATATTGTCTAAATAAGCGTGGTATAGCTGGTTAATTTTTATATAAAGATGTTCAATCATTCGTATATTGTTATCTATTTGATACCATTTACGCAGCGATTGATAAATTTGTGAAAATTGCTGTTGTTTAAGATCAATGTTCATCTCTTTATTATTATCTTTTATGATTTTTAAAACATCATCAAATGGGAGTTTATAATGATAAATAGCGGAGATTAATTTTTCGCGTACATTATAAAATTGATTCGCACTATTTAAGAGATCCTCATTAGCTACCAATAAACAAATGCAATTTTTTTGATTATTCAAATACTGGATAAGGCTAACGATATGCATTGGATCAATTTTATTATAATCTACTAAGCGTTCAAACTCATCAAAGACAATTACTTTATTTATCCCGATAAATTGTTTTAATTCAAATTTACCTAAAATAGCAAGCAACCGTGAAATTGACAACCTGACCAACCATCTAAATATACAATTATTGGTTTT
>JBPOJK010000185.1:0-37805 GCA_052033675.1 Pseudomonadota bacterium
ATAACACATACCCCCCATTAATATTTTAAATACGTATTAAACTTGTCCACAAACAAACTGCTTTTTTCATTACCGCTTGTGGATTTTGGATAGACTCTCAACTTTTTTTGACAAGTAAATAAAAAAATGTTTACAAAACAGGAATCCCGATTGCAACAAAATGGTGGCAGAAAGTGCAAAAATTCCGATATACGACATAAACATAACCGACTGAATCAGAGAAAAATCACGATGAATTGGCATTGTTTTATTAAAAGTGGCGGTAAATAAAATAAACTTAGAATCTGGCACTAACGAAGTTAATAAATTTTTTTTGCTAACAGTTTTATTTATATCAATTTTTACTCCACCATTAACAACTGACTGAGCAAGAGTAATTGAATTTATAAAGTATTTATCATCGTTCAACTGCTCATTCAATCGGGTATTCTGATCATTGGAAATATTCAAAGAATAAGTATAACTAATACGGCTTGTATTCGATAAGTCACTTATTTGTAAAGTCATCATATTAAAGATTAATAAAATTGACGATGCTAATAAATAACAAAATGCAAAAATTTTTACAGTTAACTTCATTGAGACTCCAATTTTTCTAGGCTACTCGCTCATAAAAAAATTTGACGCCATTGCTGCCAAATAAATTGTTAATCAAAAGTCCCAATGCTTTTTTCAGTCCTAATAATTTAGCAACCCTAGATATAAAATAAATCGATGAAGATTTCTGATATATAAATTTACTGTAGTAATCAATATAAAATTGAATATCAGACTTATATTGGTTAAAAATAGGTAAATCTACAATTAATCTCATATTATTAAGATTTTTTGAATAATCTTTCATTGCCCGGGCATACGATTTTTCAGCAAATAATCCACAGGCATTATTGCTATGCAAGCGATATGACATAAGCGGTAAATTAATTGTTTTTACCTCTCCCAATGAACATGCGACCAGATTATAAAAAAAGTCATGATAAATAAACCCTGCTGGAATATTTCTTGCGGCAAAAGCAACTTCTTTTGTCATCATCAAACAGCAGCCATGGACACCTTCACGCATCAAACGCACAAAAAAGGACTCCATCGGAAAATAATTAATAAATTTCAGCAATGATTCGCCAAGCTTATTTCCATTATCATCAATCAAATCCGCATCGTGATGAATTAATTTCGCGTTGCCGATATTGCTTACTAAAACTGCGACTTTATTTTTATACCAAATATCATCCTGATCCGATAAAACAATTAAATCACCGTGACAGTTATTTACAGCTATTTCAAATGATTTTGTTGGTCCGTAGTTTGATGGGTTTTTTATTAATTTGATTAGAGGATTTGTAATTTGATATTCTTTAATTATTTCAACTGTGCCATCCATGGAGGCATCATCAACAATTACTATTTCATCAATAGCGATAGTTTGCTGAAGAATACTATCTAACTGCATTCTCAAAAACGACTCACCATTATAGGTTGCCAGTGCAACCGAAATTGATTTGCCCGTAGTCGTCATTGAGCCACCCATTTTTTTATTTTTGTCTTCAATGGAGCTAAATTATAATTTAGCTGGGCAAAAAACTTGCTTAAACAAGCCATCCGAATAAACCAAAAGAACATTCGTAAAGAAAATTCTCGCTTGCAAAAACATAACAAACTTATAGATGGATACTTTTTATGAGCCATTGCAAGAAAGAAATCACTCGCTAAATTAAAGTCATTTTGCGCACTATTATGGCTATAAAGTTCCAAATTTTTGATAGTTTTAATATCATCAGCCATTTTTCCAGAGTTATTAATAATAGTACGATAGGGCATTGAGCGATAGGAGGCAGCCACATTTTTATCATGCTGTCGATAAAACATCAACGGAATATTAACTTTCTTTATTTTGCTTTTGAACGCTGCATATAATGCTAGGTATTGATCATGAAACATTATTTTAAACTCAGGAAATGGTAATGTTTCTGTAAGAATCTCCCGGTTGATCATCATTGTACAACCTGTTACATTATTACCAAATAAATAATCACGATATTTCGAAAAGTCCCGAGCAGTTTCAAAAAAAGCCAAATTAGACTCTGAAATTTTATTTAATTTTTGATCTACAACGACCGCATCGGAATAGATTAACAAATTATCGCCAATATTATTTACTAACGTTTCAACTTTATTTTCAAACCAAACATCATCTTGATCTGAAAATAAAATATATTTACCATGACAATTGCTTATCGCCATTTCAAAAGTTTTTACTACCCCTATATTAAACTTATTTATGATCAAATGAATAAATGGATATTGTTGTTGAAAATCTTTAATGATTTCAATTGTATCATCAGAAGAGCAGTCATCTACAATAACAATTTCATTAACACGAATGGATTGACTTAAAATACTATTTAGCTGTTCTCGTAAATATTTTGCTCCGTTATAGGTTGCCATTACAACACTAATATAATTTTTATTACTATTCATAAGTTCCTAAACATCATGAAAGTCGATAAATATATTTGCTACGCATTCTTTAAATTCACCATACTCTTTTAAAATCATCTGGCGAAAATCGTCAAAATCATTGATAGCCGTATGATAATTTTTCATACAATCCAAAATTTCATCAACAATTGCGACAACACTACCATCATCACAGGTAAATTTATATTCGTCTAGAATTGGTAAATCTCTAAAAAATCCAGCACTACCCAACCGACTGGTAATTATACAACACCCTAACATTGCGGCCTCACGAGGAATTCGATCTTTACCAGGATGATGACCAAAATCAATATAAACCTTAGCTAATAATAAATTCCTTTTAACTTCTTCAATAGTCATATTTTCGAGAGGAACAAATTTTATTAAGCCATTACAAGCCTCCATGATTTTTTTTGTGAACACTAATCCTTTTTTAGGGTTATAAACGACAATATCTCGTTTATCAGTAATGTGATATACCGCTTTATCTAAAAAATCTTGCCGTAAATAGTCTGACAAATAGCATAGCTTAATAACTTTCCTTTTACTCAAAAAATCTAAGGCATAATATGATTGTGCCAAATGAATAATTCCATTACTATTTGTCCATGAGATATAACGATTCAGGTATAACTGATTATATTTGTCATAGAAGTAATTCCCTGCTGGTAATTTTTTGAAAAATAAAATTAATTTACAAAATATTCTGCTTAATAAATTTTTAGGGTTATAAAGCCTTTCAATTACATCCAAAAATTTCAAACCAAAATCGATGCTTAGCCACCAAATATACTTCCTCGACAAAGGATACTGTTTAACCTGCATTAAATATATTTCAGGAAAGATAATTGTATTTGATGGGTCATCTACGACATTAAATACAAATGGAATATTATAATGCTTAAAATTTACATGAACTGGCGACTGAGTATCATTTAACCCATTTTTAACGTAAAACATATAAACTGACAAACCTAACCGTTTCAATTCTGATGCCAATTGATGCAACAGTTCAGGTCCGCCAGAGTAAAAATCTGCCATGCACATTATGAAAAAACTTCTTTTATCTTCCATTGTTTTCAGGCTCCAGTCGAATGGTTTAGTTTACCACAAATAATATTTACACCATTCACGTATAATGACCAATACATCAGTATCGCCACCAATATTTCCGTTAATACCACACTTATTGCCGTACCTATATAGCTATAGTGAGGAACTAACAATATTGTAAATAACAGATTACAACTGCTTGTTATAATCAAAATATGAGAAAATTGCTTTGTGTATCCAAATGGTAGCATCGTTTGAATACCAAAAATATTGCTCAGACAGATAATAAAAGGCAGTACAGACAGGATCCGTAAAACTTGGGTAGTCGCAACCAAATACCGTTCACCAAATAATATTTTTACAATTAGTGGTGCTGTCAAAAACAAAAATAAACTGATAAAAAACCCCAACAATGCCAACTTAAAGAAAGCTCGCTGTAACGCCTTAATTCCCAATGCCCGATCTTCATTTATTAGTTTAGTTAAATGAGGAAATAATGCTTGACTAACCACGCCAAGCAACCCCTGGATAGCATTTAAGATTTTTTCGGCACTGGCATAGTATGCGACCATAACACTGCTAGTTAAAATCCCCAGAAAAAATGAATTCGAGATTGTATACAGGCTAATTGCTACCGTCGATATAAATATATACCAACCGTCTTTTAATTGCCCCCAAAGCAAACGCCAATCGGGTAAGACATATCTAATTTTAAAAAATTTAATTAATACCAATTGTGCAAAAATAGCACTAACAATCGAAGTAACCACATTGATAACTGGCCATAAATAATATTGACTATCGCTATGAATAAAAACAAAAATCAAGATTACTGAAACGGTGCGGATAACTACCTGAATAACTGTAATATATCGCATCTTTTCCACCCCCTGAAAAAACCAAGTTGGAAAAAACACATTATTTATCAAAGCAAAACAATTTAAAAAATAGATCGGCCAATATTCACGAAAACGGGCTACACTGAAAATAATAATTAGATTAGCCACTAGCGAAGCCAGAAACAAAAATATTTTAATTACCGTGACGCTGCTTACAATTTGATTGATTTGGTTGTTATTTTTACTGTTTACCGCAATATCGCGGGTTGCGCTAAGATTAAAGCCATAATCACACAAAATTCCAAAATAGGCGGTAAAGGAAAAACTGAATAGAATTAAACCATAATGTTCAACACTCAAGACGCGGGAGAGATAGGGTACGGTTAGAAAGGGAAATACATAATTAGCCATCTGCAAAAAACCTAATGCAATTACATTACCCATAACCTTCCGATTAATTCGCATTAAATCATCTCAAGCTTAAATTCATTAGTTGCCGCATCAATCGCTGACTGAATAATTTGATGCATGTCATAATACTTATACTCAGCTAAGCGCCCACCAAAAATTACCCGACTCTGAGCATCTGCCATCAATTTATATTTTTGGTAAACTGCCTGATTCGGCGTATCATTAATTGGGTAATATGGTTCATTGCCACGCTGATAATTAATCGGATATTCTCTGGTTATTACCGTTTGCGCCTGAGTCCCAAATTCAAAATGTTTATGTTCAATAATCCGCGTATAAGGAATCTCTCGCTCAGTATAGTTTACCACCGCATTACCCTGATAGTTATCAGTATCAAGTGTTTCATGTTCAAAACGCAACCCGCGATATTGTAATTCTCCATGACAGTAATCAAAATATTGATCAATCGGTCCAGTATAAACTATTTTTTCTGCCAGAGATTCCAGTTGTGCACGACTTGCAAAAAAATCCGTATTTAAGCGAACTTCAATCCCAGCTAGGAGTTTTTCAATAATTACGTTATAACCGCCAATCGGAATACCTTGATATTTATCATTAAAATAGTTATTATCATAAGTAAAACGCACTGGTAACCGCTTAATAATGAAAGCGGGTATTGCAGTTGCATCGCGGCCCCATTGTTTTTCGGTATAACCTTTGATTAGTTTATAGTAAATATCCTTACCAACTAATTTTAAGGCTTGTTCTTCCAAATTCTGTGGTTCCGTGATGTTTAGGTCTGCTATTTGGCGAGCAATCTCTGCTTGGGCTTGGGCAGGGGTTGTTATTCCCCACATCTTACTAAAGGTATTCATATTGAAGGGCAAATTATATAATTCATCTTTATAAATCGCCACCGGTGAATTAGTATAACGATTAAATTCAGCAAATTGATTTACAAAATCCCATACTTGTTTATTGCTGGTATGGAAAATATGTGCACCATACTTGTGAACATTGATTCCTTCGATTTTTTCACAATAGATATTCCCACCGACATGATCTCGTTTATCTATCACCAAACATTTTTTGCCGGTCTGTTTTGCCAAATATGCAAATATTGCACCAAATGGACCTGCGCCGACGATTAGATAATCAAATTTCATTTACATTATGTACTCATTAAGTATGTACTATTCGCTTCATTTCACCCAAAAAACAAATTATGACAATATTTCTGAATATTTTGTCATAAAAACCTACCGTGAATTAATTCACTGGCTCAGGAACCACTGATCGCCGATAGGTATCAGTTTTTACCACCGGAACTTTCTCAACTTCATAACCTTTAGGTGCATTAGCAGTATAGAATAAATCCACCCGTTGATTGCGTGGCTGATGACCATCGGAGTCTTTTTTGAATTTGGGATATTTATCACCCAAAGCAACAACATCCATTTGCTGATCAGCAACGCCCATATTTAGCAGGGCATTGCGGATATTCACCGCCCGTTGCATCGAGAGTGCCGCATTTTTCTGGGCATCTTTATAATCATCGGCATTACCGGATATTTTTATTTTGGCTGTACTATTATTCTGCAAATAGGTTGCATTCCATTCTAAAATTGGCGCAAATTGTGGATTAATCAAACTTTCGCCAAGATTAAAAACTATCGCATTCGGCATTGATTGAACCAAATCAACCCGTTGAACCAAAACTGGAACCGATTCAATCTTTGCCAAATTAGTTTTCACCGATTCCGATGATTCCGAAACACTTGGTGTTACTGCCCAAACATTGGTTAGTAAACCAGCAGCACCAATTAAACTTATAATTATTTTATATTTTTTCATGTTAAATATCTCTTCACTCACTTATTTTTATTATTTCATAACAAAACTACGGCAGAATAATCCCGCCGTAGTTGATTGACTTTCTTAAAACAATACTACTCTTTATTCAATACCAAAAACTCAGTTAAAGTCATCGCACCCAAATCACTGCCATCCTGTTTGCGAACAGTTACCTGATTGTTTTCGACTTCAGAATCACCAATCACCAGCAAATATGGGACTTTTTGCATGGAATGTTGACGAATTTTGTAGCCGATTTTTTCATTGGACAAATCCAGTTCCGCCCGGACACCCGCAGCTTTTAATTGCTCATAGACGGTAGTCGCATATACTGATTGTTTTTCAGAAATATTAAGGACTACAACCTGCACCGGTGCCAACCAGAATGGGAATTTACCTTCATAATGTTCTATCAAGATACCGATAAACCGTTCCATGGATCCATAAACTACCCGATGCAGCATTACCGGACGGTGTTTTGCACCATCTTCACCAATATAGTGAATATCAAAACGTTCTGGCAGATTGAAATCTAATTGAACGGTACCACATTGCCACATCCGCCCAATTGCATCTTTAATTTTGAAATCCAGTTTTGGACCATAGAAAGCACCATCTCCGGCATTTATAGTATATGGTTTGCCAAGTCGATCCATCGCACCAGCCAATGCTTTTTCGGCAGTTTCCCAAATCTCATCAGAACCAATCGCTTTTTCCGGTTTAGTTGAGAGCATAACTTCATATTCAAAACCAAAAATCCCACTATAGAATTTATCGATTAATTCAATTACGCCAATAACTTCAGCCTCAATTTGTTCGGGAGTACAGAAAATATGTGCATCATCCTGAGTAAAGTTACGCACCCGGAATAAACCATGCAAAGCCCCGGAGAACTCATGGCGATGCACCAGACCCAATTCGCCAATTCGCATTGGAAAATCTTTATAGGAATGCAAGCCATTTTTATAGACCAGAATACAACCCGGACAATTCATCGGTTTTATTGCAAATTCCATTTCATCAATTTCAGAAGTGTACATATTTTCGCGGTAATTAAACCAATGTCCGGAAGTTTCCCACAACTCTTTATTGAGCATAATCGGGGTTTTAATCTCCTGATAACCAGCCGCGTTGTGCTCTTTGCGCCATAAATCTTCCAAGACATTGCGTAGCGCCATTCCTTTGGGTAAAAAGAACGGGAATCCTGGTCCGTAATCAGAAAGCATAAATAAGCCCATTTGTTTGCCGATTTTACGGTGATCGCGTTTTTCTGCTTCTTCCAGCATATGCAAGTAATCTTTTAATTCATCTTTAGAGCGCCAGGCAGTTCCATAAATCCGTTGCAGCATTTCATTATCTGAATTACCCCGCCAATAAGCACCGGCGACTTTCATCAGTTTAAAGGCTTTTAATTTACTGGTGCTCGGCACGTGCGGACCGCGACACAAATCGGTAAAGTCACCTTGGCGATAAAGGGAAATCGTTTGCCCTTCGGGAATGGCACTGATAATTTCGACTTTATATTTTTCACCAATTGAATCAAAATACTTAATTGCTTTTTCACGAGTCATTTCCAGCCGTTCAACCGGAATATTTTGATCCACCAGATGTGCCATTTTCTTTTCAATTGCGGTCAAATCTTCAGGTGTAAAGGGTGTTTCCAGACTAAAATCATAGTAAAAACCATTATCAATTACCGGACCGATGGTAACTTGCGCCTGTGGAAATAATTGTTTTACCGCCTGCGCCAATAAATGTGCCGTTGAATGGCGAATTACTTCTAAACCTTCTGGATCTTTATCAGTAATCAGTTTCAGTGTCGCATCGCTGCTGATGGTGGTAGTTGCATCAACCAATTGGTCATTAACTACCCCAGCCAAGGTTGCTTTGGCTAAACTGGAACTGATATTTTTGGCAACATCAAGGATAGTTACCGCTTCAGAAAACTCCCGTACGGAGCCATCAGGTAAAGTAATTTTAATCATGCTAGCACATTCCCTTATTGAATTAACTAAATTAAGCCTTATATTTTAACATAATGCCGTTTATAATAACGGCTATTGTAAGATTATTTATGACCAGTAGCGGTTAAAAAGGATTAAAATTTATGGAACAATACCACGGTACAACCATCGTTGCCGTCAGAAAAGGAAATCAAGTTGCCATTGGTGGCGATGGACAGGTTACCTTGGGGCATACGGTAATTAAATCTACGGCGCGAAAAATTCGCCGGTTATATAAAGGTCAGGTGTTAGCAGGATTTGCCGGTGCCACTGCCGATGCGTTCACTTTATTTGAGCGCTTTGAAGCCAAACTGGAAATGCATGGTGGTGCGTTAATGCGCTCAGCCGTAGAACTAGCCAAAGACTGGCGCACAGACAAGATGCTGCAAAAACTGGAAGCGATGCTGATTGTTGCCGATAAAGAACACAGCCTGATTATTACTGGAACCGGCGATGTATTGGAACCGGAACACGCCATTGCCGCAATTGGTTCTGGTGGTTCTTATGCTTATTCGGCGGCCAAAGCGCTGGTGGATAATACCGAACATTTAACCGCAGCGGAAATTGTAAAAAAATCGTTGGAAATTGCCGGCGATATTTGCATTTATACCAATCACAATCACACTATTGAAACAATCGAGATTTAAGCATGAACCATATCCGCAACTATCTCCACTATACCCCACAAATTGCTGCCAGCGCCTATATTGATGAGAGTGCGGTAATAATTGGGCGCGTGATAATTGGCGAAAACTCTTCAGTGTGGTGCAATGCCGTTGCCCGCGGTGATGTTGCCGATATCATCATTGGTAATAGCAGCAATATTCAGGATTTAACCATGCTTCATGTTACCCATGAAAATCCGGGACGCAGTGCCGAAACGCCACTAATCATCGGAGATTTTGTAACCATTGGTCACCATTGCTGTTTACATGCTTGCACCTTAAAGAACAATATTCTGGTCGGAATGAGCACCACGATTTTAGACAATGTAGTTATCGAAGACAATGTAATGATTGGTGCGGGAAGTTTGGTTCCACCGGGAAAACACCTCGAAAGCGGCTATTTATACTTGGGCAATCCGGTGAAGCAGGTACGCAAACTAACCGCTGATGAAATTAAATTTTTGCATTATTCGGCGACTCATTATGTACAAGTAGCTAATGAACATAAACAATAAAACTATCGGACTATTTTGCAATAATTTCGTTGCAAGACTCCTTATTTGCATATTGTAAACTGCGGCGCCTTGCGCCTTATTCTTGCTGCATACTCCGGTAGTTATAGCTAATTATATGGTAATGTTATGCACAATGTTTATTTCAGAGCTTGATTTTAATTTTTTCGTTCAAATGTTACGACGATAAGAGTTTGTAGTTACCCAGAACTATTTTGTGAAAAACTCGCTGCGCTCAAACAGTTCACAAAATCACGTTCTTTACGTAAACAAACTCTAATCATCTTCACAATTCACTAAAGATTAAAACCAACCTCTAAAAAATATTATATGTGCGTAACATAATAATTTAATTATTATTTTTTAAAGGAATAACTAATGACTCAAGTAAAATTAAATACCAATTTCGGTGCAATTGTATTGGAATTGAATGAAGAAAAAGCTCCCCTGACGGTGGCAAATTTTCTCGAATATGTTAAATCCGGTCATTATGATGGCAAAATTTTTCACCGCGTAATCAACGACTTCATGATCCAAGGCGGCGGCATGGATAAAGACATGAAAGAAGGCAAGACCAGTGCGGCAATTAAAAATGAAGCTAATAACGGTCTGAAAAATGACAAATACACCATCGCAATGGCACGGACTATGCAGCCGCATTCAGCCACCGCGCAATTTTTTATCAACGTCAAAGACAATGATTTCCTTAATTTCAGCGGCGAAAACGTCCATGGCTGGGGTTATGCCGTATTTGGGAAAGCAGTTGCCGGAACCGAAGTTATCGATAAAATCAAGGTAGTAAAAACCGGTCGTCACGGTATGCACGATGATGTTCCAGTCGAGCCGGTTATCATTGAATCAGCGGAAGTTGTAGCCTAACAAGCATGTTGAGATAAAAATACCCAAGCAGCAGCTTGGGTATTTTTATTACTACTAATCAACACTAGACATCACAATAACTTAGCGACTAAATCATTGATTCGCATTCCAGTGATAGCTGCTGTCATTTTGGTCTTTTTGATAGCTAAAAATCTTGTTGACAAATAAATTGGATGCTGGCTCATCGGTAATATGAACATTTTCGTTACCGTTACAAAATTCAGTATAAATTGGTTCCTCAAAACACGCGGTTGCGCTGTTTACTTTCATGACCAAGGTATTCTTCTGCCTATCAACAGTAATGGTTGCCGTACATTTTTTATCCATCTGGTAATTGTAACTATTGGCATGTTTAGGGTCATTTTTAAATAATAAATACTGATCAATTGGACAAAAATAGCCATTGTTACTATATAAAATTGTCACCCCCAAATTACTTTCAACCTGAGCAATTTTCATATAGGTAACATCCCGGCTATGTCCATACCAGCCGCTTTTAAATAATGGCTTAATCCCTGACTCCAACGGCGGCGGATTTAATGCCGGATTGGAACTGTAAATAGTATTAATTCCGTCACCATATGCCGTATTTACCGGTGAATCAGCAAATACTAATGATGCCGTTCCCAGCAAAGCTAGTAGTATAAAAGTACTCCGCATAAAAATCTCCTTGAAACTTGACAATCGTCAACTAAGTCAATAAAACCACCATAATAAAATCCTTACAAAACCAATTAAGATGATTTGTGATTTGCCAGCAAAATTTCGGTCTGAATCGCAATTTGTGTAAAATGAATCCGTTCCAAAGTCGTTGCCAAATTACCGATAAAATTTGCCAGCAACTGCTGATTCGCCGGCAGAAAAAATTCGAGCGGCTTTTCCGGCGCCAACACCACTACCCCGCGCGTGCGTACCGGCGTATTTACCGCCACATAATAAAACGGGCTACCGGCAAAGGTGTCGGTATTACAACCGGCAATTTTGCCATTATCAAAAACCCAACTAGCAATTGATAAATCATAATTTAAGTCAGTGATCGGAGAGTAATTAACCAATTTCTCTTCCAGAGGCGGTAGCAATAGTATAAACTTGGATTGAAACAAGCGTGGCAGATAGTCATTGATGACTTCAACCACCTGCGCCTCAACCATAGTCTCGGCTAATTTACGGCTGCTGGCATATAACAAGGTCATTTGCGCCTGAGTCTTACGTAACATCCCAACCTGATAGCGCAAGTTACCATTGACCACGTTAAAAGCAATTGCCACCGCTGCCATAATGATAAAGGTTATTATATATTGAGCATCGCCAATGGCAAAAGAAAAGCGCGGCGGAATAAAGAAAAAATCGTATGAAATGGTTGCCATCAACGCAGCAACCAGCGCAGATAATTTACCGCGTCCGTAATTAAACCCGACAATTGCCAACAAATAGATCATCAGTATATTACCGCTGGATAGCCAGCTGCCAAGCGGCAACAATACTGCGCCCAGCAGCGTAAATAATGCCATATTGATTATTAATTTTCGTGCGAGTTTCGACCAGTTGAGAGCTTTGTTGGCCTGCGGCTGGTTTATTGAAGTGCGATTTTTTAAACTCTCGTCACGAATCAGATGGACACTTAATTCCGGCGCTAACTCGGTGAGCTTGGCAACCAACGATGTTCCAAATAAACGATAGTACAAGCTCAAGCGATATTGCGATAAAACTACAGTATTGACATTATGCTCACGTGCAAAATCAATTATTGCTTCGTCCGGATTGCTGCTATTTAACTGGGTGACCTCGGCACCCAGCTCCTGCGCCAGATTCAATAACTCCAACAGCCGCTCACGATCGCGTAACGGGCGCTCATTCAACTCACTATTGTCCAGATAAATCACAAACCAACCGGAAAAGCCTTTATCCGCCATCGCTTTGGCACTGCGAACTACTTTTTCACTGGAATAACCCGGCTCAATTACTACCATTAACCTATCATGACTGCTCCAAATTGCATCAATGTCTTTATCTGCACGATATTCCTTGACCTGCTGCTCAACCTTACGCGCAGTTTTCAACAACGCCATCTCGCGCAATGCCGTCAAATTCCCCTTACGAAAAAAATTACCCAGCGCTTTAACTGCCCGTTCTGGCGGATAAATTTTGCCATCTTTAAGCCGCTCAATCAGCTCATCCGGGGTAATATCAATTAGTTTAACTTCGTTGGCTTGATCAATTATGTAATCGGGAATCGTTTCATTGACAGTTACTCCGGTAATTTGTGCCACCACATCATTCAATGACTCAATATGCTGGATATTAACCGCACTATAGACATCAATTCCTTCCGCCAGCAACTCTAACACATCCTGATAGCGCTTCAAATTGCGTGAAGTTGGCACATTGCTATGCGCGAGCTCATCAATTACCACCAACTGCGGTTTACGGGCGAGAATTGCATCAATATTAACCTCGTGTAAACGGTGCCCACGGTATTCAATCACTCGCGGCGGTACGATTTCCATCTCCGGCAAAATCAGTGCTGCCGTTTCAGCACGCTGATGCGGCTCAATATAGCCGATTACCACATCAATGCCGTCGCTAATTAATTCCGGTAGCGCTTTAAGCATCGCATAAGTTTTACCAACCCCTGCCGCCGCCCCCAAAAACAGGGTCAACTTACCACGACTAATTTGCTGGTATTTTGCCAAGAACTGATCCGGCGATGGTCGTTCAGCCATCGATAACCTCAAGAAAAATAGTTAATTTCTGTAATTTCTGGTACAATACCAATCCATTATAATATAGCAAATTATTGTCAGGAAAGTTTATTTTATCCAATGAATGCATTTTCTTATCTATTTATCTTATTAATAATCCTTGATAGCACCTTAAAATATTATCTGAATCTGCGCCAAATTGCGGCAGTTAAACGTTCATTTAATCAGGTGCCCAGCGCGTTTAATACACAAATTGCATTAAGCGACCACCAAAAAGCTGGACGCTATACCCTTGCCAAGCTAAACCTTGCCAAATATGAACTAATTTTCAACATTGTGCTGATTTTAGTATTTACTTTTGGCGGAGGAATCAACTTACTTGCAAAAATTAGTACCTTTAGCAGTCACCCGCTAACCTCACAAGTGCTGCTGATTGGAGTTTATGCGCTGCTAAGTTCGCTACTAAGCTTGCCATTTAGCTATTACAGCACCTTTCGGATTGAGCAGGAATTTGGTTTTAATCAAATGACGCTTAAATTATTTATCATTGATTTGTTTAAAGGCAGTTTGCTGGCGATAATTATTGGCGCACCGCTACTTTATCTGGTTCTGTGGCTGATGACAATTATGGGTAGTAACTGGTGGCTATGGGTATGGGTGGTATTGGTGGTATTTAATCTGGCAATCCTGATTATTTATCCGACTATCATCGCGCCGTTATTCAATAAATTTTCCCCATTAGATGATTTTGAACTGAAAGCCAAAATCGAGCAGTTATTGACTGATTGCGGCTTTAAATCGCAGGGGGTTTTCGTGATGGATGGCTCCAAACGCTCCAGCCATGGTAATGCCTATTTTACCGGCTTAGGCGCCAGTAAACGCATCGTATTTTTTGATACCCTATTAAAGCAGCTCTCCCATGCCGAAATTATCGCTGTTCTGGCACATGAATTGGGGCACTTTAAGCGCAAGCATATTCTTAAACAAATGCTAATTTCTTTTGGAATCATGTTGCTGGGCTTGTTTATTTTTGGATTATTAATTAACCAGCCGTGGTTTTATCATGGCTTAAATGTCGAAAACATCAATAACGCCAGTGGATTGCTACTATTAATGATAGTAATGGGATTAGTTAGCCTGCCATTGGCTCCGCTAATGAGCTATATGTCACGTAAAAATGAGTTCGAAGCCGATGATTTTGCCAAAACTAATTCTTCGGCTAGCAATTTGATTTCCGGCTTAGTAAAAATGTATCGCGATAATGCCAGCACTCTTACCCCGGATGAACTGTATGTCAAATTTTATTATTCGCATCCGCCAGCCAATCTGCGGATCAAAAATCTGGAGCAAGAATGCACTGTCAAGGCTTAATCGTCAGCAGCTTTGGGCGACAGTTCATTGTGGAAACCGCCACCAATGAGCGTTATAATGCGGTAACCCGCGGCAAAAAAACTGAATATGTCGTCGGTGATAGAGTTATGCTGGATATAATCAATCAACAACAGGCACAAATTAGTGAATTGATTCCGCGGCGAAATCTGGTCTATCGCTCGGATCGCAATCGCAGCAAGATTATTGCCAGCAATGTCGATCAAATTATCATTGTCTGTGCTATAAAGCCCAATTTCAATCGCGGTTTTCTCGACAGCTGTCTGTTAAGTGCCGAATCATCAGGAATTAAGCCATTAATCGTAATCAATAAAATTGATTTACCGGAATCGCTGGCTTTTAGCGCCGAGATTATCCAACTTTATCAACACACACTTGGTTATCCGGTAATTACGCTCAGCGCCACCCACGATTGTCACGAATTGCAGCCGCATCTATTAAATCAAAGTAGTCTATTAATTGGGCAATCCGGGATGGGTAAATCAACGATTACCAATGCCATTTGTCCGGCAGCTAATACCCGCATTGGTGATATTACCAAATATGAAACCAGCGGCGCCCATACCACCACCAATGCAACTTTATATCATATTGACGCCAATAGCCAACTGATCGATTGCCCGGGATTGCAGGAATTTGGCTTATTTCATATTGAACTTGATCAATTGGCCGAATATTTTCCGGAAATGCGCAACCATCTGGGTCAATGTAAATTCATGAATTGCCGCCACTTGCAGGAGCCGCAATGTTTGATTCGCCAATTAGTCGAAGATGGTACAATAGACACCGCGCGCTATGCGTTCTACCAAAGAATTGCTGCCGCATTAAAAACTAAAAAACTATATTAATTATGGAGAGAAGATGAAACTTAAATTACTGTTAACCAGTCTTGCCGTTGCATTACCGCTAACCAGTTTTGCCGCCAGCAGCAATGCTGCCAGCGCGCCGCTAAATGCCAGTGCCCCAACTACCAACCAAAAACATGCCAGCTGTACACCGGGAAATCCGGAAACCTCAGCCTATTACGCGGCAACCAAATGGTATCGCGACTCTGCCGAGCGCAATGCCCAATACAATCAAGTCTTTGCTCTGGGTCTCGAAAAAGTTAGCGCCCAAGTAAAAACTGAAAAATTGAAGAAAAAAACTTGGGCCGTGATCATGGATATTGATGAAACCGTGCTGGATAATTCTCAATATGAAAAACAACAAGTAATGTCCTGCGAAGGCTACAACGAAAAAAACATGTACACCTTTATGGAGTTAGCTACTTCACCAGCAACCCCGGGCGCACATAGTTTCACTTGTTCGATCCAAAAAATGGGTGGTAAAGTAGTATTGGTTACCAATCGCAACGGCGCATTTGATGACAAAATTCAGGATGCCACCGTTAAAAATCTGGAACATTCCGGCATTTGTTTTGATAATGTAATTTTTGCCAATGGCTCCAAAGACAGCAATAAAACCCCGCGTTTTAATGCGGTAATCAAAGGTGACTATAAAGATATTTTAGCGGTAGAAAAAATTAAACCGGTAAAAGTTATTGCTTATTTTGGCGACAACATTCAGGATTTCCCAAATATCAACCAAAAAGAGGCTATTAAACAAGATCCGAATAGTAAATTTTATCAGCCATTTGGCCAAACTTACTTTTCATTGCCTAATCCAACCTACGGCAGTTGGGAAGGCAATAGTTTCAATTAAACACATTTCAAATAAAAAAATACTTACCCTATTCCGGTAAGTATTTTTTTATCATCTAACATCTTTAGAAATAGCCGCTTTCGTTTACCAGCGTAGGAATCGATACCTGATATGGAAACTCACTCGGCGCTGTTCCTCCCACGCAATAATTCAGCGTCATATTAGAGGTAAATCCCAATTGCCCGCAAATATTACTACCCCAACACCAGGATTTGCCATTAATATCCATTCCGCAGGTATTCGCAGTAAATGATCCGCTTAATTGGGTAAATTCAAGATTCCCGCTAACCGCAGTCGGCGTCAATACCGGCGAAGTTAGATTGCCAATCCCAAGCTGTCCATTCTGATTTTGCCCCCAGCACCAGGCATGGTGCGCCGTATCAATACCACAACTATAACCAGCACCTGCGGTAAGTGAAATAAATTTGTGTCCGCCAATTACTTTTTGTGGTGTTGCGGTACAACTAGACGGATTGGCGCTAGTACAACTGCTAACACTACCACCACCAAGCTGACCTGAAGTATTAGATCCCCAGCAATACATATCCTGATTATTATCAATTGCACAGGCATGACCAACCGGAGTACCTACGTAGGAACTGCTGCAATCACTTGAATTAGCACATGGGAGAGCACTGCCATTTCCTAATTGCCCAGCTTCATTATCACCAAAACACCAGGCACTATTATCAGATTTCAGTGCGCAAGTAAAATTATACCCGGCACTAACGCTCTTGAAATTACCGCTGGCAGATGCCACAGGAATACTGGAGGAGGTAAAATTACCGTTTCCCAATTGCCCCTGAGCATTTTGTCCCCAACACCATAAATTTGAGTTCAGATCAATTGCGCAGGAGCTACGATACCCGGTAGAAATCTGCGAGTAGGTATTTCCACCAGATACCGCAACGGGAGTAACACTATTAGCCGTAGAATTATTGCCAAGTGCACCATATTTACCATTTCCCCAGCAATAAGCGCTACCACTTAAATTAACCAGCCCGCAATCATTCGCATATTGTCCACTTAATAAGCTAAAATTAAGATTACTCATGACCCTACTAGGAATCAAATAAGCACCACCGCAATCAGTACATGGAACCGGGGTTGTTCCGCCAACTACCCATCCCCACCACCAGGCATGCCCTGTCAAATCTAAGCCTGCACCCTGAAAATAACCACTCTGAATTTGAGCAATAATACTGGAAATAGTCTGATAATTTATGCTCGCAGTTATCTCGGATTCGCCAGCACTTCCACCACTAAATGGTAAACTAAGTTTGAGGATACCACTAGTAACAATAGTTGTAGGACCTAAAGATACCGTTATCATACAGCTTTCTGCAGGATTCAGCACATTGCCGCAATCATTATTAATCACGCCCCACGTAAGCGCTGGCGACAAGATTGGGCTGCCTAAAGATGCCTGATAATCACCATTATTTGAAACCACAAAATTAGCACTTTGAACCTCAGTATTATTCGCTTTCAATACAACCTGGACACTTTCTGGATTAAAGCTTAGACTAGGCGCTAAATAGTCAACATTCAAATACATCATATATTGATTACCCCACGGCAAACGCACAACATGATTGCCACTACTGTCTGACCAACTGGCGACCAAACTATTTAATAATAAATTATTACTTCCAGTAGCGCTGGTATTTACAGTTAGTACCAGATTACAACTCCCCCCACGAGCTAAAGTCACCCCACTACAATTATTGCTATTGACTGTATATTGATTAGAAAGTGCCGTCGTATCAATTGTGAAATTTGTAGCACTATTAATTGCCAAATTTAAATAGGTCAGTGTTACTTGATACAGATTATTAGCAACTACTTGGTAGGCATCAGCTGCAGTCTTACCTGTACCACTGACAGGATTTGGGGAAATTGTAAGGTCGCCAAGGGAGATATCGGCACCATTTAATGCATAGCTAGTTCCACTAAGGTAATTGGCAACAACGCCGGTTCCTCCACCTGGCAAACCTGATTGATATTGAACATTTATCTGTCCATTAAAAGTCATGCTCTCCAAAGTTGGTCCAAACTTAATATTAAAACTACAGCTCTTGCCGGAATTCAAAACAGCCGGGCAATCGTTGTTTAACAACTGAAAAACGTTTAACGAGCTGTTGATATTTATCGATGAGGTAGGCGCAGAACCAATATTGGTTAAAGAAAAAGCCATAATCGCAGATTCTTGTTGGTTGGCTTTAATATTCGGATACACAAATTCACTTGGTGATAAAGTTAAAATAGTCGCCATTGGAATGGTTGTATAAATGAGATTTTGCGATATTGATGCGGATTTATTACCACCATAGTTAAAATTCGTTACCAATACACCATTATTTGTATTATCTTGAGTATTCGCCCCATCATATGTTAGCAACAAACGACAGCTAGCACCCGGCAAGAGTTGTGCAATTTGTTGACCGACAATTGAACATGGAGAAATTGTACCACCAAATAAAGCTGGCGCCAAAGAGAACCCTGTAGGAAGAGTAAAATTAATATCTGTAAGCGCTTGTTCACCGCTATTTGTTAAATAAATTTCATGAGTTACGGGAGTTTGCTCAGTGGTAATAAAATTAAAATTGCCGGTATCAAAAACAGCTATCCCCGGCGCCCCGGAAACATGAAAATCAACTATCTGATTCACAGCAATCAACCCGCTATTGCCACTACTATAATTAACAGTTAGCGCACCACTGCCGGAAATAGTAATTTGCGACTCTAGACTAACAAGATAGCTGCAGTGTTCCCCAGGAGCCAATATATGTCCACTACAGGTGTCAGCGCTAATTTTAATTGCCGACAACGAGTTTAAAATATTGAAAATAGTTAAGTTTCCACTACCGGCACTTGCATTGTTAATTATTTCAGCACGAAAATCAGGACTATTATTGGTTAACGCCAATTGTTGCGGGTAAAAAGCTAATGTCCCTCCGGAGTTAGCCATGACTAATCGTAGCGGCAATGAATTACCTGTAACTACAGTTAAATTGCTATTAATTAGTGAGGTAACTACCGGCGCTAATGCCACCGTTGTGGAACTCATTACCGGCATTGTAATTAAAAAACTTACTATGTCACCAGTATGATATTTTGTACTGTTCCCACCTAATGTTTTAATATTATTGGCTTGCAATGATGCGGTTTTAAGAAGCTGCCAATTAGCATAATTTAAATTAATTGACTCAATCCCATCACTATTTCCAATAACAACCGCATTTACGACCACCGATGCGGTAATCGAACTCTCATCCGCTTGAACAGAGCTCGGCAGTAATAAACCAACCGCACCAACGCCACTCAGCTGAGGGCGATACGTCACTTGATTAATTGCTAATATTTGTGAATTGCTGGTATTGTTTCCACGTTGTCCGATTGAGATAGTTGTAAAAGCATTGGTTTGTGCCGATACATTCAATTTCAAAGCGCAAGTCTGCCCCGGCATTAAAGTTGAGCATTGGCCTTCTGGAATTATCACGGCTGACTCACTAGCAGTATAAGTTAACCCGCTAACGACTTGGTTGCCTGTATTAACGACCGACAAATATGATGTACTAGTCCGCTCGGGAAGCGAAGGAATGATTGCCTGAGTTAGCCGAATAGTTGTCACACTACCGCTAGACTGTGCTGGGCTATAACCATTATTACTACAAGCAAAAAGTAGCATGCTTAACAAAATAAATAATATTTTTCTACTAGCCAACCAATCCGTCATTTTCATTCTCCAACTCCCATATAAAATATAACTTAATCCTGCCTGCGCTGCAATAGTACATAACGCCGGGTATCAACCGGACGCTTGGCACTCCAAGTAACATCCCAACCGGGATAATTAAGGATGCTATCCGGTTCAACCGCAATTAGCGCCTGATCACAATCGGAAGTCATAATATCCTTATGCGGCGAAAATACCACATCGGCATAATAATACCAAATCGCATTTTGCAGCTGATTACTGCCGGTAGTAGCAATACAGTGATCTTTATTGAGATAGGGAATGCTGCTAGTTACGACATCTTTAAATGTCAGCACCTGGTTAAACCACGGCAAACACAATGACACAAACATCGCTAAGACAAAAGTTGTACCACTAGCCCAGTTAGAAGTCATTTCCCGCCCGCGGATATGTTTACGGGTAATCATAAACAGCCAAATTCCGGCACTAATAACCGCCAATGAAAATTGCCAAAAGTTGAAACTAAAGATATACGTCGGCGCATAAAACTGCGCTTTGCTCAATAAATCAACCGGATGCCCAAAATTAAGTGCGATATATAATAATGCCAGAAAGATTCCGGCAAAACCAAATACAAAAATACTGAACCAATTCAACAGTGAGACAATGGTAATTCGAATTGAATCGACTTCAACGGATGCCAGTAAAACAAATGGAATAATCAGCGGGAAGAGTACGTTTTCAGAAAGATTATTACTGCCGATCGCAAATACCACCAGCAACAAAATAAAAATCACTGAAGCCTGCAAAATCTTGTCGCGAAAGACTTGTTTCCGCCGTTTATAGAAAGTCCACAACAATAAAAACCACCCTGGCACCAAGTACCATGCCATAGTTTGCAGATAAAATAAGGCATTACTTAGCCAGTTATCCGGCGTAAAAAATAAAAAGCTGCTATATTTGCTTTCCCACTCGACAAAAAATCGATGATTAACCCGCTCCAATTGCCAAGCATACGAGAAAAATATCAAGGCGAATAAGCCAATGCCAGCAAAAGCCGTCAAATAGTAGCGGGAATGATTCCACTGACGATTAATTAATGGCAAAATTACTAGCAACAGTAACGCAATGACAATAAATTCGCCGGTAAAATTCAGTGAGATTAAAATCAAACCCAGCGACAAGATCCATGCTGAAATCCCCGGCATCTTATCCAACTGCTGCAAGGCATAGAAATAGAGAGCGAATCCCAACAACACCACAATGTTTGGTGATAATTGATAGGCATTATTAATAAAACCAATACTGCTGATTAAAATCATAACCACCGTGCGCCCATTTTTATAGGCATTAAGACTGGAACCCAGCCGCCCCATAAAATAAATCACCAGTAAGATAATCAGCGAATTGATCAGGCGAATGGCATTGACGATATCACTAAAATGGAAAATCCGGATAATGATTGCATAAATCCAGAAATAAAATGGCTGCAAATCCAGGTAGGGCGTGCCTTCGGCAATTCGCGGAACCAACCAGCTATTGGTCGCAAGAATACTCTTAACTACTGCAGCCACAAAAGGTTCATAGGGTTCCCATGGTGCATGAAAAAAACTCGCGCCGCCAATCCAGATAATAGCAAGGATGACCAATAACCATGGGCGGTCTTTACGTTGGGGCTTGGGGTTGGGGGTATATGTCAGCATAAGAATGGATTTCCACAAATAAAAATAGGTAGCCTAGGCTACCTATTTTATCATATATCAGAGTCTTTTTACTTAGTAGTTCTTTGACCGAACATTCCGTATTTTTGACGGAATTTGTCAACGCGACCAGCGCTATCCACCAAACGTTGTTTACCGGAATAGAACGGGTGACATTGAGAGCAAACCTCAATGTTCAACGCTTCTTTAGCCAAAGTTGATTTAGTAACAAATGAATTGCCACAACTACAAGTAACTGTAACATCTTTATATGCTGGATGAATATTTTGTTTCACTACAGCTACCTTTCGAAAAAATGATGCGTGATTATATCATAGGCACAGTACCATGTTCAAGGATTTTGCTAAGATTTTTCTAGCAACCCACAATTTTTTCACCGCCGCCACCGGTACTATTCTTGAGAATACCCCTCATTTAACACGATTAATGCCGGGCGCCATAAAGTGGCTGGAATTTGCCGATGAAAGCCATATTTGCGCGCAGTTTGTGATAATACCCGCGCATTGGTGCCTATAATAGCAAATTTTGGGCATAATTGATGAGTAATAATCGATGAAATCGTGCCGCGGGTAACATTTAATAATTGGGCGATTTGCTCTTGAGAAACATCATTGGCCAATAAAAACATGATTTCTTGCTGCCGTGGCGACAATTCGTCAGCAAAAGGCTCAATTGCCAGCTCATCAATATGCTCCTGAAAATGTAGCAAATGACTACGAATCGAGGAAGATAAAATTGCGACTACCTCGCCGGAGGGATGAACCAACGGAAAATACGAAGTGAGATAACAGACAAATTGGTTATTGTATGGCAGCATATCAATAAAGCTCACTACCTGACATTTTTCAAAAACCAGTTTCTGCAACTCAAGCATCTTTTTACCATAACTGTGAATCATCTCACGAGTTTCATCGCTATAATACTCTTTAAACACCTGTTTTAAAACATTTTCATCATTATAGGAATAAAATGATATGCCCTGCCAAAGCTTGCCGTTAGAAATCCCAACCGATTGTGCCGAAAAATCGGTAATAAATTCAATTCGGTGTTCGCGGTTAATAATATCAGAAAGAACGTCACGCTCTTTTATATTACCGCAACATTTGAGTACCACATTGTCCATATACTCACGATATTCCTGCTCATTTAACATAGTACCGACTTCCTGACTTATACTCAATCAAATTCGAACACACACGTGTGGAAATACTGGTAGGCGTTTTGTTGTGAAGTTTACAACTAGTAAGTGAGCAACAAAATAACGACCTAGGATAATGAATTTGTTTGAGTATGGCAAAAATTAATTACAACAGACCTTTAGTTGAAGGCAAACTATCACCGGTAATGCTAATTGCTTGCTGCAAGGCCTTGGCAAAGGCTTTAAACAGCCCCTCGACTTGATGATGGGCATTGTCACCGCTGACCTGCAGATGAATTGCCGCCTCCATGGCATCAGCAAGGCTATAAAAGAAATGTTCGACCATCTCAACCGGAAAATCACCAATTAACGGCGTTTGATAGCTGGCTTGATAAACCAGCACTCCGCGACCGCTTAAATCAAGTGTTGCACTTGCCTGTGATTCATCCATCGCCACTGTAAAACCATAGCGATTAATCCCGCGTTTATTACCTAGCGCCTGTTTCAGCGCCTGCCCGAGCGTAATTGCCACATCTTCGACGGTATGATGGTAATCAATATGGGTATCCCCATCAGCCTGTAATTTCAAACTGAATCCGCCATGCTTACCGAGTTGTTCCAGCATATGATCAAAAAAACCGATGCCGGTAGCGATTTTCAGCGGAGTAGTCTTATCTAAATTAACTTCCGCAATAATTTTGGTTTCATTGGTATTACGAATTACTGTCGCCGTACGCGGTGGTTTAATCTGCGCACTACCGACACCAAATGCCGCCAATAATAAATTATTTTCTTCCGGAGAACCAATAGTTATCCGCAGCGTATTGGCAATATCTTTATGACGATTGCGAACAATGATGCCTTTTGCCAGTAATTCTTTATAGGTCTTGGCACCGTCGGCTACCTGTACCAGCAGAAAATTGGCATCACTCGGGTAAACCGTAATTTCCGGAACTTTCGCCAGTTCGCGGCAAACCCGTTCCCGTTCGGCTTTTAGGAGCTCAATCCGGCTTTGCGCCAAATATAACCCATGCGGCGACAGGGTTTGCATGGCTACCCGAATACACGGTTCAGCTAATGGATAGGGTGCCATTACCTTACGAATCAATTCAATAATTGGCGATTGCGCCAGCAAACTGCCCAAACGAACCCCGGCAAAGGCAAAGGCTTTGGACATCGTTTTCATTACTACCAGATTATCGTATTTGTCCATTAACGCAATCGCTGATGGTAAATCGCTAAATTCAAGATAGGCCTCATCGACCGCTAGCACAATTTCCGGTTTGGCTTGCAAAATAGTTTCAATCTCACCAAGCGTCAATGAATTGCCGGTCGGATTATTCGGGGTACAGACAAAAATGATCTTGGTTTGCTCATCACACAACTTTAATAGCTGACCAAGATTTAAACTAAAATTCGGCGCGCTACCCAATTCCAATTCACGGGTTTCAATACCATGAATATCCGCGGCAACTTTGTAATAAGAAAAAGTTGGTTTGACGGTAACGATATTATCACGGTAAGCCGTACAAAACACCCGAATCAGTAGTTCAATCCCCTCATCCATCCCACGACCAACAAAGATCTGCTCAGTTTTTACTCCGTAAAAAGTTGCTAAGCGCGAAAGTAAGCTTACGGGTTGTGGATCGGGATAACGATTAACCAGCGCCATTTCCGGGGTTTGCGGATATGGTACCCACGGATTTTCATTGGCATCCAGCGCCACCAGCCCACTGGCATCCGCCAGCTCGGAACGCGCCGAAACATACGGTGCCAATTTCAAAATTTCGGGACGAACTTGTTTATTTAACCATTGCATGTATTTTCTCTTTCTTCTACAATTTACTATGTCGCTTAATACGCTAATTTTATGCTACGGCGAGGAGTTTATTAATCCAATTATCAAAATGCGGGCAAGCCTCACGGATTAGCTCAATTTTGTTCATATAATTATCATCTGAGACATATAGGCTAGCGTAGGATGTCTTTTTATACTTCAACTGTAACTTCTGTGCCATCAACCGTTCAATTCTTTTAGATGGCGCGGTTGCTGAACTGTTATTGATATTTTCTGGACAATTATTAAAGCTAGTACAAATATTAATTAAATCTTGGTTAATGGTCGCTAGATTATAATCAGAATTAACAAAGCCACTTATATCTGCAAAATCAATAAATGTAGTAATGTAGCAGTCTGGCGTTTGTTTGATAAAATTTTCAATATGATTTTTCAATCTAATATAACTGACATTGCCACCTTTATTTGCCTGATTATTTGCTTTTGGGCTGCGTAGAATGGGGGCTGATATTCTATACCCTGAAAAATTATCCATGTGTTTGGAGTACAAATAGGGAATTAACAATTTATCAACAAATATGTGCTCAGATTGCCCTTCGCAAATTATGTAGAGTGACTTCATTATGGACGACCTCCGATTATATTCATGTCCCATAAATCCGTAACACTATATTCATCATTCAGCCAATGCGCTAATTTTTTCTCATCCAAGCGGGTAAAGGTACTCGTTCCATCTTTTTCCTTATCAACTACCACGACATCGTTCGCCTCAAACATATCAATAAAACTACTTGATTGAGTTGCAATAATAAATTGGCGTTGCAGTGATAAGCACTGAATTAGGCTCGCAATTAACGCCAATGCTTGTGGGTGCAAGCCAAGCTCTGGTTCATCAATAATAACTATCTCAGGCATGAGCTCCATCGGTTGTAATAACACTGTGGCAAGGCAAATAAAGCGCAGTGAACCATCGGATAAACGACTTGGGTGATACACCGAGTCTAAATCATTTTGATTAATCCACGCCAAAGATATTTTGCTATCGTCTCTTAGATTCTCGCTGAAATGAAAATCATAAAAATCAGGTATCACACCGCGTACTATCTTAAGAATCATCGCATAATACGTCGTAAATTCATTTTTTAAGCGGTATAGAAATGGTGCAATATTTTTGCCGTCAGATAATAATTTAGCATTATTAACCAAATCACATGAAGATTTAATTGGAGAACTATCACTAACATCATGAAAATGATATTGAGTAATTTTAGTGATACCCAATGCAGTAGCTTTTATTAATTTTAGAGCACCGTTATCATGCTCTGGTATCTCCATATCTTTTAGACTTATTTCGCTAAATAATGTTTCTGTCTTAAATGATTTAATTCCGCTTTCATAGATATTAGCCTCTGAAATATAAAGTTTATCATCATTTGTCCACTTCAGTTTAAACTCCCACTGAGGTTTAAATTTGCCAGCTGAGGCAAAATCAATGTTAAACGCCAAATAATTGCTCTGTTTTTTCCCATATGTCAAAACAGAATCTGCACCACCTTGTTTTTGCACATAATCAACAAGTCTGGCATCAACAAGATTCTTTAATAAATTGAAGAAATTTAGAAAATTACTTTTCCCCGCACCGTTGCTACCAATCAGAATATTAATGTTATGAAGCTCAAAATCTTTAAGCTCTTTAATTGACTTAAAATTTTCTATAGTCAACTTCTGAATAAATTTATTACTCATCTTCTTTTAACTCTTTATTCTCTGCAAGGTAATGCTATCCATTTTCACCAAGTAGCTATTTAGTATAGATAATTATTTGATTACCGGCAAACCATTGGCATCATTGGTATAGCCAGCTGGTTTTTGCGGGCCGGTATAGCTAATATCGGCACGGCGATTTTTTGCCCGCCCATCATCGCTGGCATTGGAAAATTTCGCCATTAATTTGCCATTGGATACCGCATCAATCTGCTTGATATTGGCACCTTTACCAATTAATGCCCGTTTTACCGCATCGGCACGTCGCTGTCCAAGCGCCAGATTATATTCAACCGAACCGGTATCATCGGTATTACCATCAACTTTTACGTGCGCCGAAACATGGCTTGCCAAGAAATTTGCATTCTGGGTAATTACCGCATCATACTGATTATCAACATTATACTGATCAACACCAAAATAAACCGAATTGGTTGCCTGTTCCGAATTTGAATTATTGTTATTGGTAGTCGTTACATCCGTACCATTGCCATTACCGTAGGCATTAGTCGAGTCTGCCGGAGTGGTCGCCGCCACTGGTTGGTTGGATGAAGTGCTGCCTGCCTGATTACTGGCACAAGCCACCATACCGACACTTAAAATTGCTGCAAAAATTGTCTTTTTATTCATTACATGATCCCTTCTATTTTATCAACAAAATAATTATCCCAAGCATCTTAGCGGAGAATTCCACCTATCTTACGGAAGTTATTTAACCATAGTTTCAGTAAGATATCGGAATATATTTCTCCACTCGCGTCACCAAAAATCCTCGATTATTTAGCGGCTAATTGCGCCAAGCGTACCGATACCGCATTTTTATGACCATCCAAGCCCTCAAGATCGGCAAGAACCTCAACCGTCCGCCCCATATGCTTGATTCCCTCTTCAGACAGATTTTGATAGGAAATTGATTTCATGAACGCAATCACATCCAGCCCGCGATACATTGGTGCATAACCATAAGTCGGCAACACGTGATTGGGTCCGCTGGCATAATCGCCAACTGATTCCGGCGTCCATTGTCCGACAAATACCGAACCGGCATTCATTACTTCCGGCAAATAATCCTGGGCGTTTTCCAGATGTAAAATCAAATGTTCCGGCGCATAACGATTGGAAACAGCAAATGCTTCACGAACCGTATCAACAACAATAATCGCACTTTTTGCCAGAGACTGAGCGATAATTTCTTTGCGCGACAATAACGCCGCCTGACGATCAACTTCATTAGCAACCGCGGCTGCCAGCTGACTGCAAGTAGTTACCAAAATCACCTGTGCCGCCACATCATGTTCCGCCTGCGCCAATAAATCGCTGGCAACAAAGACCGGATTAGCACTAGCTTCGGCAATTACCAATACTTCCGAAGGACCTGCCGGCATATCCATAGCCGCGCCCTGATGATGTTGCGCAGCCTGAATTTTGGCTTCAGTTACATATTTGTTTCCCGGACCGAAAATTTTATAGGTTTTTGGAATTGATTCGGTACCAAATGCCAATGCCGCTACTGCCTGCGCACCGCCAACTTTATAAACGGCATCAATGCCACAAGCTTTGGCGGCAAACAAAATAGCCGGATTTACCGTACCATCTTTGCTTGGCGGAGTAACCAATACTTTGGTTGGACAGCCGGCGATTTCTGCCGGTACTGCCAGCATCAACATTGTTGATACCAACGGCGCTGTTCCGCCTGGAATATATAAGCCAACTTTTTCAATCGGACGGAAAATTTTACCCAAGCGGGCACCGTGACGTTCGTATTCAAATGGTTTAGGTGCGCTGGTGCTGTGATAATGACGAATATTATCAATTGCCGTCAAAATCGCCTGTTTATCTTCCGCTGATAATGTTTCAGTCGTCGCATATTCGGCTTCACTGACCACCAAGGAATCAAGTTTGACGCCATCAAATTTTTCAGCATACTCATATAATGCCGCATCGCCACGGGCACGGACATCAGCAATAATACCGCGCACCAATTCAGTTAACGCCGCATCATCACTACTGCTACTACGGCTTAAAACCTGTTCCTGCTCAGCGGCAGATAATTTTTTCCATTCAACTACTTTCACGCTTGATTCCTTTTTTAAAGTTTTCAGTTATTTTGGTGTAAACTTTTATGTTACCATAAATCCGGCAATAACAGTATTAGATTTAAGGTTTAACTTGCTAGTGATAATTTAACCGCATGGCAAATTTGACATGATATCAGCAAATTTATTATCAGCAAATAATTTGTCATGTCGAAATTTTGCCATTTTTTCGACACGTTTTTTTGTCATGTCGAAAATTCACGATTTTGTCGACACGTTATTTACTAGCATTACTGAGTAAATCAAATAACCGATGATTAATGTAATAATTAGTTTTGCCGACTTTATGCGTCGTTAATAAGCCCAATCCCACAAGTTGATCCAAATACTTTGCTGCAGTTTGACGATGCACGCCTAAATCTTCTTCAATAAATTTAATTTTGGTATATGGATATTTAAATAAACTATCGAGTAATTCCTTGCTATAAATATTTGCTGCCTCAGCCTGAATTTCTTGCTGAAAATCATTCATCAAATATTTGATTTGACGGATTAATTCAACTGTTTGCAAAGAGGTGACAGAGACTCCATTAAGCATCCAAACTATCCACTCACTCCAATTATTATCTACCCGCACCGCTTGTAATAAGCGATAATAATCCGCTTTATTCTGGTTGATATACCGACTTAAATATAAAACCGGAATGTCCAATAGCTGCATATAAACCAAATATAAAATATTGATAATCCGTCCGGTTCGCCCATTGCCATCATAAAACGGATGAATACTTTCAAATTGATGATGAATAATCGCCATTTTAATCAACGGATCAACATCATGCAATTCGGGCAAATTAATATATTTATCCAAATTCGACATTAGCTCAATAATATCCTGTGGGTTTTGTGGTGGCGTATAAACCACTTCTCCAGCAGAGTTTTTAAGTGCTGTCCCCATAAGCTTACGAAAACCAGCCTTATTAGGCTCCAATATTGCCTGAATCTCAAGAATATGATTACTCGTTAATAACTGATGTTCCGTAACCAACCGATAGCCATGCAATAATGCCGCTGCATATTGTTTTACTTCTTTCGCTGCAATATTTCTAATTCCATCGTCAATCTGCGATTTAAATAGATCATCTTGTGTGGTGACAATATTTTCAATCTCCGAACTCTCTTTGGATTCTTGCAAACTAAGGGTATTAATCAAAATATCACTATTGGGAATAGTTTTTGATTCACCTTTTAATTCGGCTAATGCTCGTGAAGCTAAATTTAGCGCCCGCCAAATCGCAGGATCGTCAAAATTATATTTCGGCGGTAAGTTTGTTAATTGATTCATATACTATCCATAAATTATTCTTAATATGTCACTTCACTCAAAAACAGCACTCTAAATTGTATTCTTCTTTTACATGAGCGGGGATACACGACACCATAAAGTCAAACAATGGCTCAAATTGTTCGGTATTATAATAGTCAATCATCACTTGATTAAATTCAAGTTTACGTTTCGCCGGAACATTTATCATTGGTAAACCACGGGCTAACAAAATGCCGCTCAGCATCATTCTGGCGGTACGCTTATTACCATCAAAGAAAAACTGGGTTCGCGCCATTTTTCCAAACAACAATACCGCCATGCGATATATTTCGACAGTAACAGATTGATTTGCATTTAGTTTAGCATTAATTTCTTGTTCCAACTCTTCCCAGAGCTGGTTTAGCTGGCTGGCTTTAGGTGGTAAATAATCGGTTCCGGAAATGCTTACTTGTCCGGTTCTAAACTCACCCCAGCTTAAAGCTTCCTGATTGGCAACCAAACCATGTAATCGCAGCAAGTAATCTTTACTCACCACAAAATCACCTTGCTCAATACTAGCGAACAAAAACTGCCACGCTTTAATTTGGTTAAGCGTAATTAATTCATCTTGTAATCTATGCCCGCCAACGGTAATACCGTCCAAAAGCGTCTGCACTTCCGGCACAGTATAATTAATATCTTCCAGATTGACCACATCAGTCACAATCTGGGCGATTAGGCGTTTGGCATCAAAGAGCGCTTTATTCTGACTTTGGTATTTCATTTGTTAAAGAATCCTTAACAAAACCATTTATTTTGTTAAAAACATTTTCACATTCTAAATTCACCGATTCTATCGTTGAATCCATTTCAATAAACCATCCGATTGATTGAGTCCATTTATTATTCTTAAAAACAGTTTCGTAAGACACACTCCCATCACCCATACTGTGATAGTCTATTTCCTCTGTACCATTAATGCATGTATTATCAATATCATTAAATAAAAAGACCTTTGCATTTGTGCGAATAATGTGCTGATTCAGCTGGTTTGTATTCTCAACCCATTTATTATGTTTAAACCGTTCAATAACTATTTTAACAAAAAATTCATACAATTTACTTAATCCATGTTTAGAAGCAATAATTGCTTGCAAATATAAACCCGTAAAATGTTCCTTACGATACCCTATATCACTATCAAGATCTAACTCAAACACACACCTACTTTGCTTAAAATCAACACATTCAGAAATTGCGTCCAAAACATTAATGATGTTACTACGCATTTCTTTAATATCATTTATGTGTTTTAAAATAATATGGAAATTTTTATTTCGATAGTAGATTTCTTCATCATCAATTGTTCGTTCAGGATAATTCTCATCTGTAGGTAATTGCTCGGCAAAATTTGGTAGCGTATTAAAGATTAAATCATCAACGCATGACCAATGATTGATAGACAGTTTCAATAACTTTTCATGAGTTTGTTGGTCTCTAAATTCACCTGATTTAAACACGTCAAGGTTAAGATCATAGTGTACTAGTCTGTTTTGTAAATCCTGCTGTAGCTTGTTGTATTCTTTTAATTCCTGAGCTTCATCTTCTTGATTTATCCCACGCCCTGTTAGGCTATGTATATTTAAGTCATTGGATGGTGATAAACCTATATTACATGCAGCCCTAAACAAGTCAAAGTCGTGAAAATATAAATATCTAACTGCTAGGTTTTTTGTCAGTTGCTCAGCACAACACTCAAGATAAACTGCCTTTTCTTTGTCAGAGGATAACTGGGCTATTATGCCAAGACTATTAATATCAGCGACGGCACTCCTAATAATTGTTTTAGTAATACGAATATTTGCCATATGATAGCATTTACTACTAATTGTTTTAATCAAAAATGTAATTATTTGCTCATTACTTTTGTAAAACGTCCTATCTGTTTCATGATGCTGAAACAAATTAGCGAGTATCTTTTCACGTGATCCGAAGTCGGTTTTGACTATATCAACAACCCGTTCCAAATAAGCATTAAATATTTGATTTTTATTAAGGTACTCACGGTTCATAATTAAAATCAATTTAGAATTACACTTTTCTGATTTTAGGTAATCAAAGATGCCAATTAAATCAAGATAATTTTCAGCTTTTTCATGCAATCGTTCAATATCATCAAACACCAGCACCCGATTTCTTGGCATAAATAGTTGCCAGTTATTAATAAATAAACTGGATAGCAACCCATATAAGCTCAAGCATTTATATAAAGGTTGTTGCTGCAAAATATCGTTAACCAACTTACTTTTATCGGAACTGAAGCATGAAATATAAATGTGTGGTGTATCTCCAACAAGGTACTTAAGTGTTTTTTCGTAGTATGTGGTTTTGCCTATCCCCCAGTCGCCATCGAGCATTAAACAGCGCCAATCAACTTGGCTAAATTCTGAACGTTTATCGTTGCCATATTCAACTGGCCACTTAAAACATCTCCTCTGTTTCTGCCAAAATTCAAAACTCCGGCACTCTTTATATTTAAAGTATAAAAACATAACAACTGGTACGCTAATAGAAAGCACTTTTAAAATAAACGACAGAATATTATCCCAATCAGCAATAGCCATTTTAAATATCTTTCTACACGGAAGGCCACCAAATTTCAATCATGCTCACATTTTGGTTAATTATTACCATATTAGCAATAACTTTATTCTTAATGCAATATGTCTAGTCATCCAACGAGTGTTTAGTATAGAAAATCTTTAAAACCATTTATTTAAAACTCGCTCGACTTCGGTTTCCTCCGCAAATTTTCCGTTATCTGCTTCTTAAATGCCAGCAGCTATTTCCTGTACCTGCCATTTTTTTAGAAAAAAATTTCTTCTTGCTAAGAAAATAGCTGATTGTCTTGGTTATGTTGAATAGTCTTAAACACTGTTTCTATACCAGTCGCTTCACCATAAAGATGCAAAAATCATGCGTTATCGTGAATTTTAAAAAAACCTAATCCATCATCTTTTCAATCGGCAACACCAAAATCGACGAAGCGCCAATACTTTTCAGTTTGGCAATGGTATCCCAAAATACACCTTCTTTACTAACTACATGTACTGCCACTTTATTATCGCTACCATGCAAATGCAATACCGTCGGCGATTCGCAGCCGGGCAGCATTTCCTTGAGTTTATCAATATTTTCCTTATCGATATGCAGCATAATATATTTGCTGTCTTTGGCATTAATCACGCTATTAAGGCGGAATAATAATTCCTGCGTCCGTTCTTTAATCGCTGCTGGTGCATCTTTACGGGCAATAACCACCGCCTCACTCTTCAATAACACTTCCAGCTCAACCAAGCCATTTTCTTTTAAGGTTGTTCCGGTAGAAACCAAATCGCAAATCGCATCGGCAATCGCAATCTTGGGTGCCAACTCCACCGATCCGTGCATCACCAAAATTTTGGCATTAATCGATTTTTGTTTAAGAAAATCTTTCAAGGTCTCGGGGTAAGAAGTAGCAATGGTTTTACCCTCCAAATCCTTGGCACATTCAATTCCGGAATTTCCCGGTACCGCAATACTCAAACGGCAGTGAGCAAATTTGAGTCGGCTGACAATCTCGAGATTATGCTCCGGATTTTCAAGAATATATTCGACATAACCATTTTCGCCAACAATCCCAATATCACTGGCATCGCTGTCAACAAAACCGGGAATATCATCATCACGGATCAACAGAAAATCCGCATTCATTTCTTTAGACTGAATCAGATAATGATTTTTGGCGGGTTTAATATTAAAACTACATTTATTCAATAAATCAAAACTACCCTCGGATAATTTGCCGGATTTTTGTAACGCCACTCTAATTCTTGTTTGTTGCATAAATTACTCCCTAAAACGTAACTATCCCGCCAGCAGACAAAAGCATCAATTTGAACCCTAGCGAAAATTAAACTATAACCAATTATTATATCAAGCTTTTCCAAAGAACAGATTACCAATCCGTTGATATTCGCATAATTGCCAAGGCTTTTCACCAAATAGCGCGTTTGTAATATTGCTAATTATCCATTTCGGATAGTCAAATGTAGTTAAATTGTGGCATAATAACCTGTCTATACGCAAAGCATTTTATTATGTGCTGACCGACTGTACAGATAAAGCGAACAAAGCCCCAGAGTTGCACCGACCGCAACCAGCATTCTGGCGAGCTGCAGAATCCTATAAATCATGCGCTCTATTTATTTTAAGGTGTGAATGATGAGATTAATTAGATTATTCGTTGTGAGTTTTATCGCAAGTATCCTTGTTGCATGTTCAAATGGCACCGCGAATAGCACTTTAAACGCTCAGATTAACGGAGCCGTCCAATCAGGTAATCTAAATAATAGTCAGCCATTATCTGGATATACGGTAAATTTATACGCGATTAGCGAATCATCCACCAGCTTAATCACCCAAACCACTTCAAATAATAGTGGTAAATTTTCACTGCAAATTCCCAATTCATTAATAAACAGTCAGTTATATCTAACCGCAACCAATGAAAGTCAGGTTGAACTGGCGCTAATCATTGGTAATTATACTGAATCAAATTTAGTTATTAATGAATTAACCACGGTTGCCGCAGCTTATACAATGGCACAGTTTTGGCAAGGTGATCTTATTTCCGGATCACCAAGTTCAATTCTAATTGCAAGCGGCATGAATCAAAATTTAGTTGCAATCACTAGTGGTCAGTCAGGAAATGTAATTTCTACTCCGCCAAATGGCGATCAAAGTAATGCGCTGCGCCTGATGAATACTTTGGCAAATGCCATTTCTGGATGTATTGAACATAATGCCGCCTGTGGCGCGCTGTTTAATGCCGCAAGAGCGGTTAATGGAACTATACCCAATAATACGCTTCAAGCCTTGCAAAATTTAGCGCTCAACCCCGCACAAGGCGTAGACGAGATAATGGCAATTGCTAATCAGAGTCAAAATCTTTATACACCATCTTTATTAAGAACACCAGACGCTTGGACTCTCGCCCTTAAATTCAATAATACAGGTAGTGAGTCTTGCCCCTTTGGCGGTCCCGGTAATTTTGTTTTTGACCGGAATGGCTATCTATGGATAACTAACAACGTAGTACAAGGCACGCCAAATTCAACCAATTGTATGATTGTTTTAAAACCCACTGGCGCACCTGCCGATGGGCAAAATGGTACCCTTAAATCACCGGTTTATGGTGGGGGTATTCTGGGTGCCGGATATGGAGTTTCAATCGATTCGCTCAATCAAATTTGGTTAGGTGATTTTGGTTGGGGTAATCTGATTCCGGATGGAAGCATTTCATTGTTTAGTTCCACAGGAGTCGCTCTTTCGGGGTCAAGCGGTTTTAATAATTTAGTTTACCGCGTTCAAGCACTAAAACCGGATAGTAATAATAATCTGTGGATCGCCAGTAATGGCAACCAACGAATCGTAATATATCCATCTGGCAACCCGGATCAAGGGCGCTATTATTCTACCGCCGACCTAAATCCTTTTGACATTTCAATTACCGCGGATAATCAAGTATGGGTTTCATTTAATAACGAATCGAGTATTGCTAAATTTAAATTAACTGCTAATGGCGAAATTGAACAAATAACTTCGGTTAAAGTCGGTCAATCGCCATTAGGAATGGGACTTGACTCACATGGTAATATTTGGGTTTCATCATTTAAAGAATCGGCTATTTACATGGTTAACGCAGATGGAACGACTGTAACAAGTTTTTCTGGTGGTGGTATTGTTGCAACCTGGGATGTAACTGTTGATGGCGATGACAATATCTATGCTGTAAATTTTTTCCCGAATAATAATGGCGAATATGGAGTTGCTAAAATATGTGGTGCCTCGGTGAAAGGTTGTCCATCAAATGCCTCCTTGGGAACACCAATTTCTCCGCCTAGTGGTTACACTTTGCCCAGCGGTGGTAGCCAGGTGTTATTGTCTAATGGAGAGCCCTTGTACGGACCAAATAGTGCACCAGACTTTCATCCACTAATGCGCATGACTGCCGGTCATATTGATCAGGCAGGAAATCTCTGGGTTACTAATAATTGGAAACCAAGTCTCCTGATTGACGCAACTAGCAACCCCGGTGGGGATGGTATGGTGGTCTTTATCGGATTGGCCAAACCTGTAAATTAAACTACACCAGAAATTTTTGTTTTATCGATTTGAAAGAGCACTTCGGCAAAGTCTTTAAGCTAAATTTAATTGTATTTCGCGGCTAAATTTGTAGAGCATAAAACTGACAAAATCAGCATCGGTATGAAAAAAGAGGCTTAGCAATAAGCCTCCTAAATTTCAATACATGATAATTCTATAATGCACTTTCTGCCGTAACAGCCCGCAAAATACAATCTAGAAGGCTGGACAACTCAACGGTAACGTTTGATCGGCAATTCCTTCACAAGTGTTGCTAAAAGTTAAATTACCCTGACTGTCGGTTTGTAACTTCCATACCGTATCGTAATCGGTATAACTCCATTCCGGCAGATTGGCTGGAACTGGTTGATTATAAATGCCGCTAAACAAATACTGAACCGCATTATCAATCGTTGCATGTTCCCACGCTACCAAGACCGTCTTATTGCTAAAATTATTTCCGGTAAAGAAAAATTGCGCCATTGACTCATAATTACCCCACGCAAACTGAGTCGGTTCAACCAGATTCAACGGCTGATTATATTGGATGGTAAACGGATTAATCGTTAATGACGGACGAACATAGGTATAAGGAAACGTTGCTGATTCATATTCATCAGCAGGTGAGGAAGAATAAACATAATCCGGCATGCCGCCCATAATATTTAATAAAATTGGATTAGCGCCAATCGCCCGCCATTGTCCCTGACACACATAATTACCATTATCGAAATTATTTGCCGGATGCGCTTCAACATGGCGAACAAAATAGACTGTTTCATTGGTATTGATATTGGCAGGTGGCGTTCCCGTGGAATGAATCACCACGGAGGATTCCAGACACTGCGCTCCGGTGGTTAAGTTTAGCTGTGGATAAGTGTTGCTGGCAGAGATTCCATCATTATAGGTATTCATCGAAACATTCGCCATATTGGCTACCGATAAAATTGCGTATTGATTGGAATTAGTTAGCGGCTGAAAATTGAAATATAAATTGGGTACCGTGCTTAACCCACTCAGGGTCGCATTAATTGTCGCCGCGGGTAGTGCCAGAATGTAATTGCCGCTGGTGGCTCCAGTACTGCTATTGGATAAAACATCATAAATCAGCGAGCCAATGGTATCGGGATTATTTGGTAACGTGTCGTTAATTCCGTGCCCATTTAACACCGCATAGTTTTCGATACTTTGGATCGCCGCCATATTGGGATAACCGTTCACAATATTGCTGGCTGGGTTTAAGGCAAAAATCCCCGCAATTCGTGACGCGGTTATCTGATTGAGCAACTGTCCGAACTGCAAAGAATGATTAAATCCCTGTACTGAGAGATTGTTAAATGCCGGATTGGATTCAAAACTTTGGACAAAAATAAAATTTATCGCATTTTGGTTAAGCTGCGGCACAAATGGTTGCACCGTGGCTGATGAGCTACCACCACTATTACAGGCAGTGATCGCCACACTCATTAATGAAGTTAAAACAACTAGTTTAAGTTTATTTTGCATCTTGTACCACCATAATTATTTTGAATTTTAATAAATCATCTAGATAGTGTCGTCATGAGTTAATATTGTTATAATATAGCTTTATATTTTAACTTAGAGATTTATTATGACAATTCCAGCACACAGGAGGCACGATATTTCCGATCGTGTTTGGGCAATTCTAG
>JBPOJK010000033.1:0-27819 GCA_052033675.1 Pseudomonadota bacterium
GCTGGATTTTTAATAAATCCTATTGGTATTCTTTGCTTCTTTTTGCTGGTTTCATGCTTGATTTAGACTCCCAATCTACAAGGTTTAGGACGTTATTTTAGCATTTCTGGTAGATTTACTTCCTTGAAATTGGTGTTATATTTAATTAAAACAATTTGATATGTGTTTTTTAGCATCGACTACGTAATTTTTTCGTTTTCAATAATACCATCTTAAAAATTTTACCGGTTTTATTTCATACAATCAACACAATAAGCTTCTTAATAATTCGGTTAAAGACTAAAAAAGCTACCGAAAAATCGGTAGCCTTTCCCAAATTGAAATCAATTATTGTTGAACACAATACAATACTGAAGTTAGGCTATCACAACCAATCTGCATCCCTAGACTAGATAAATACCCAGCCCCAGGTGGAAGACCTGCCGGACCAACAGTTATCGTTCCAGAGGGTGTTCCATTATAAACATAAGTACCCGATGTTGCCGAAGTCCAGTTATTACAATTACCATAAGTAGTATCTACGACCCATGGTTCTGAATTAAGCGCAAACCCATTTAATGCCGGCGTCATGCTGGTTGATATTGAATTGGTTAGTGTTGCCGGTAACTGTGCTCCAGCAGTGCTGGTACCAATCACCGTACCATCACCACGAGTGTATGGAGTGCTCGCTTTGATAACCCAATCACTACCACCCGGTTGACGATTAGTTCCAGCTATTAGTGCCTTGTATGTACCGCTGTAACTATTTTGTTCAGCATTATATTCGCAAATTGCGTCACCAGCCTGAAAGCCATCAGTGAAAGAGCCACGACCGAGAGTATTAGCAACTGCCGGCAAATTAGCACCACCATCGGCACGTGTAAAGTTAGCGGTTGTGAAAATACGACAATTTCCACCATCTCCACATGCAGGTGGTGGCGGTTGCTGAACGCAAACCAACTGCATATTACCATCCTGCTGATACCCATTTCCGGCACAATTTACACGAGCAGGATCCGATGACCCTGATGCATTGGTTGTCGACCAGTTAGGCTGAGATGCTGCGAGAGCAGTATACAGGTATTTAGGGCTAAGACTAGAACTATTACTAGTCCAGTTTGTACAATTCTGTGAGTTACCACTAGTCAGTGTCGGGTCATAATAAAATTCATTATTCTGGAATCCTCCCCACGCATAACTTTGACCTTTATTTGTAAATCCATATATATTGTTTGATAGAGTTACTGGGGGTTTACCATTGCTATCAGAGGTAAAAAGATCTTGATATTCAAATCCACCTGATCCATTAGAATAAATTGCTTGATAATGTGTATCAGGCTGGATCACCCAATCTGAACCGCCTGCGTACCTTGTTGCAGTGGCGATTAAGGCTTTATAATCCCCGGGAATATTATTAGTCACAGCATAGTCAACACAAGCAGCATCAAAAGAAGATACCCCACCAGCTGGAACAGCATAACCTCCACTGGTATCTGTTTGAAATATATTGAAAGGTGATGATTTAATTGTAACTGGTGCACTGCCACTTTGATAGCCACTAGCACTTCCGGTTACAGTGATTTCTGTTCCACCAGAACCTGTTGCTGCACATAAATCCCCACCATCGGCAGTATGACATGTCGTGTCAGGATTAGTAATAGTACAACTTGCTGTTGATGCAAATGGCGCACCACCCGGACCAGAGCCAAATCCATATGCGTTTGCAGAAACTGGTGCAACAGTAAATGTTACTGTTATCGGTGATGAAACCGCCGCTGGTATTGATGCTGAAATCCCGGCACATGCGCCACCTGCAACAGGGTCTTGGCTTGCTGTTACGGTAATCGTTGGCAAAGCAATAATCGAAGCATAAACGGTATTGCCGGCAAGATTCTGACTTTGTCCATCAGGTGCCGGACTATCTTCATCCACCCAGTTTGCCTCGATTTCACTTGGCACAAAGTTATTGGCTTGCACCGTCGCGGTTGAAGCAATTCTCACCGTAAAATTACAACTACCGCCTTTGGCAAGAGTAACTTTAGCATTGGAAGTTCCACAGCTGTTGCTGCTAAGTGTCCATTTGCCACTTAACGCTGCGGTATTAAGATAGAAGCTGGTTGCTGGAACATTACCGCTGTTGGTTAGCGTATAAGTTAAAGTCGGTGCGGAATTTCCCGTTGTTACCGTATAAGGTATTCCTGCGGTACCAGTGCCGGATTCAAATCCTGCGGCTACGGCGCTGGATAAATCAATCATCGCTGACTGAGCACTAACAGCCTGTCCGGTTACAGTTGATTTGGCAGTTAGTGTACTCGTGCTGCCGGCGTATGGTTTATACTGTATCGTCAGTTGTGCGGCTTTACTACCTGCCGCAGTGCTGCTTGCAAATGGACCAAACTTGGCAGTAATGGTACAGCTGCTATTTGCCGGAATTGATGAACCACAATTTGAACTTGTGATATTGAATAAAGCGGCATTTGACTCAGTGAAGCTTGGTGATACCGCACTTGCTGGATTAGGACCACCATTCACCACGGTAAAGGTTTGTTGTGGACTGGTCGCACTATTGTTATTCAGCACATTGCCAAAAGCCTGTGCTGCCGGTGTAATGCTTAAAGCCGCCATCGCCTGCGTAGTTTGATAGGTTAAGGTCATCTGTGAAGAACCGCTGTGTTCTTGCTGGTTGATTCCGGTATATTTATAATTTACCTTTGCCGTTGCTTGAGTTGCTGGTGTCACGGTTCCATTGGTGTAAATTAAGCTAAAATTACAGCTTGAACCAACTGCAAGTGTTGAACCACACGGGCTAGCTACACCGCTAACCGAAGTAGTAAAGTGAGTTGGTACATCAAATGCCAGACCATAAAGTGGACGGCTGCCGCTATTAGTCAGAGTTACCAGACTGGATTCAATAGTTTGTACCGTATTGCTACTGAAGTTGAAGTTGGGGTTGCTGTTACCACTGATGGCTAAGCCAGCTTGTGGCGCCAACGCTGTATAAGTAATGGTTGAATCTACTTCATTATTTGTCGACTGTCCATTGTTATAGGTAGCTACCAGGGTTGTCGTACCTGAAACCAGCGAGGCAGGATTAAAGCGTAAGCTATAATTACAGAAGTCGCCGCTAGCCAGAGTTTTACCGGAACAGCCATTACTTATCAAGGTTAGCGGTTCAGGAAGTGTAATGTTAATATTTGAAACAGCTCCTAATCCCGTATTGGTATAAGTTACAACTTGTGATTCATAGCCGGATTGTAAATTGAAAGTTACCGGTTGAGCATTTAAGATTCCAACGCTATCATCAACCAAGTTTATAGTATTCTTGGCAGTACCTTGATTTTCTGGTTCTCCGTTATTGGTGGTTTGTCCATAAAAGTCGTAGCTGTTAACCCCTGCTGGAATTTCAAGCAGGAAGGTTACCACCGAATTTTGTGCTAATGGCGAGGTACTGGCACCACTGATGTTTTCAAACTTCAATAAGTTACCATTAGCATCAGTTAGATTGATATTGTTAAACGTACCGGCAGTTGCCGATTTTACTACACCGACAATTGAAACCAGTGTTGCACCGTTAGCATTTTGTTTTACGGTTTTAGCATAGAGAAATGTTATCCCATTAGCGCCAGAATTATTATTGGCTGGAACATTACTCAAACCAATATTGGCAGTCAGCTCCAAACTACCTGATTGTAGTCCCAGTTTGGTTTCAACTTTCGTAACCAGTTTACTAATGCTGCTTTGTGAGCTGCTGCCGTTTGGTGTCGCTGTAACCGTGAAACTACCCGGATGTGAATTTGCTGAAATTTGTGCCGGGAATGTACAGCTGGCACCCGCGGCAATATTTACACAGGGATTATTGCCAACACCATTTTGAATAGTAATATTGTTGCTACCGGTATAATTGGTTGCTGCCGGTACCGCATAGTATAAATTAGTTGCATTTACGGTTGAGGTATTGGTCATAGTTAGATAAGCGGTTACCGCAACTCCCGCCGGATATTGATTCGGTGCGGTTATTGCCAATGATAATTCGCCGCTTTGTCCGGGAGGACAGCTGCCGGAGTCACCGCAGGCGGCTAGTGTTGCCAGCGCCAGCGCACCGGCAATATTTTTGAAGATATTGTTAGTTTTCATATTTCTTTCTCATCCTATTTTATTTGCTATTTTTTGTGGATTCCTACCTGCGCAGGAACAACGCGCATGTGCATCTACCTGCCCGAGTTTATCCCCACCTAGGCAGAGGCAGGAACGACAATAAAGAGACAATTATTCTTTAGAAGTTATATTGCACACCACCGGTAACTACATTGGCAGTTCCGGTATAAGTGTTTTGGAAGGGAACTAAAGCATAATCTTCAACCCGTAAATCAAAGTGCTGGCTTAATTTAAACGATGCGCCAATCCCGGCTAAACCTAATCCATAAGTACTACTCAATCCACTAGCGCATAAAATGCAATTGCCGGTAGTCGGTGCAGTTCCACTCCAGCTATTGCTACCAATACCAACTCCCAATCGTCCGTATAATGAGAACATCTCAGTTAACGGTAGGGTTCCTTTTACCGCCACATCAAAAACATTCTCAGTAACCGTTGTTCCGAATTGGGAGCTTGGTAACAAGTTATAGCCAACTTCAATTGCCAAAGCTTGATTGAAATTATAACCGGCATTGATTGCACCCGCCCATGAACCGGTCGGTAAATTAGCAAAGGTTGCAAAACCGGTGTTGACATTAATATAGACTGGACTAGCCGTTTCAGCCGCGGTAGTTGCTGCAGCACTATCCGCATAGGCAAGTACGGATGTCGTGCTTAAAAATAAAAGTAGTAGTTTTTTCATGACCCATCCCAAAATAAAAACGTTGTAAAATTACGATTTCATGCAAAATACTTTTTAACCAGTAATTGAAACTGGTGCATCATTCGCGTATCCAACTGATATAAATCAATAATTCAGCCACATGCCTTAATAGTAATTTAACTTAGTCAATTATACAAACTAACCTCAAAAAAATAAACCATCAAAATGATGGTTGCAAGCTTTTTTATCACAAAAATTAAGGCATGTTAGAATCTCGGATAATCCTTAATCATAAAAACAATCTCTATTTTTAAAAGGTATAATTGTCAGTGATCACAGAAAAAGCTCGAATGCTCCTGAATGCATTCTATCCGGATGATTCGCACTGCTTGGTGCTGGACTTAGAGGATACGGTAATATTTGCCGGAGTGAACCGGCTTACCGAATTGGGTGCTAGTACTGCCGAAGAATTGGTCGGACGCAAAATGCAGGAAATTTTATCACTGCGCTATCACCCTGAAGGCATTGATTATTTCGAAGACATGGCAAGAATGAAACAACAAGCCTGTCGCCAGCCACTTAATCCGGTTAGAGCGATTGTTTCTGCGCCATTTGAAAATGGTCGGATTTTACATTTTACCGAAATTCGTTCTATTTGTGCGGAAAATAAAGCGGTTATCGGCTGCATTATTGAAGCCAAAGATTTTTCGCTTTCGCAACATCAAGTTCCCAATAAAAAAATTCAACTAAGTACTCGCCAAGAGGAGATAATGTTTCTACTAACAATCGGCTTCAGCCAGAAAGAGATTGCCGATATTTATGGTGTCCACCGTGGAACAATAATCAAAAGTATCAGCGTAATTTGTGATAAATTTGAGATAGCAGGAGCATCAACTGATAAAATAATCGAATTGGTTTATGAATATGGCTATGGCACCCCACCTTACCAGCTATTAAAAACCGGGATTTTTGAAATTCCGGCACCGTTTATTACCACGGCTTTTTTCCGTAGCCTCTTAGTAAAAAATTAATCAAATTATGAAAACAATCAATCATTACTTACGCAAACCATTAGGATTTTTTTCCGGCGTTTTTATACTGGGAATGTTATTGTCATGGTCATTTCCACCGCATGCCATCAGTTGGTCATTAATTCCAGTCTTGGCAATATTTATTTATGGGCTGGAACACCGCACCGGATTTTGGCGCAGCTTTGTTTATGGCTATATATTTTATCTTGGGGCTGGAATTGCATTTATCGGACAATGGTTTAGTTATTATTTCCGGCTACAGGTGGGTGCTGGCTATATACTATCGTACTTTTTAACCCTAATTCTTTGTCTGTATGCCGCAATTTACATAGGCTTAATCGGTGGTTTTTACGCGCACTTTAAAACCCGTTATCCGCTCGTAAACCAATTATTACTGTTTCCATCGTTATGGGTGCTGACAGAATTATTGCGGGATACTTTTTTCCCCCGCTCATGGTATGCGCTGGGTTATACCCAGGTTAATAATTTACTCTTCCGCGGTTATTTTCCAGTTATCGGGGTGTATGGGGTTAGCTTCATCTTGCTGGCGCTCAGTGGGTTATTTGGCTGGTTAATAATCAACCATCATAAACGCCAATTGTTTGGTGTGGCCATTGGTATGGCAGCTTTTGTCGGCCTATCGCTAGTGCTTGCCAACATTGATTATACTAAGCGTCAAGAAAAACCACTGACCGTTGCCCTAGTTCAACCCAGTGTTTTTTCAACCAAAAACTATACCATGCAAATTTTACTTGAAATCGAAAATACCAGCCGCGAATTAATCCAAAATACTCAGGCGGACTTAATTGTCCTCCCCGAAACGGTCTTTGGCACGGGTCTAAACTATCTCACACCCGGTTATCTTGATGAATTAAATCAAATTGCCGCGGCTAAAAAAGCGCTATTATTATTTGGAACCCCGATTCATAATCCGGATGGCAGCGAACAAACCGGAATTGTTGCCAGCACCGATACTATCAATCCATTATATCTTAAGCATCATCTGGTACCTTTTGGCGAATATAATCCTCTACAAAACACCTGGTTGGCACCGCTATTGGGAAATAGTGCCAGTTTAATTGAGAACTATCTGCCGGGTGCCGAGATTCAGCCACCAGCGCAATTGCTCGGACATAAATTTGCATTCAATATTTGTTATGAAAATGCCATCAACGATTTCGTTGCCGAAAATACCAAAAATGCCGAAATCATGCTTAATCAATCGGATTTATCGTGGTATGGCAAAACCGGCATGAAAGATGCTTTTTTCCAATTCTCGCAGGCGCGAGCACTAGAAAACCAGCGCTACTTCCTGCAAGATGGCAATACTGGTGATACTGCCATCATCGATAATCATGGTAAGGTGATCAGCTCAATTCCGCCGTATCAAGCCGGAGTTGCGCAAGCCCAGGTGTATGGTTATAACGGTGAAACGCCCTTTGAAAAATGGGGCAATCGTCCGTTATTATGGTTATCATTGACAATTACGCTGCTGAGTTTAATTTGTGGCTGGCGAAATGGTGGGCGAAAAAATGCGCAAAAGTAATTCATTCAATTGCTATCAATTGATAATTGGGCTTATCAGTCTGCTACTAATTGGTTGTTCCCATCAACTGACACCATTAGCAGCTGGTAGCACAATTTTAGCCTTTGGCGATAGTTTGACCGCCGGTTATGGGGTTAGTCGCCAAGACAGTTATCCAGAAGTCTTGGCAAAAATCTCTGGACATCCTGTAATAAATAGCGGAATTTCCGGAGAAACCACCACCCAGGGATTGGCTCGCTTTTCTCAGGTAATTGATGAAACTAAACCTGCGCTGATTATATTGATGGAAGGCGGTAATGATATTTTGCAAAATCTCAATCCGGCTCAAACTAAGGCGAATCTCCAGCAAATGATCACGCTAGCCAAGCAAAAAAACATTCAGATTCTGCTGGTAGCGGTTCCAGCAAAAAGCCTTTTTTCAGCAAGCGCCGGATTTTATAAAGAATTGGCACAACAAAATGAGCTGCCATTAGAAGATAAGATTATTGCTGAACTGGAAAAAGATCCACGTTACAAATCGGATTATGTCCATTTTAACTCGCAGGGTTATAAATTATTGGCCGAAAAAATAGCCCAAGATTTAACCAAACACGGCGCTTTAGCTAAACCTTAAATTGATAAAATATGACTACCACAAAAGTTATCCATTGGTTTCGTCAGGATTTACGCTTAGCCGATAATCCTGCATTGACTGCTGCTGCCAGCCACGGCGCGGTTTTACCGGTTTATATTTTGGATGATGAAACCGCTGCTGAATTTGCGCTGGGCGCCGCTAGCCGCGCATGGTTACAGCGCTCGCTAGCAGCATTAAATGACAGTCTAGCACAGAATTTGGCGGTCTATCGCGGTAATCCCGTTACAATTCTACAGGATTTATGCCACCGCCTGCAAATCCGCGATATTTTTTGGAATCGCTGCTACGAACCGTGGCGAATTATCCGCGATACCCAATTAAAACAGCAATTGGCACAATTGGGCATTACCGTGCATAGCTATAATGGTTCATTATTGTGGGAGCCATGGGAAGTTTGTAAAACAGATGGAACTCCATACAAAGTCTTTACCCCATTTTACCGCAATGGCTGTCTTAAGGCAACTCCACCGCGTTACCCACTCCCCGTTCCAAAACTTAATTTGTTTAAAGATGGTAACTCTGCCACAATTGATAACCTAGCGCTGCGTCCGAAAATAAATTGGGATACCCCGCTGTTGGCAAATTGGCAAATCGGTGAAGCTGCCGCAATCAAGCAACTTGAGGGTTTTTTAGCCACCGGAATTAACAACTACCACTATGGGCGGGATTTTCCGGCTCAACAAAATACCTCCCGCTTAGCGCCGCACCTCCATTTTGGTGAGATTTCCCCCAATCAGCTCTGGTATGCGGTACGTAATTCTGGCGATAGTGACAATGTCGAGATTTTTTGCAAAGAGTTAGGCTGGCGCGAATTTTCCTACAGTTTGCTATATTACCACCCTGATTTGGCATATAATAATCTTGACCATAAGTTCGTTAATTTCCCATGGCAATATGACCAAAATAAACTGCGGGCATGGCAACAAGGACTTACCGGGATACCAATTATCGATGCCGGAATGCGCGAACTCTGGCAAACTGGATTTATGCATAATCGGGTGCGGATGATTGTCGCATCATTTCTGGTGAAGAATTTGCTCCAGCATTGGCGCGATGGGGCTCGATGGTTTTGGAAATGTTTAATTGATGCCGATTTGGCCAGCAATAGTGCCAGTTGGCAATGGATTGCCGGCTGTGGTGCTGATGCTGCACCGTATTTCCGAATTTTCAATCCAGTTACGCAAAGTCAAAAATTTGACCCGAATGGCGACTATATCCGTAAGTATATTCCCGAATTAGCCAAGTTGCCAACCAAATTTTTATTTGAGCCGTGGAATGCACCAAAAGAAGTTTTGACCGCCGCTGGAATTAGTCTGGGAGTAAATTATCCGCAACCACTGGTTGATCTTAAAGTCTCACGGGCGGCAGCATTGAATGCTTTTCACCGTATGAATCAATCCGTTTTCGACGATAACGAATTAATTTATAGAAGCTGTAGATAGCCATAACAATGAAACTTAATAATAACAAAGACATTTTTATTGGCTGCGAATGGATTCCAACTTGTTTAGAGATAAAAATACTCATTCCGCTGATAATAAATGAAAATAAAACTAAACTAACAATATTACCAATGATTAAAGAAATTAAATTAACTTCAATGTCAATAACATCATAATGAGTAATTTCATTCACTGTTGACTGAAGAGAATTATAAAATATAGCCATCAAAATAACACAGAATAAAATCCAATGGTGGTAATATAAATTTGCAGTAACAAACACTATCGTAACCGAAAGTATTAGCAAAATATATACAAATGAACTATATGGATCAGATTTATTAAATTTGCTTCGAAACAACCAATTTACCATCAAAGATAATAATGATGCAATAAAAATTGCGTTTGCAATCCGTTTTGTATTCCAGTTTTCAGAATATTGCAAAAATAGTGGCATTGTAAAATACCATTTAACTAAAAAAGCGCCTATGAGAATATTTAAGCCGATCCGAGCAATAAGTTCACGTTTATATCGAAATAGATTAAGATTGATTGTTCGCATCTGACTTATACTAAGTTGATCTTTGTAACGAGCCAACGCGTGAGAAAAAATAGCCCCAATAAAACTTACCAACAATAATCCCATCACAATTGGTTTGATCGAAAGATGATTAATTTTTGCATTAGAAAATTTATTCAAAAAAGAAGCTACAATAAGCCCTACCGAGAGTGTAAAAAAATAACATTGTCCGAAAAATACATATGCAGATTTGTTATTTCTTATAATCGAAATTAATGCTCCAATCGTAATAACTTTATCGCACGCATAACCAATTGCAAAAACAATTGAAATCAATATGAAAATAAATAGAATCGACAGGTCATAAGTTTTGACAAAATGTAAACCAAATGTTAAAAATAGTAAGTACATAAATTGACTATAGCAGACAAAGCCCCCTACTTTTCCGGCTGGATTTATTACAATCCGATAGCGTAGTACTAATAAAAAAATAATAAAACAACTTCCCAAAATAGCACTAAATAGTAAGTCAAAATAAAGTGTTGCGGGAAACCAGTTTGATGTTGCAAAAACCATCATTGCAATCATATGATGGTGTGCCAATAAAGCGAAAAAAATAACATATTCAACCAGATTCTGGAAGAGAAAAGCAAATATTATTTTTCGTTGTGGTGGCGAAAGTTGATTATGCCATAAGTAATACATTGAATTATTTTTTAACACGACATGCTCTCTTGCCAACAGGCTTTTAATAGAAATTCCTAATAATATCAATTATAATTTTCTAATCCGTGTCCTAAATGTTTTAATTACGGCTAAAAAGCGATTATGCCTGCTGCAGGCGTTTGGCATTTAAGACATAAACCACCAAACACAACATCACAAATAGTGCCGAAATAATTACCAGCCCCAGAAAGGGACGCTCCGGATGCAGGGTTACCATCCAAATTGCCAGCGCTCCGGTAGTAAAGCTAATACACATATTCAAACCGAGTGCCGCAGCACTTTGTTCATTAAAAATCAGCATCAATTTTACCTGCGTAGTCGGATTGATGATTGCATTAGCAGCTCTCATAAACAGTACACCTAGTGTAACCAGGACAATTACCAAAATTTTCCACGGCAAGAATGCCGAAATCACCACAATCAGTGCTCCTATCGCCGTCGAATAAACCCCAAAACCGATAATTTTTACCGTGTGAAGTTTGATTCGATTCAGCCGTTGCATCAAAATATTTCCTGAAAAATATGCCAATGATAACCCAATAAACAGGTATGAATACGCAGTCGGCGAAAAATTCCAATGATCAATATACAGATAACTGGAAATTCCTAAAAAGGCATAATAGGCACCGACACCTCCAGCATAAACCGCGGTCAATGCCAGAAAATTAGTATTGCGCAGAATATTGAAATAGGTTTGCAGATAGTTTCCCAACCCGGCAAAATTAGTCAACGGGGTAAGATTGGTTTCGGGAGTGGTTTTCCAGCAATAGATCCACAATAACACCCCAAAAACGCCACTAAAAGTGAAACAGCTCCGCCAACCGAAATATTCGGCAATATACGCACCCAAGACTGGCGCCAGTGCCGGCGAAATCATCAACCCCATCAGCAAAATTCCGTTACCACGAATTTGCTCACGCGCATCCATGCTGTCTTTCAAAATCAGCCGCGGCACGATTACGACTACCGCCGTGCCAAGTGATTGAATCAGCCGCAGGAGAATAATCGCATGAATTGAGGGCATCACCGCAATTAAAAAAGAAGCCACCGTAAAACAGGCAACTCCATATAAAATCGTATTTCGACGTCCGTAGCGATTACTTAATTCACCAGCAAACAACACCCCAAAAGCAATCCCCAGATTGTAGCTGGAAAGGGTTAGATTGACAATTGCGGGAATCGTATCAAAATCTTTCACCATTTGCGGTAATGATGGGACATAAATATCGGTCGAAGAGGCAGTGAGCAGCATTAAAGCCGTCATGGCAATTAGAATATGCCGTTTTTGTAATTTAGTTAAAATAAACATTTGATTCTCCTGCCGACTGATTATTGATGTTACGTGCTTAGTTTATTTTAGAGCTTGATTTTTAAAAATTTATACTGTATGTTCATCAATAATTATCTATTCAATTACCAGATCATCCGCTTCAGACGCCGGTGGATTTGCCACCGGAATCAGCCAGAATGCCAAAACACAAACACCGACCGAAATTGCCGAAATTAGTGCCAAACTCAATAATGGTTTGCTGGGAAAAACCGTTACACACCAAGTAACCAAGCTTATTACCAAAAAGCTCAAAAACATATTTAGCCCCAGCGCATGAGCACTTTTGTGACTAAAACAATTCATTAATCGTACCTGCGTAGTCGGGCTGATAATCGCATTGGCGGCACGCATAAAAAACACCCCCACCGTAACCAGCACGATCCCAATCATTGGCGGTAACAGCACGCTTAAAACCACCAAAATTGTTCCACTGAGCGTTGAATAAATACCAAAACCCAAAATCCGCGCGGGCGGGCAGCGATGATGATTTAAGCGCTGCATCAGAATATTTCCCGCCAGATAGGCTAATGAAATACCGACAAATAAATATGAATAGCCCGTCGGTGAAAAATGCCAATGATCAATGTATAAATAACTGGAAACACCAATAAAAGCATAATAGCAACCAACCGCACCGGCATAAATCGCGGTCAAATTCCAAAATGAGCGATCCAACAGCAATTGACCATAGCTAATCAAATAGCTTTTTACCGGCGCAAAGCGCGTAATCGGTGTAGCATTGGTTTCCGGCAGGGTTTTCCAGCAATAAATCAAGAGTCCAAATGCCAAGGTTCCGCTGAGCATAAAACAACTTTGCCAGCCAAAAAATTTAGCCAGATAGGCACCAAGAACCGGCGCTATTGCCGGCGAAATCATGAACCCCATCAGCAAAATTCCATTGCCATGCAATTGTTCTTGTTCATTCATACAGTCTTTGAGAATTAGCCGCGGCACGATAACGATTACCGCCGCCCCCAAGGCTTGAATAAAGCGTAGACCGATAATCGCATAAATTGACGGAATCAGTGCAATCAAAAAAGCTGAGCCGACAAATAAGCCGGCACCGGTTAAAATACAGCGTCGCCGTCCATAACGATTACTAATTTCGCCGACAAAAAACACTCCCAACGCAATTCCCAGATTGTAAACTGCCAAGGTCAGATTAATAATACCTGGCGTAACGTTAAAATCCGTGACCATTTGTGGCAGTGATGAAATATAAATATCGGTTGCCGAGGCACTCAGGAGCATCAAGGCAGTCATGGCGAACAAAATGCTAAGTTTTTGTCGCCGAGTCAATAAAAACATGGCTTATTTTTTCCAAGTATCGCGGAGACCCACGGTCTTGTTAAAAACCAATTTACCCGCTGCCGCATCACAATCTACCCGATCAGCGACAAAATAACCAATCCGCTCAAACTGGAAGCGATCTTCCGGTTTAACATTTGCCACTGCTGGCTCAATATAGGCAGTTAGTTTTTCCAATGAATGCGGATTAATAAATTCTTTGAAATCGTGCCCGGCTACACCATCCGGATTTTCTACCGTAAAAAGCCGCTCATATACGCGAACTTCGGCTGCTACCGACTTGGTAGCGCTTACCCAGTGAATCACACCTTTAACTTTACGCCCTTCAGGATTTTTACCCAAAGTTGCCGGATCAATGCTACAACGTAGCTCAATAATTTCACCAGCCGCATTTTTAATCACTTCATCACATTTGATCACATAACTATGGCGCAAGCGAACTTCACCACCGGCGGTTAAGCGTTGAAAGCCTTTTTCCGGCACTTCCTGAAAATCATCGTGCTCAATGTAGATTTCCGGGGTCAATTCACACAAGCGACTGCCAAATTCAGGATGTTGTGGATGGAAATCAGCTTCTCGCGAACCGGTTTCACCGACATTATAATTAGTCAAAACTACTTTTAATGGTTTTAACACAGCCATGATTCGTGGTACACTATTTTCCAGTTCTTCACGAATTGCCGTTTCCAAAACCGGTACATCAATTATGTTCGGCGATTTAGAAATCCCACAACGGGTCGCAAACAAACGAATTCCACCAGGCGTATAACCGCGGCGGCGCATTCCGGCGATGGTTGGCATTCGCGGATCATCCCAACCGCTGACCAAACCCTCACTAACCAACTGAGTTAACTTACGCTTACTGGTAACCGTATAATTCAACACCAAGCGCGAAAATTCAATTTGCCGCGGACGCGACGGTAACAATCCGGCAGTAAATAATTTATCCACCACCCAATCATAGAGCGGACGATGATCTTCAAACTCCAGAGAGCAGCATGAATGGGTAATTCCTTCCAACGCATCAGAAATACAATGAGTATAATCATACATCGGATAAATACACCATTTATCGCCGGTGCGGATATGGTGTGCCCGTTTAATCCGGTAAATTGCCGGATCGCGCAGATTCATATTCGGGGAAGCCATATCAATTTTTAACCGCAACACTTTGGAACCATCCGCAAATTCGCCATTTTTCATCCGAATGAATAAGTCCCGATTGTCAGCGACACTCCGTGCCCGATACGGGCTGTTTTTGCCTGCCTGAGTTAAGGTACCACGGTATTCACGCATTTCTTCGGCGGTCAAATCATCAACATACGCCAAATCATTATCAATAAACCATAAGGCAAATTCATAGAGTTTATCAAAATAATCCGACGCGTATTTAACTTCGCCATTCCAGTGAAAGCCCAGCCAGCTGATATTGTCTTTAATTGAATTAACAAATTCATCGCTCTCTTTTTCCGGATTGGTATCATCAAAGCGCAAATTACACAAACCCTGATAATCTTCAGCTAGCGTGAAATTATGACAAATTGCCTTGGCATGTCCAACATGCAAATAACCATTGGGTTCCGGTGGGAACCGGGTAATAATCTGACTATGTTTACCGCTTTTTAGATCATCTTCAACAATTGCGCGAATAAAGTTACTGGCTACCGGAGTAGCATTATCAATTTTTTCTGTCATTAGCTGTTCCTTAAATTAATTTTTTACCGGAGCAGATTCCGGTTCGTCCAAATCTTCCAAAACCTCGATTAGAAGATTAGCTTTAATCTTTTCATCGACAGTTTTTAGTTTATGGCGGATAAATTTAATCCGCGCCTGCTCCAATGCCTGCAAATCAGAACTATCAATGTCCTTGACTTGTGCTTCCAGCGCACTTAATTGGCTGCCAATATCAATAATTTGCTGATTAAATTGCTTAACCTGCTGATTATAGCCAAATTTCAATTCCCGCACTTCAAGCTTAAATTGACGTTTATTGATTTTATAACTCTGATCAGTAGTTACTGCAATTAAACTCTCAAAATTTGCTGCGGTCACCGGAGCAAAAATCGCACTACTTTCAATCAATAGTCTTAGTGCTGGCACCTGAGCAGTATAATTTTTGGGAGTCAAGTCATGAACCTGCTCCGTTATTTTGCCGTTTATGACTTTAAATTCACCAAAAGTCGCGGCACTTTGTTCCAATTTATCAAGCTGGGAATCCATCTCTTCCAACTGGGTATAAATTTTGCTGTCTAGCCGGTGATTGATTTCATGGCGAATGTAGAAATAACCCAAAATAACTCCAACCACAATAATAACTACCAGCCATTTTACATTAGTAGATTTTTTTGCTGCAATTTTAGTTGATTTCACAATGACTACCTTCCTAATATACGATTGGCAAAACGAACTGCGGGCTTTTCAATAGCATAATAACTTATAGTCGCAACAATAGTTGCCGTAATAAAAATAATAACTTTTAGCGCACCAATCTCAACCCGGTTAGCTAAAATATAGGTCAAACTATACAATAACGGCAAATGGAACAAATATAGCGAATAAGAAATTTTGCCGTAGAATTTAAGCAGCGAACCACCAAGCACTTGCTGAAAACTCGGGAAATGAATAGCATTCACAATTAAGAGAAAACTGCCACCAGCAATAATAAGTTCCTGAACTAGCCGCGAACTTAACCACCCGCACAGCCAATAATTGCAAAAATATAACAACACCCCTAAAATCAGCCAACAACAACCGGCAGCTTTACGCAACCACGGCTGGTAATGATAGATGACCATGCCAAGCATGAAATACCATGCATAATACAACAAGCTCTCCCATTGATCATCCATGAACCGCCCGCTAAACCACAAATAAACACTCCCCAGCAACAGTACTGCCAATATCGCTCCGCGCAACGGTTTTGCGGCACGAAAAAGTAGCCATAACAGCAGCGGGAATGCCAGCGACAGCCACATTTCAAAATATAACGACCACACTGCCACATTAAGGCTGCTACCCTCGTGGGTAATCAAAGTTAATGACCCCAACCACAGGGTTTTATCAAAAGTAGTCTGCGACCAGATATAAAACCATTGCTGCAAATTTAAGTTGCTCAAACTTCCGGCAAAATGATGATTAACCACCACCAGCATTATTCCAGAAAAGAGTAATGCCGCATAATAAGCCGGATAAATTCTCATTACCCGCTTAAAAACGAACTGATGATAATGTTCAAAGCGAAACAAGCGTAATTGATGGCTTAGAACAAAACCGCTTAGTACAAAAAATAAAATTACCGCTTCATGCCCGGCACAGAAAAACCACCACGGCCGCAAGCGATCATCTGAGGGATAACTCATTTCCCATAAATGCTGAAAAATCACCATTACCGCCGCAATGCCCCGTAATGAATCCAGCGCTGGATATTTATGTGAATCTAATTTATGATTAGTTATCGCCGCCACCGTTTACTTTCTAAAATCGATACTGTAATCCGTTATTATAACATTAGCCTATCAAAGGATTTCAGCTGTTTGGATGATTTACCGCCCATTCAAGCATGAAACGCAACTAGTTGTTTTTTCACAGCTCGACTGATTTCTGATAAAATCAACTATTATTAATTAAGCGACTCCTAAACTATGATCTGGCGAGAAATCCGCGCAATTTTACAATCCGAACTAAACCATATTGAGCGCAAAGCAATATTTTTAGCAGCAATCGGCAGCATGCTTGAATACTATGACTTTGTAATCTTTGGATTGATGGCGATTTATATTTCGCATCAGATTCTAGCCGGCACATTCATCCATAGTCTGGCGGGTTCGGTGATTTTTGGTGCATTTTTCTTTGGTTATTTGTTTCGCCCCTTGGGAATGAAACAATACACCGACTGGTATAACCGCGGTAGCAGCCAAAAAATCAATAATCGTATAATCATGCTGCTTTTTTTTGCCACCATCGCAATTGGGTTGGCGCCACAAAAACCTTTCGTGATGGGAATAATTACCGTTATTTTGGCGCGCAGCTTACAAGGATTCGCCCGCGGTGCCGAAGCGCAATCCGAATTCGGTTATCTCTATCGTAATCTTGAACAAAAACGCAGCATTGCAGTCTTTGGTTTAATTGCCGGCGCCGAATGTGGCGTACTCTTTGGTGTATTAATCAATGATATTCTCAATTTAAGCTATACCCCGGCACAAATGAATGATTTTGGCTGGCGAATTCCATTTTTTATTGGCGGAATCATGTGTGGTTTGATTTATTTATTACGCAGACTGTCACGAATCAAAGAATATAACCAAACGATCCAACCGATGATTCCATTTTATAAAATTTTCACCATGTTTCGCGGACAAGTGCTGTTTGCGATTCTGCTTAGCGGTCTGCGCGCTTCATTGGCATGGTTGCTGTTATTGTTAATTCCATTTATTCTCTCCCATAAACTGCACTGCAGCTATCGCTACATTGGGCATCTGATGTTATTATCAACACTTAGCAGCATTGTCAGTTCTTTTCTATTACTGCGTTATGTAAAAACCCGCCATTCCCGGGCAATTTTGCCACCAGTATTAATTATCAACATTTTGGCATTATGGTTGTTTGGTTTAAGTATCAGCTATAATCATCATATTGCTACTAGTCTGGTAATTTTGGGACTAATTGCCGGAGTTGTCGCGGTATTGGTGGTACGAATATTGACCGGTTTTTTTCCATCCAGCACCCGCCTAAGCAGTGTAACCCTGTGTTATAATTTTGGACACACCATCGTCAGCGGAGGAATTTTATTACTGATTGTGTTATTAACTGCATTAACTCATAGTCTAATTCTGCCGGATATTGATGCTAATACAATTTTCCTATACACAACTATCAGCACTTTTAGCATCTTAACAATCATCGTTCTGTTTTTAAGCCGTAAGGTTAAATATTTTACCGACTATATGCTGCTTAACAAATATGTAAAAACTTAGCGTATCCACCACCAGCTGAATTAATCAATTTCACCCCAATAACTGCTTAAAATCGGTAAGCGCTTGGTTATTTGACAATTATTTTCACTATTCGCAATGTTTGATCGCACTGAATCAACTTAACGTACATCGGCAAAGATATAATCAATCATTTCAGTAAATTATCAAATAAATATCTCTAAATTCACGCACGATTAAATACTTGTCATCAAATCAATACACATTTTCATCAATTTGTCCAGACACAAAAGCACCCTTGTCAGACTGGGTGAGTTTTGCTAAAGTAACGACTGCGGGAACGTATGCGGTAGTGGTTATGCCACAACAAGCAAAAGTAACGGATGATATGATCCCGTAACTGAGGAATTAAAAAAGCTCTCTCGTAGTAATATGAGGGAGTTTTGCTATTGCAGATTAGCCAAAAAAGAAGTGGTTATAATCAGCAGGATTGGTGTGGTTATCGGTTATTGCTCCAACAGATAAACTTCCAGTCCTGCTGATCATGGCTATTATTTATTAAGGTAGGAAATCAAACCTTAAAAATTCCACGCCGGACTAAACCATAATAAGTAATGAACTACGTAATCGCGACTAACTGCTAAACCGGAAATTGCCGGATAAAACAAAATAAACAAAAAAACACATATCGCCAGATAGCCAATTATCAATCGGTTACTTTCTTTTGGCCAAATTTGACTAATCTGCCACAATACATAGCTAATCATCAAGATCCACAATGGCGTAACTACGTAAAAATAATAGTTAAAACTCAAGCGCCCGATTACCGTCCACGGTAAATACAAAGTTAAAATAGCCAGCGTCAGATAAATTCCCCGGAAATCGCGTTTATAAACAGCAACGCCAACTCCAGCAAAAAACGCCGGGATTCCAACCCACCAAATTGCCGGATTCCCCATTAAAACAATTGAACTGGCAAGATTGCTGGCATTGTCCTGCCAAAAGAACACCGACAACGGCTTGGTTAATAGCGGCCATCCCCACCATGATGAAGCATAGGGATGAGTGGCATGTCCGACTAGTCCGGTGTGGTAACCGACCATATAACCTTGCAAATTATAAATAAATTTAACAAAATTGCTAACCGGATCGTGAGAAAAATACGGTAAATAGCTAAGGCAATAAACCGCCAACGGAACTACCAACATACTTAACGCAACTTTGGCTAATGCCGGAATAAATACCGATAACGATGGACGACGACGAATTAGCTCAACATAAATCAATAATCCCAGTAGCAATGGAATAGTGAATAACGCATCCCATTTACACGACATTCCCATCCCAAAAAACAAACCGGCAAAAAATAGCGCCTTGAAGGCATTTGCTTCGTTTCCAGCCAAACGCTGGCGGGCATAGTCGTAGAAGAACATTAATTCGAGGAGAACAAACAAGGTTGAGCTAGAATCAATCGAGGCCATCCTACAGACACTGAAGTGCATAAAATCAGTCATCATCAATACCGTGCTGACAATTGCGATTCTACGATCATTGAAGATTTTTTTAGCAAAAAGATAAATTACCGGAATCATCAAAATACCGCTGATAGCCGGCATTATCCGCCAGCCAAACGGATTCATCCCAAAAAGTAAAATTCCCAAGCCAACAATCAAGATTCCCAACGGCGGATGCACCCACGCATATGGTGAAATTCCGTGCAGATATTCCCAAGCCGTCCGTCCATAGTAAATTTCATCAAAATACATGCTTGACAACGAGGTGTTTTGTACCGCTGAGGGCTGATTTTGGCTCATTAAACCGCTGACATCGCTACCATCAGAAGCAATAATCGTATAATTATTCAGATAATGATCAGCCTGATCATATAATGCCAGATGCCGCAATTCTATTGGCGGATTAACCGTTAGTTTCATACCAACAACATCCGGATTATCCGGCAATTGTACGGTTGTCCATTTATATAACGCGCTGTTATTGGTTAGTGGGACATTCCCAGTACCACCTACTGAAGTGTAATAGGTCAGGTTAAGACTTCCGGAACCCAGCCCATAATAGTAGGCAATAGAACTAATCTGCGTTGGACCGGCAAAGCGAATTTCCAGCGAATCGCTCGGGTCATCACCGTGCCACATTCCAAAATTAGTCCGCAAGCCAAGATTAATTCCGCTTATCACCAGATAAATAAGCATCAGTCCCCAAACTATCCGTTTGTCGGTTTTATCTAACGTGCTAGCGCCTAAAACCGGAACCCGCCACGCCAGCTTACGATAACTCCACAAAATAATCGCTAATGCAATTATTAAAACCATGATTATTTGAATAATACGACTAGAATCCATTAATTTCCCCGCTACCATAAATATATTTAATTGGTCGATATTATACCGAAATCCACATCAAGCTAACCGAATAAAAACGTTGAATTTTTATAAGATTTTAGAAATCACGCTAAAAAATTGGTATTTTACCAAAATTTGCCGCGGATAAACTAAAACCCATTAAATTAGTTGGTTATAACAATAATTAAACTACTCCGGTAATATTCCCATTTTTAGAGCAAGTTAAAAGTATTGAGCAATCGTGAAAATATATTTTGGTTAGCTGCCCAAATGGGTCATGAGAATACAGAAATAATATCTAGGCACTATGGCAAGGAAATTCCACAAAACTAAAAGAACAGCTACGAATTTGCTGAGAAATATTAAAATACACGATGAATGTCAAACCATCAACAAAGTAAACTAGCTGACATTAAAAAACCCAGTAATTTGTAAATTACTGGGTTTTGTATTTTTTTATCTATGGTGCCGGGAGAGGGACTTGAACCCTCACGCCATTGCTGGCACCGGATTTTGAGTCCGGCGCGTCTACCAATTCCACCATCCCGGCTTAAGATGAGAGCGTATTATAGCCCAGATATAACGCCCCCGTCAAGAGTTATGCGTAAATTTTTTGCAACCAATGACTAATTGCCTGAATTTCATCATAACAAACGCTGTGTTGCATCGGGTATTCATGCCACTCATAATTTAAACCCAGCTGCTGCAAATGCTCGGTCGCTTTTTTGGCATAAGCCATACTTACCACCGGATCTTGATTACCATGACAAATCAAAATTGGCAAACCGACTTTGTTTTTTATTTGCGCAAGATCCAACAACGAAATATCCGGTAAATAACTGGATAAAATCAACATCCCCGCCAATTTATTGGCACAATTCAGCCCGCTGTAATAACTAATTACGCCACCTTGCGAAAATCCGGCAATAACAATCTGCTCATAACTAAATCCTTCGGCAACTAGCTCTTCAATCAACTGATTAATTTGACTAATGCTGGCTAATATTCCGCGCTCATCAACTTCCCGATGTAAATCGCCCATATCCAGAATATCATACCACGCCCGCATTTGAAAACCATTATTAATCGTTACCGGAATTACCGGCGCATTGGGGAATACAAATTTCAACGACACCGGCAACCGTAACTCAGGAACAATCGGCACAAAATCATTATAGTCAGCACCCAATCCGTGCAGCCAAATCACCGCACCCAGCGGTTTTTCAGCGGGTTTATTTAAAATAACTTTGGTTTCGAGTTTATTCACCTGCGAACTCCTTATAAATAGAACAGATATCCACGATTGTAACCGATATTCACCTAAATTTCTACCATTAGGGCAATTTTCACCGCTCCGCAAATCTAATTTTGCCAGCCAAAACTGGCTATAATTGAAATCGTTTTAAGTTGTTGGGCACAACCACCGCTAATGCAGCGATTTAAAACAATCATCCAGAAATTGGCAAAACACCTGAATCTTTAAATCATCATGTTGCGGGTGGCGTAATAAGTAATATTTAACCGTAAATAATTGATAATCCGGTAAGACTGGAACTAATTCATAATTCAAGTGATTGAGTGCAACATAATCAAAAACTCCGGCAATTACTTCGCCGGATTCAAGCATCCGCAAATTATGCAAGCCGCTATCCGATAAGATTCTTTTAGGCATTGGAACCACCACCGATTCGCCGCTTGGCTTATGGATTAGTGAAACATTCACCGGCGTGTCATAACTATTTTGCAGATATCCCGTCACCAAATGCTGCTCCAACTCAGCCGGAGTACTCGGAATTCCATATTTTTGGACATAATCTTCTGTGCAATACAGTAACGCATTCGCGCTAAAAATATTTCTTATTTTTTGCGTTTGTTGGCGCGGTAGATGATTAATAATAGCAACATCGACCCCTTCCTTAATCATATCGATTTCTTTATTCTTATAGCTTAATTTGAGATTAACCCGCGGATAACGGCGCAAAAAACTGGGAATCTGTGGTGTAATTAAATCCAGTGCCAAGACACTCGGTAAAACCACATGTAATGTCCCATGAGCTTCACGCTGATGCTCCAAGATATCTGCCAGCGCATCATCAACCAGCACCGCCTGATTTTTTAGTGCTTCATAAATTTGTTGCCCCAGCGCAGTTAACTCAAAATTTTTGGTATTAACACGCAATAGTATTACCCCAAGGCGGTTTTCTAATGCTTTAATCCGCCGACTAATCGTGGTGTGACTGATTTTGAGGATCTTGGCAGTATGAATAAAGCTGCCGATTTCCACGACTTTGGTAAACAAAAATAAATCATCATAAGAATACATCAGCAATCCCGTTTGAATAATTATTGAAATCCAAGGCAGTGGGAGCCTAAGAACTTATTTGTGCATTATAGCACATATGATTGTGCTGATTTGTCTATTTAAAATTTAGCGCTAACTCATTATAATAACGCTATCTATCAGCCATTATTAATATTCGGGACAATCATTTATGACAATAAAATCAACGTTTATCTGGTTAACTGCAAGCTTATTTGCCATTTATGAATTATCAATCACCAATGGTTTTTTGGGTATCACCCAACAACTACAACAATATGACCACCACTTTCATAGCCTTGGACTATGGGGTATTACTCCAGCAGTTGTCTATGCCGGTTGCCAGATTCCTGCTGGAATTATTGTTAATAAATACCCAGTTAGAATTGTTCTAACTTTAGCTGCATTAGTAATCAGTTACGCCATGAATATTTATGGGCATGCACAAAATAGCCTAACCATCATGTTGGCGCAGGTTTTAATCGCCGCTGGCTCAGCATTTACTTTTGTCAGTATTGCGATATTGATTGAGCAATGGTTTAATAAACATAAATTTTCGTTATTATTTGGCGCGACTCAATGTGTCGGAAACATTAGCGTGGTTGCCAGCAACATGTTCCTGCCACAATTCATTCGCCATGTCCATGGCTGGAAAAATACCAGTCTATTATTTGCTATTGCCGGACTAATTTTAACTTTAATGTTGGCATGTGTAACTCGCTCACGCCCAATAGTTGCAGTAATCACCCAACCAGCCGCAGAAAGATTAAAATTTCACCATGCACTGAAACTCCTACGCAAAAATAAACAATTTTGGCTGGTAACCATGTATGCCGGATTATTATTGGGTACGCTATTTAATTTTGGTTCCAACTGGTTGATTTCTTTTCAAAATAACTTTGATCATAATGATTTGGTTCATTCAGCACGGGTTAGTTCAGCATTGTTTTTAGGTGTTGCCATCGGTAATCCACTTTTAGGCAGTCTATCACTACGCTTAAAAAGCCGCCGGACATTTTTACGGAATGGTGGATTGGCTAGCTTGGGTTTGTTATTATTGTTGATTGCCGGTCCAAAATTAAGCAGCAGCGTTGCGATGATTAGCTATTTTGGTCTGGGTTTGTCTTGTAGCTGTGCAATTTTGGCATATTCGACAATTATGGATATTTTACCCGCCGAATTACAAGGGGTCGGGATTGGAATTTGTAATACTTTGGTTTCTTTAAGTGGTACAATTCTGGGAACTCTAATTGCGATTGTTATCCGCAACGAAACCCTTATTTTCCATAATGGTCTAATCGCAGAGAAAATCGGCTTGTCACTTTTTTGTGCCACAATTGGATTAGCCCTGCTCCTAAGCCATCGGATACAGGAATCATTCAAAAATGAGTTCGCACATTAACGAGTATCTAACACGGGAAAAACATGAAAATTTGGCTCAAAAATCCGCTGGCAATTTTAGCAACTAATGCTGAAAATGGGATCATCATTGAAAACGACAAAATCATTGAACTGGTTGCTAAAGGATCATCTCCTGTTAATACTGTCGATAAAATTATTGACGCTAGCCAATCAGTGGTAATTCCGGGGTTAGTTAGTACTCATCATCATTATTACCAAACCTTGACCCGAGCTTACCACGGTTCATTGAATAAAGAATTATTTGCCTGGCTAACAACTCTTTACCAAGTATGGCGAAATTTAACTCCAGAAGCACTTTATAGCGCCAGCAAAACCGCTATGTCCGAATTGCTGCTATCTGGCTGTACGACTTCGGCAGACCATCACTATATTTTTCCACGCGGACTTGAAAATGCCATTGACATTCAGGTAATGGCGGCGCAGGAAATGGGGATGCGTTCGATAATTACCCGTGGCTCAATGAATTTATCACAAAAAGATGGCGGCTTACCACCTGACTGCGTGGTGCAGAATGAAGACGATATTTTGGCCGACTGTGAACGCGTGATTAAAAAATATCATCAACCTCAGAACGGCGCAATGATCCAAATAGCCCTTGCTCCCTGCTCACCCTTTTCGGTAACCAAATCAATTATGGAAAAAACCGCCATTCTCTCACAAAAATATCAGGTTCGAATGCATACCCATTTATCCGAAACCGCCGATGAAAATAAATTTTGTGAACAAATGTTTGGCTGCCGCCCAATCGACTATCTGGAACAAGTCGGCTGGCTAAATGATCGGACTTGGTTAGCGCATGCCATTCATTACAGCGATGAAGAATTGCACCGACTTGGTCAAGCGGGGATTGGCATGAGTCATTGTCCGTCTTCAAATATGATTTTATCTTCAGGCGTATTTAGAAGCGTTGCTGCCGAAAAAGCCGGCTGTAACGTAAGTATCGCAGTTGATGGCTCGGCATCCAATGATCATTCCAATATGCTATTGGAATTAAGACAGGCTTTTTTATTGCAACGCTTACACAATAGTTCGCGAATCAGTCATCACGATATTTTGCGGTGGGGAACCCATGGCGGCGCGCAGGTACTTGGACGCAATGATATTGGCGAATTAAAGGTTGGCAGGCAGGCAGATATTGCAATGTTCAAACTCGATGATATCCAATTCTGGGGTGCCGATGATCCGCTAGCTGCATTAATTATTTGTGGCGCAACCAGAGCCGATCGGGTCTATGTTGCCGGCAAAATCAAGGTCGAAAACGGCATGTTAGTGGCGGTTGACATGGAAAAGTTACGCCAAGAACAATCTCAAGCTCAATACGACTTAATAGGGCGCTAACTGGCTGCTGTTTATAACCGTGTTCGCTGGCAATTTAGGTGTAATGCTATTTCGTATGAAAAAATATTCTCACCAGATTCATCTTCACTCTGGACATGTGTATCCCACAACCGCGGCTTCTTAATTAAATCGGGTTATATAAATCAACAAACCGGCTTTCAATACCCCATTGATTTAATAAATCACTCAATGCCATAACTCCAAAGCGTTCACTAACATAGTGTCCACCGGAGATATACGCCACAGAGCTTTCCGCACTCAAGCCCATTGTCGGTTCACTGATTTCACCGCTTAAATAACAATCAACCCCCAAATCAATCGCAGCGCCAAACATCCCCTGTGCACCACCGCTACACCATGCCATGCTGGAAATCAATTTATCTGCGTCGCCAAAATAATGCGGTTCATGCCCGGTACTGGCACAATATTTTGCCACTACTGCCGATAATTTTAGCGGCTGTGGCAATTTACCAGACCATAGTAAATTTTGTTCACCACTCTGAGTGCAGTCACCTATTCCAAATAAGCGCGCGATTCCGGCATTATTGCCAAGCTCTGGATGACCATCCAGCGGTAAATGATAGGCTATCAAATTAATATCATGTTTAATTAATTTTGCTACCCGCTGATATTTAATGCCAACCAACGCCGGATTATCTTTATTCCAAAATATGCCATGATGAACCATTATCGCATCGGCTTTAAATTTTAGCGCTTCGTCAATCAGTGCCTGGGTAAGCGAAACTCCACAAATGACACGCTCAATTTCGTTTTTACCTTCAATTTGCAAGCCATTTGGGCAATAATCATTAAACAATTGCGGCTGAAGCAGCGCATTCAATTTGGTCAATAGTTCCTGACGTAACATTAGATTACACTTCTTTCTTAAATTACTTAACCCCAACAAAAATCCCCACTAATTTTCATTACTGGGGACTATTATTAAGCAAAACTGTTATTACAGTTCAGTCGAATGTTGTGCCAAATATTCAGCAACACCCTCTGTAGATGCTTTCATTCCAGCTTTGCCTTTGTTCCAGCCAGCCGGACATACTTCACCATGAACTTCGGTAAATTGCAATGCATCAACCATCCGGATCATTTCATCAATATTACGCCCCAATGGTAAATCATTAACTACCATATGACGAACAATTCCAGATTTATCAATCAAGAATGAACCACGATAAGCTACACCACCAGCCGCTTCAACACCAAAACTTTGGCAAATTTCGTGTTTAATATCAGCAACCATAGTATAACCAACCGGACCAATTCCACCTTGATTAACCGGAGTATTACGCCATGCCGCATGAGTGAAATGCGAATCAATTGACACACCGATAACTTCAACATTTTTAGCTTTAAATTCAGCTAAACGGTGATCAAAAGCAATTAACTCAGAAGGACAAACAAAAGTAAAATCCAGCGGATAGAAAAATACTACTGCGTATTTGCCTTGAGTAGCTTCTTTGAAATTGAAGTTATCAACAATTTCGCCACTTCCCAATACAGCTGCCGCCGTAAAATCCGGAGCTTCCTGACCAACTAAAACTTGAGGATAAAAATAATTTGTTTCGCAGCAACCCATATGCGTACTCCTTAAAATATAATTTACTAAAATACTCGGACATTATTTTACCCCATCTACAACACCCTTGGGGCAGTTTAATTTGCGCTATGTTATATCATAAAAATCATAGATTAATATCATGACAATCGTAAACCGCAAATAGATCTCCGCTATTATATGGTAACTAACCGGCTCTTTTCAAGCCATCACCTTCATTTATATATAAAATACCGCTATCATCATACCCAGAGCAACATCTTAGTAATAGACAAATATAACATTAACAACAAACATCACCTCGAAATGCCTTTATACTTTTAAGATATTGAGATAATTTCAACCACATAATTTGTGCACTGCACAAAAATACTTGATAAATAATTTGCACTTTTTGTTTAGATACAGTATAATAACTCCCGATATGTTATCATTTATCAACCGTTATCAGGCGGTGATTTATATAAAATTATTATTAATCATTATTTAAACTTTTAAGGAAACTTATATGAAAAAATTATTAGCTGTTCTTATCGCTGGTGCTTTCGCTACTTCTGCTTTTGC
>JBPOJK010000144.1:0-22488 GCA_052033675.1 Pseudomonadota bacterium
ACATATCAAAGTTGAAGATCCCGGCAAAATTGAAGGCAATATGGTTTTTGCCTATCTGGATGTATTTGGCGAAGACAAAGCCGCGATTGCCGAAATGAAGGCACATTACCAACGCGGCGGCTTGGGCGATATGAAAGTTAAACGTTATTTATTGGATGTTCTCGAGGCGAAATTCGGACCAATCCGTGATCGTCGCAACCAATTTGCCAAAGATAAAGCCGCGGTGATGGAAATTATACGTCAAGGTTCAATCCATGCCAAGGAAGTTGCGGCACAAACTCTCGCCGAAGTACGAAAAGCCATCGGGGTACAGTATTTTTAACTGCCGCTTAATAAACCCGTGCTATAATCAATTCTAGATTTAGCACGATTAATACCGATAGACACACTAATCGCCACAAATGCACTATTTAGCATAATTTAGTGGCGATATTTTATTGGGTGACTATTCTCAAAAACGGTTAAACAAACCGAAACTAAGATAGTTTTTTACTTCCATCGTGTAGATTGTTGCAAAACGTAACTTAATTATTAACACCTAACATCGCCAATCAGTTTGTTATTTTTTGGGAGTACTAGCCAAATGCATGTCAACAATGCCATCCGCAATTTTCTTGCCGCTATTTTCTTTCTCATGGTAATGACGGGATTAAGTTCTTGTAACTCAACGGGAAGTTCGCCGTCTTCAAATTCGACCAACTATATGATTAGTGGCGCCTCAAACCAAATAAATAAATTTTATTAACCTCGCCGGATGGAATTACCTGGGCAACCCAAAATAGCGGGATTAGCACTAATTTACGCGGAATTAAATATGCCGCGGGTAAATTCGTTGCTGTCGGTGCCAATGGAGTTATTCTTACGTCGCCGGATGCAATTACCTGGAGTCCGCAAACTAGCGGCGTTAGCAGTGGATTTGGTAGTGTCACTTATGGAAATGGGCGGTTTGTTGCTGTCGGCACCGGCGGCACAATTGTGACCTCGCCGGATGGGATAACTTGGACCCCACAAACCAGCGGGATAAGCAGCTCACTATATAGCGCAACCTTTAACGGCAGTGTTTTTGTCGTCGTTGGCGAAGCCGGTAAAATCACCACCTCCCCGGATGGCGTTACCTGGACCGAGCGTAGCAGTGGAACCAGCAATAATTTACGCGGCGTAAATAATAATGGCAGCAATGTTATTGTCGCTGTTGGTAATTCCGGAACAGTAGTCAGATCAACTGACAATGGAGCGACATGGACATTGGTAGATAGTGGTATTGCCGAGACTTTGTTGAATTTGAGTTATGGTAATGGCATATTCGCCGCCTCAGGCAATGCCGGAACCATTGAAACTTCCAGTGATGGCAGCAGCTGGAGTTCGCAAACCAGTAATACCACAAATAATCTATCCGGAATCACCTATGGCAATGGCTTATTTGTGGCGGTAGGTGACGTTGGAACCATAACAACTTCGAGTAACTCGCAAACTTGGAGTCTGCAAACTAGCGGTACCGCCAAAAATCTATATGCGGTTAGCAGCGGTAATGGCGTGATCGTAACTGCTGGTGATGCCGGAAATATGTTACTAAGCAGCAATGCCAGCTCCTGGGAAAGTGTAGTTAGCGGCAGCACCAGTAATATTCTGGGACTAACCTTTGCCAATAATAAATTTATTGCCGTGGGTGAACTGGGAACAATACTATCGTCAAGCAATGGTCATTGGAGTAATATAGTGAGTGGCACCAGCAATAACCTAGCGGGTGTAGCTTACAGAAATGGTTTATATGTAGCCGTAGGTAAGGCTGGAACTATCTTAACTTCCGCCGATGGAAGCACCTGGAACAGTGTCACTAGCGGTTCAAGTGCTGAATTGCGCGGAGTTAGTTTCGGAAATGGTTTATATATAATCGTGGGCAGTAATGGCACTATTCTCAAATCAGTCAATGGTATTAACTGGAGCGCACAAACTAGCGGTTCAAGTGTTGAGCTGCATAGTGTCGCCTACGGTAATGGACAGTTCATCAGCGTTGGTAATGGTGGAACGATTCTCTCTTCCAGCGATGGAAGCAATTGGTCTACTCAATCAGCGGGGGTAAGTTCCAATTTACTAAGCGTTACGTTCAGTAATGGTAGCTTTACAGCAGTTGGTGAAAATGGTGTTGTTCTAAGCTCAAACAATGGTAGTGCCTGGACACAACTTCCGCTAATGAATGCGATAACATTATATTCAATTACCAGCTACTAACTTTAGTTGTCAAAACTTTAAGGGGCTTGTTATAGCCCCTTTTAATTTTATAAAATAAATCCCATGCAAGTGAGTAAACGTAATCGGTTAGTTATTCTCAGTCACTATTTACGTTTCTCAAAATAGATAAATCGTCAGTTTATTGCCCTGCGGCTGCCGGAACCGCTGAATTATTACCACCAATAGCTTGCTGCACCAACTGTTGTTGCTGTTGAGGAGTAACCTGATCGGCTTCTAATTCGGTCAATTTTACTTTGCTGCCAAGCTGTGGTTGGTGTTGGGTGGTAATTTGAATTACATTACCATCATTCAAATAGCCAACCTGATAACCAATTGGAACCGAAATCTGGCGATAAGCAGTTTGACACTGGGTTGATGAGCCATGATGTGCGACATAATCCGGCTGATGGCTACGTTCAATCAAGTCACCGCCAACCGCCCCAACTGCAGCGCCAACTCCAGCTCCGACCCATGAATGCGTAACCAGCCCACCTACCGCAGCACCACCAACACCTCCAATTACCGCACCCTCGGTACCATTTTTATGATTACGACTATACGAGGTATTGCCAACCTTATGGCAATCCTGATATGGTTGCTGAGCGGTAATTGTTGCCGGTTGAACACTGGCAATCTCAACTTTCCCAGCATTACTAATAATCTCACCAAGACCAACCGCAACTGCCAACGCACCTATCGCGCCCAAGCCAATTAGTAATTTTTTACGATTAGCCGAAACCCATGAAACATTAGCTGAATCACTATAATATGTTTCATCGCGCGCTATCCGACGGCTACTACGTGGAGAAGAAGAATATTCTCGTTCACTATCTGCGTCAATTGGACGTCTCCGCGAGGGAATATTATTACGATTATTTTCACTAATCCGCTCATAACTGCGCTGACGCGAATTACGGGTTGATGAATTATTACGCTGATTATCCATTTTACTACCTTCTTAAAATCTATCTTATCTACTAAATAAACAACTATGTTAACCAATAGATTAATACCAATATTTTTACTTAATGTTGATTATAAATATTTGCACTACCAAGTAGTGGAATATAAAACTAATCGATCGGCTATCCTAATGCAAAACTTATACATGATTTCAGTTAAAGATTACTTTTTATTGCACGCGGAACAATTTCCCGCAACATCACAACAAGTGCTATTCGCACAATGTCCAGAACAACCGCCATAGATGGTACTATTAGGACAATTACCGGGAACAGCCACCATAAACAATACTACCATTGGTACATTCGCCCGAACAGCCCCCACCGTAAATAACACTGCTCTTGCAATTACCGGAACAACCAGTACCACCAGCACAGATTGTCACATTGTGGCAATTGCCGGAACAAGCACTCCAAACACCGCCATCACAATTTCCAGAACAAGGTGGATAAGATCCGCCACTTGAACAAACATTGCCTGGGGCGGTACTAAGACAATTATTCGGGAGAGTATTACTCAAAGTACCATAACGATCAATATAAATCGTTTTACCGTCAGTAGTCGTGTTCTGTACCGGTGTCGCCATCAGGCAGTATGCCTGCTGGTTTAAGCTGGTGGCAACCGAAGGATAATATGTTATCGAATATGCGATACCGTTACTACCAATAACGCTGGTAATTCCACCACCAGGCCAAGTATCATCGGCTCCAAGGTAACTGCAGGTAACTGCCATTTTGAGTGTAATAACGTTCCATTGTCACCACATTTTGTGTCAAAACATGATTGGCGATTTCTCGATTGGCACGCTTTTGAAAATCACCATAATAAGAGCGTGCTACTAGAATCAACACGCCAATTATCGCTACAGCAATGAGGGTTTCAATTAGTGTAAACCCAATTTTAAATGCTTTCATCTTCATCGGGTATCCAATTTATCACTATTTTCAGATAACACAAAGTTTAGCGCCGAACCGGCTTTCTACGCGAGTCACGGGGAATATCCTGTTCTAAATGCTCCCGTGAATTACGTCCAGCCAAATGCCGTGGCTGTGGCTCATCATCATAATCATCATCGTATTGATCCTGATAACGGTGATTAGCCGATGAATGATGATGCGGTTGCTCTTCATAGTATTCTTCATCACTGTAGCGACTTTGTCTACGCCGCGAATACCAGAATCCCAAGCCCGCTAAAACCAAAACACCCGCACCCAATAGCCAATAACCTAAATTACTACCATCATCTTCATTGATTACGGTATTGGTAGTATTATTAATAGTTTCCGGAGTCGGTTGACTGTCAGAACTGGTACTACTGCCGTCATAACTACCGGAACTGCCACCACCATTCACGTAAGCAATACTCGGCGTTGAATTATGATTGAATAATTCATTAAATAAGGCGGTTGCCGCAATTCCACCGATAATTCCCTCCATCAAACCAACACCCCAACCACCATTATTCTCGCCGTTACTCCAACCACTATTCCAGCCATTATTCCAACCAACCGGGCCTTCATTCCAACCATGATATGGTGGATAGTTATTATTATATGGCGCACCAAACCGACCATTATTATATGCGCCACGGTTAACATTAACCGTATCATTATTAAAGTGATCATTATTCCAGCGCTCATTATTTAAGTGTGCACCATCATTTATATTGCGAAAATTTTGATGTTCACCATTTGAATTAAACTGCCGAACATGATCACCGCCGCCATTACTATTGATGTGAATATCGTGTGGTTCAGCCGCCGCGCTACCCAGTGCGCCCAAAAACAAGCCGCCAACCAACCAATGAGATAATTTATGTTTCATGCCATCTCCTTTTGTTATTATAGTAATTATTGTTATCCCAACTACTGCTGCTGAATTGCCATTGCTTGTAATTGCTGGAATGGAATTTTGGAGCCGGCTGCCAATTGATTAGCAACAATAATATTTGCCATATTATCTTTGTACATGTATTGTACATTATAGCCCGCAGGCTTTTTAACATTACGGTAAGCAGTTGCGCATTTGTTACTTGTGCCATGTTTGGCTACATAGTCCGGTTGATTGGAACGCTGAACATCTCGGCCGATTAGAGCCCCTGCGGCACCACCAACAATTGCACCGACTGCCGTACCGCCACCTCCACCATGAATCTGATTACCGACAATCCCACCCGCGACCGCGCCGGTAGCACCACCGATGAAAGCACCGGTAGTTCCATCTTTTTGATTCTGAACATAGGTCGTCGTTCCAACTTTATGGCAACTTTGATATGGTTCCCTAATAGTAATATAATTTCGTGAAACCGATACAATTTGGGCATCAGTATTTACTGCCATCAATTTATATGCCCCAGCAGCAATTGCTGCACCCCCAATAGCAACTAACGCAAAAATTAATCCCTTGTGCGATTTTTGGCGATAACCACGTGAAGAGCCACGGGTATCATAATTATTCCGGTGGTAACCATCGTCATTAGCACGGCGTAACGGGCGGCGCGCTGGCTCATGATATTCATCGTCATACTCATCGTGATAATTGGCTTTACGCTGATATTTCGGATTGTGCCGCGAAGTACGTTTGCTTCTATCTGTTGTGCGGTGTGAATAGTTATCTTGTTCTCGATACATTTTTTCATTTCCAAATAGCTAGAGGCAATACTCGCTAGTAAATTGCCCCATTTTTTGTTGTAATTAATAAATTATTTTAGACTTAGCTTAAAGTCCGATATTAGAAATTAAATTGACCACCAAACATTAAGAAATTTGGATTAGGACCAGTTGACGCATAATCTTCAACATGCAATGACCACTGACGGGAAAGATTAAATTGAACACCGCCAGCCATTAATAGACCGACATTAGAACCGGAATAAGCTGGACCGCCACAAGAATAACCCGGGCAACCACCCCACGAAGCACTATAATTATTGAAAGCCAACCCGAGTTTACCGTATAAAGCAACCGCATCAGTCAATGGCAAAACACCTTTAACAGCACCATCAAACATATAATAATCAGAGCTCCAACTACTTGGACCCCAATTATAACTATAGCCGGGACTATAGGTAAAACCACCTTCAATTCCCACATATTTATTAAACATATAACCAACATCGGCATTTAACCCCAAGGCACTCCACGAGGTATTCATCCCGATATTAGCATCGATATAAACATTACCGGCAATTGCCGAAACGCACATTCCACTTAATAAAACCGCTAAAAATTTTTTCATGATAGACCTGCTCTTTTTTTTATGTTTTCATACTAACAATTGCATCTAACCGGCAATTTGTAGGATTTTAACATAATTTTCATCAAATATAACAGTTGATAAGGCAAATACAACCAGAATAATTACTGCAATGATTAACCGTTAATAAAAAAACACAGATACTACAGATGGGTATTATTAATTAGATAATTTACAACACATCCATTACAAAAACATCAATAAAACTAATAATTAAGTCAGATTTAGCGCGCTAGTTGCATGTAAGAAATCCGTGCACCATCAGGAAAAATCAATCACTTAGTGCTAGAGCCTGTTTAAAATCTTCTTAGCAATAATCTGTGTGATTCATAAACATCGTTTCAATCAATTTTTCATGACTACTATTACAAGATATTGTCAAAATACAGTGCCGCCGCTCCCAAAATCTGAATATCCGCAGTAGCTGTACAAATAATTTTTAAACGTTGAATGGTTCGCGGGTACGGAAATTTAGCTAGCTCATCAAAAACAGCATCACGATATAATTCATAGGCACCGGCAATTGAACCACCCAACAAGATGACTTCAGGATCAAAAGCCAGCAAAACCGAATAGATTAATTTGCCCAAATGATGTCCAAATTCATTACAAACAACTAAAGCCGCGGCGTTACCCGCCTTGGCACGATTAAATATTTCCTCACCTGTTGAAGAATGTTTTAGCGAAAAAAACATCCCGCTGCAATAGTCCTCATATTTGCTATCAAGATACAGCATTTCGCCAAATTCGCCGGAGCCGCAATTGACATCCCGCAATAATTTGCCATTATTAATAATGCCGCCACCAATGCCAGTACCAATTGCTAAACCAACAAAATTTTGATAGTTTTTGGCACTGCCAAATAAATGCTCTCCCAACGCAAAACAATTGGCATCATTATTAACAAATGCCAGACAACCGTAGCGCTGTTCAAAAATACCTTTCAGAGGAACTTCTAACCATTCGGGAATATTTTGAACATTGTAAACTATCCCCTTTTCACGATCAACCACACTCGGAACACCAATTCCAATCGCCACCACGTCTGGTTCATGTACTTCATCAATGCATTGAAAAATTGTATCCAACACGTCTTGATAAGCTTTGCCCTCAGGAAGCTTGGCTTTGGCATGACGAAGAATCTGACCATCAACAACTAATCCGGCACGAACATTGCTGGCACCTAAGTCAATACCGATAATTTTACTAACCATGGTTAATTAGCTCCTTTTGCCGAGAAAATTGTTTTATTTTTGACCAATGGCCGCGCGAAAATAGCAACCCCCAACATATACGCCAAGGTTAAATAAACCAGACACATACCAAATTTTAAGCCAATTACATTACCGATAAGCCCCTCGGCAAATGGAATGACCGCACCGCCAATGATCCCAGTACATAAAATCCCGGCAAACGTACCATGATTTTTCGATAGCGAATTTAATCCCAGTGAAAATACTCCGGGATACATGACGGAGGTACAGAAACCAAAGGTCGGGAAAGCCCACAGTGCAATTTGGTAGTCACCAAATAATGCCAAACTTAAAATAATCATTCCGGCAATAATAAAACTTGCCAATAAAATCCGTTGATCCATCAGTTTAATCAAAATTAATCCAATCAAGCACCCTAAAGCCTGCCCAGCCCAGAATAATGCCGAAATATGAGCACCAATGGTGTCGGGGTTAGCCTGATAATACGTTTCCAAAAATTTTGAAATCCACACTACCACTCCCTGCTCGGTTCCGACATAGGCAAAAATACCGATAAAATATGCCCATACAACCTTACTTTTAAATAATTCCAGAATAATTGCCAATCCTTCAACTTTTTCATCGGCATTAAGTTCCACTTTGGGCAATTTAACTACCCCAATGATTACCAGTAAAATTGCAAACATTATTCCGGATACCAAATAAAAGGCTACCCACGGCATGGTACTCGGTGCGGCAACTGCTAAAATTTTCAACATTCCACTTGATGCTGATGGCAAATTTTGTACCAGATAAGAATAAACATACGGCGAACCAAAAGAGCCACAAGCAAAAATCATCTGTGCCATCACAGAGAAAAATGAATAATGCTCTTCACCTCCCGCTGCTCGCAGCAACGGATTAATTACCACTTGTAACAAGGCCATTCCTAAACCCATAAAAAACAAGGATAACAGATAAACCGGCAATGATGGCAAAAAAGTAAAAATCAGGCATGCGATTACCGCAAATAGCATTCCCAATAACGTAATTCGTTTAGTTCCATAGATATCAGTAAAATAACCGGTTGGCAGCGACCCCACGCCATAGGCAATAAAAAAAGCAAACGGCAAGAAGCCCGCTAATCCCAGCGACATATGGAAGCTGGCATTTGCGGCTGGCATAATCGGTCCGAGAATATTGGTTAAAAAAGAAATCGCAAAAAAAGTCAGCATCACGATTAATACCAAAAGTGGACTACGTTTCATATATCCTCCTGAAATTTAACTCATGCAATAGCTGTTACGCACACATCTATTTTTTATCGGGTGTAACATTACTTAATCAATCGCACAAAAATCCGCTTGAATTGAATAAAGTACATCAGTAGTTATTCTATCATTATTATAATTTAGTAAAACCGATAATTACCCTACGAATAGTCCATTATTTAAAAGCACGTCCTCCTAACAAATTTATTTTGCCACACAGGTATAAGCTTATGCTATAATCCGCAAATTTTATAACTTGAGATAACGATGAATTTAACCGCTAACGCTTTAATACCAATTACCAGCCGAAAAAAATTTACTTCGCTATTAAAATTCAGCGTAGCTGGTATTTTCATTGTTTGACTGCTCACCGTAGGGTGGGTTTTTTTTTGCCTGAAAGGGGTCACGATGTTAGAGCAACTGATACTAGAGATGTTCGATAAACAAATGATTAAATTTGGGGAATTTACCCTAAAATCCGGTAAAACCTCCTATATTTATGCCGATATTCGGACTGCAATCTCCTACCCACCAATTTTCCGAACTCTATGCCAGCTCCTTGCAACAAAGTTGGATTCACTGAAGTACAATCATATTTGCGGCGTACCTTATTCGGCATTGGCATTTGCCAGTGCGATTGCTTATGACCAGCAAATACCGATGCTCTTAAAACGTAAAGAAGCCAAGGGATACGGAACCAAAAAAATTCTTGAGGGCATCTATAATCCCAATGATAACTGTGTCATCATTGAAGATGTGGTCACCACCGGAATGAGTATTACCGAAACCACGACCGTTTTGGAAGATGAACGAATTATTGTTTCAGATATAGTCTGCTTTTTGGAGCGGAATCAAGGTGGTCGCGAAAATTTGGCTAGTCGTGGTTATACACTACATGCAATAACCACCTTAATCGACGTGATTGAGATACTGTTTGGAAATCAGCGAATTTCGGCAGCAGAGCGGCAACTAGCTCTAGCCTCAATTAATTAAAGGGATTAACAATGAATTCAAAATTAAAACAACAAGGTTTGATCAGCCTTCAGGATTTAAGCAAAAGCGACATTATGGAATTGCTGCAATTGGCAGGTCAATTTAAACAAGGCTTAAGAAAAAACACCCTCAATGGTAAAGTGCTCGCTTCGTGTTTTTTTGAGGCCTCGACCCGCACCCGTTTATCTTTTGAGTCAGCAATTTCCTACCTCGATGGAAAAATTATCGGCTTTGCCGACAGTAATGCCACCTCCCAAAGTCAAAAAGGTGAAAGCTTTAGTGATACTTTAAAAATGCTCAATTGCTATGCTGATGGATTAATTATGCGCCATCCCAATGATGGAGCTGCACGCTTGGCTTCGGAAATCATGAATATTCCGGTAATTAATGCCGGCGATGGCGCCAATCAACATCCGACACAAACTTTACTCGATTTATTTTCAATATTGGATAGTCAGGGAACTTTGGAAGGAGTTAAGCTGGGACTAATGGGGGATTTAAAATACAGCCGCACCATTCATTCATTAATTCATGCCAGCAAATTATTCAATATGCGCCTGTATCTAATTGCACCGGATGTATTACAACTAGGCAATGTTAAATTAAGTGAGTTAACTGAAAACGGCTATCGCTTTTCGCTGCATAAAGAAGCTGACGAGATAATTTCCGAATTAGATTGTTTATATCTAACCCGCCTGCAAAAAGAACGGATTGCCGAAATTGTCGATTGTAATTATGGCATAAATCTAAACACCTTAAATAAAGCCAAACCGAATTTACGCATCATGCATCCACTACCGCGGTTAAGTGAATTACCAGTGGAAATTGATGATACACCCTATGCCTATTATTTTGAACAGGCACAAAATGGGCTCTATGTTCGTCAGGCATTACTTGATACTATTTTTGGAGATAACTAAATGGAGAAAAAGATTGGGAGTATCGAAAACGGTATTAATCTTGATCACTTACAACCCGGCAGTGCATGGTATATAATAAAGCTGCTTAAATTAGATAATATTAAGTATCCAGTTGGAATTGGGCTTAATTTAAGCAGCAAAAAGATGGGCAAAAAAGATTTAATCAAAATAGAAAATTACCGTCTGTCATCTGCAGAACTTGAGCTGATCGGCATATTTGCCCGCGGCGCGATGTATAGTGTCATTGAAAACTACCAAGTAATAAGCAAAACCCAAATTCAATTACCACCTGAAGTAAATGAATTGGTAATTTGCCCAAATCATCGCTGCATTTCGCACCAATATAAATCACGCTTCCATATGCAGCCCAAAGGTAATGAATTAATTGCCCTTTGTCATTATTGCGAAAACAGTTATGCGTTGAGTAATTTAACCGAATTTAATATCAAATAGTCAATTTTCATATAGGATCTACTCTTGGTCTTTGAACGTTGGACTTGGTTGTCCGCTAAAAAAGGCTCAGTTTTATTTAAGGATTAATACCGTGCTAATAATAACCAATGTCTTAATGCCTGACGAAACACGTCGAGACCTACGGTTACCCGCTAATGATGAAATAACCCTTGATGGCAGTGAGTTACTGGCGCTCCCAGGATTAATTGATCCCCATGTGCATTTTAGGGTTCCGGGGATGGAGGATAAAGAAGACTGGCAACATGCCTCTAAAGCAGCATTTAAAGGCGGCATTACAACAGTGTTTGATATGCCCAATACCAAACCGGCAACCACTACCCAAGAACGGCTCCAGCATAAAACCCAGATCATCAACCAGCAATTGGCAGAAGTAAATATTCCATTAAAGTATAAACTGTTTTTTGGTGCCGATAAAAACCAGTTTCAGGAAATAGTCAAAGTTAAAGATGACATCGTTGGAATCAAAGTATTCATGGGCGCATCTACCGGCGATTTATTGATGGATGATGAAAGTTCGTTACATGCGATTTATGCGCTGGCAAAAGCCCATGGTTTATTGATAGCACTGCATGCCGAAGACGAGCTAATCATCCGCCAAAATCTGGAACGCTTCAAAGACGCCAGTGATTACTCCACTCACTCACTAATCCGCTCACCGGAGGCTGCTGTCACTGCCGTTGAACTGGTAATTTATTTAAGTGAATTATATCAAGTTCCGTCTTATATTCTCCATGTCAGCACTCATGGTGAATTGGAATTAGTTAGAGCAGCCAAAGCCCGCGGCGTTCCGGTGTATGTTGAAACCTGCCCGCATTATTTGTTTTTAAATACGGATGATTATGCCGGATTAGGTGGGCGGGCAAAAATGAATCCGCCGTTAAGAAATCCTGAGGAACAAAAATATCTTTGGCAGGCGATAAATGATGGAATAATTGACACGATTGGTTCGGATCATGCGCCCCATCAACTGCATGAAAAAGCCCAGCCATTATGTAAATGTCCTTCGGGAGTTCCGGGAATTGAAACTACGCTGCCATTGTTATTAACGGCTTGGCATAATGGTAAAATTTCATTAACACGGATTATTGAACTATTACATACCAATCCTAAACGGATTTTTAATCTGCCAGATAATGACGATTTAGTACTGATTGATATCAAAAATTCACGGATATTAACCGATGTAAATTTGGCAACCAAATGCGGCTGGTCACCATTTAGCGGTCGGGAGCTAATTGGATTCCCGCGCTATGTCTATAGCGGGCGCAAACTATTTGATTTAAACCATTTATAATCGAGAAAATTAAGTATGAATCCCCAACTGCTGGCACAAAATTACCATCGCGCCCTACCGCTGATTCGTCGCTTACCCATCTGGCTGCAAATTAAAATTGCCTCCTTTGGACGGAAATTGTTCATGGAGCATTTTTTAACCCATCAACCGACAATCAACTATCTTCCGCCTGAAGTATATGCCACTACCCTGTGGGGTATTAATTTTAGAAGCCCCATCGGTAATTCGGCAGGTATGTTTAAAAATGGCGAAGGCTATGATTTTATGGCACAGATTGGTGCCGGATTTTATCTCGGCGGAACCTCAACTGCCAACCCACGCACTGGTAATAGTAAAAAACACATTACCCATCCGTTTATTAGCCTGCACCAAAGTGGTATTGCATTAAATTTTATGGGGTTACCCAATTTAGGTGATGAAATACTTAGTCGCATAGCAATAACCGCTAATAAACTCTCCAGCGTTCCAATCGGCTGGAGTGTAATGCGCTCACCGGATTATCCGGAACAGCAGGCTCTTGAAAAGCTAATCACATCCATTCAACGCTATCAGGCACACCCATTGGTTGATTTTATTGAAATTAACGAGAGCTGTCCGAATATTGCTAAAAGTACCGGCAATCTGATTGAACGTATTGATTATCTTGGTAAACAGCTACAACCATTAACCAGCAAAAAACCGCTAATTATCAAACTATCATGCGACCTCAATGAACGGCTGGTGGAATCGATGGTAGCCCGGCTAATTGAACTGGGATTTGCCGGAATTACCTTGGGTAATACCTCAACCGATTATAGTTTTTATCAACATAAATTGCCCGCACATGAACAAGCAGTGTTTAATTATTTTACCGCTAATTTTGGTGGTGGAATCAGCGGTAAATCATTAAATTCACGCTCATTGCGAATTTCAGCAATTGCCGCCGAAGTTGCCTACAAATTAAGCCCCAATCACGAATTTCATATTATTCGCAGCGGTGGTGTAAATAGTTATAATGATGTGATTGATGCATGCAAACATGGAATTTCTTTATCGCAATGGTTTAGCGGTTTTTTTGACAACTATACCATTTTTGGTGACAAACTCTACCAACAACTATGGAATACCCCGCAATAAAGCACTAAAACATCGACCATGTGCTTAGCGCATATGGTAAAATAAACCGTTTAATTTCTCTTACAGCGGGGAATTTTACGGAGATAAACCTTTATCCAGTGGTTATCAGTATGATCATTTTAATAGTTAATATGCTATTCTGAAGGGATTTATGAACGATGAAAAATATTATTTGGTTTGAACAATTACGGATGACTGATGTTGGCGAAGTTGGCGGTAAGAATGCTTCCCTCGGAGAAATGATTTCACAATTGGATAGCAAAGGAATTCGTGTTCCCGGTGGTTTTGCAACCACGGCTGATGCCTATAAACGTTTTTTAGATTATAATAATCTAAAGCAACAAATTGATGGAATTTTAGATGTTCTAGATGTTGATAATGTAATTGATCTAGCCAAAGCCGGCAAACAAATTCAAAATTCAATTTTAGAAGCCAAATTTCCGGAAGATTTTGAGCAGGATTTAGCACAAGCATACCAAGAAATGACCCAGCGCTATGGCAGTGATATTTCAGTTGCCGTCCGCTCATCAGCTACTGCCGAAGATTTGCCGGACGCATCATTTGCCGGACAACAAGACACCTTTTTAAATATTCGCGGATTTGATAATTTAAAATCAGCGGTTAAACAAGTTTTTGCCTCATTGTACAATGACCGCGCAATAGCCTATCGGGTTCACAAGGGTTTTGATCATTCACAAATTTATTTATCAGCAGGTATTCAAAAAATGGTACGTTCGGATACAGCTAGTTCCGGAGTAATGTTTACTGTTGATACCGAGTCTGGATTTGACCAAGTGGTATTTATTACCTCCAGCTATGGCTTGGGCGAGTGTGTCGTTCAGGGCATGGTTAATCCGGATGAGTTTTACGTTTATAAACCCAATTTAGTTAGCGGAAATCATCCAATTATCCGTAAAAACATTGGTTCAAAAGCTATGAAAATGGAATTTACCGATGCCAACGTCCCGGGAAAATCAGTTCAGACAACCGGTGTGCCAAGTAATCTACGCAATACTTTTTCAATTACCGATGAAGACGTGATTGAGCTTGGTAAATTTGCCATGATTATTGAAGAACATTATGGTCGCCCGATGGATATTGAGTGGGGTAAAGATGGCTTTGATAACAAAATATATATTTTACAAGCGCGTCCGGAAACCGTTAAATCACAGGAACAACAAGGTGGTAAGCAAATCCGTTTCCATTTGCGCGAGCGTGGCGAAGTATTGGTTACTGGGCGGGCGGTTGGTCAAAAAGCGGCTACCGGTGTAGTTCGTCTGGTTAAAGATATTTCCGAAATGCACCATGTGCGTGGCGGAGATATTCTGGTAACTGATATGACCGATCCGGATTGGGAACCGGTAATGAAACGCGCCGCAGCAATTGTGACCAACCGTGGCGGTAGAACCTGCCATGCGGCGATTATTGCCCGCGAATTGGGAATTCCAGCAATTGTCGGCTGTGAAGATGCTACTGAAATATTAAAAGAAGGTCAAGAAGTTACCGTTTCTTGCTGCGAAGGTGATACCGGTCATATTTATAGCGGACATTTGAGCATAGAACGAATGGAACTTGATGTGGTTAACATGCCGAAATTACCGGTTGACATTATGATGAATGTTGGTAATCCGGAATTAGCATTTAACTTTTCAACAATCCCGAATTTTGGTGTTGGCTTGGCGCGTTTGGAATTTATCATTAACCGCCAAATCGGTATCCACCCTAAAGCATTGTTGGAATACGATTCATTGCCGGAACCGTTAAAAACCACGGTTACTGAGAAAATTTCCGGCTACCCTAGCCCGGTTGAATATTACGTTGATAAATTAGCCGAAGGTGTTGCAACCATCGCGGCGGCATTTTATCCCAAAAAAGTTATTGTCCGCTTGTCGGATTTCAAATCCAATGAATATTCAAATTTGATCGGTGGTAAATTGTATGAACCGATTGAAGAAAATCCAATGATGGGTTTTAGGGGTGCTTCGCGCTATATTGCACCAAGTTTCCGCGATTGTTTTGATTTAGAATGTATGGCGATCAATAAAGTCCGTACTATCATGGGATTAAACAATGTTACGATTATGATTCCGTTTGTCAGAACCACTCAGGAAGCTCATGAAGTAATTGAATTATTAGCCGATAATGGCTTAGTCCGCGGTGAAGATGGATTAAATATCTATATGATGTGTGAAATTCCATCCAATGCTATTTTGGCTGACAAATTTTTGGATTATTTCGATGGTTTCTCAATTGGCTCCAATGATATGACTCAATTAACCTTGGGTATTGATCGCGATTCCAATGGCGCTATTGCTGCCTCATTTGATGAGCGTAACGATGCGGTAAAAGCAATGCTCCATTTAGCAATTGATGCCTGCCGCCGTAAAGGTAAATATGTCGGTATCTGTGGACAAGGACCATCAGATCATCCGGATTTTGCCAAATGGTTAATTGATGAAGGAATTGAAACAATTTCTTTGAACCCTGATACAGTTATCGATACTTGGCTGTATCTCTATGAACATTTGCAAAAGTAAATTTTTAGCTACTTTATCAAAAAGATACAATGATCGAGTAACTTATTAAAATATTGATTTTTTATTCAGGAGTTTTTTATGACTAAACGCCGTGTAGTGGTAACCGGAATTGGAATTGTTTCCCCGGTCGGTAATGATTTAGCCACCAACTGGAATAATATCGTAAATGGCGTTAGCGGTATTGACACCATTAGTTTATTTGATGCCAGCAATTTGGCAACTCAAATCGCCGGAGAAATAAAAGGATTTTCTACCGAAGGTTATCTTGACTCTAAAGATGCCCGTCGGATGGATCGTTTCATTCAGGTGGGAACAGTAGCAGGAATTCAAGCGGTTCGCGATTCTGGGTTAGATAATTGCCCAACACTAAATAAAGAACGGGTTGGTACCATTGTTGGTTCAGGTATTGGTGGATTACCAAGTATTGAAGAAAATTCAATCGTTCTTAAAGAAAAAGGTCCACGCAGGATTTCACCATTCTTCATTCCCGGCGCACTGGTAAATATGATTTCCGGACAGCTATCTATCATCTACGGTTTTACCGGAGTCAATTATGGAGTGGTTAGCGCTTGTGCAACCAGTAATCACTGTATTGGTGATGCCGCTCGCTATATTGAGCAAGATGACTGCGATGTAGTAATTGCTGGTGGTGCTGAAAGTACAATTTGTGGGATTGGTGTCTGCGGCTTTAATGCTATGAAAGCATTATCAACTCGTAATGATGATCCTAAAACTGCATCTCGTCCATGGGATGTGGGTCGTGATGGTTTTATTATGGGTGAAGGCTCCGCTGTTTTGGTATTGGAAGAATATGAACATGCCAAAGCCCGTGGTGCCAAAATTTATGCTGAAATAGTTGGTTTTGGTGCCAGCGCCGATGCTAATCATATTACTGCACCAACGGTTGATGGACCAGCACGCTCAATGGCTATGGCCTTGAAAAGTGCACAATTAAATCCTGATGTTATTGGTTATATTAATGCACATGGAACATCAACACCAATTGGTGACATCAACGAAACCAATGCAGTTAAAAAAATCTTTGGTGAACATGCCTATAAACTATCGGTAAGTTCAACTAAATCAATGACTGGACACTTATTAGGTGCAGCTAGTGCAATTGAAGCAGTATATTCAATAATGGCATTAAGAACTGGAATTATTCCACCGACAATTAATATTTTTGAACAAGATCCACAGTGTGATTTGGATTACACCGCTAATGTTGCTAAAGAGCGTAAAGATTTGCAATACTCAATGTCAAACTCGTTTGGCTTTGGTGGTACCAATTCAACTGTAATTTTCAAGAAAGTATAAGCTATGACAAAAATGGTAAATTGTATAAAACTCGGGGTTGAAGCCGAAGCCTTAGATTTTCCACCGATTCCTGGTGAGCTTGGACAGCGGATTATTGAGAATGTCTCAAAAGAAGCGTGGAAGGGCTGGATTCGCCAGCAAACCATGATAATCAATGAAAACCGTCTAAATCTTTCCGATGATGCCGCACGTAAATATTTACGTCAACAGCTGGAATACTATTTTTTCGCTGGTAAATAATGATGCCAGCTAGAAAGATAACCAAAGCGGTATTTCCGGTTGCAGGAATGGGAACTCGTTTCCTACCCGCAACCAAAGCATCCCCTAAAGAGATGCTACCAATTGTTGACAAACCGCTAATCCAATATGCGGTTGAAGAAGCAATTGACGCTGGAATTACCGAATTGGTATTCATTACCGGTCGCAATAAGCGTTCAATTGAAGATCATTTTGACAAAGCCTATGAACTGGAAACCGAGCTGGAATTAAAAAATAAAACCCGCTTGCTGGAAATTGTCCAGAATATTTTGCCGGCAAATGTTAATTGCGTCTATATCCGCCAAGCCGAAGCATTAGGTTTAGGACACGCAGTTTTAACTGCCAGTGCCGTAGTTGGTGATGAACCATTTGCGGTTATCTTAGCTGATGAATTAATTGATGCAAAACCTGGTGCTTTAGCACAAATGATAAAAGTTTATCAAGAAACCGGATCATCGGTATTGGGTGTTAACGAAGTTCCTCATGAAGAAGTTTCTTCATATGGAATTGTTAAATTATCTGACCAGCCCTCAATGAGTAATAAAATTGCCCAAATGGTTGAAAAACCTACACCCGAAGAAGCACCATCAAATTTGGCGGCGATTGGGCGCTATATTTTAACTCCACGGATTTTCACCGAATTGCGTAAAACTCAACGTGGTGTCGGTGGTGAAATTCAATTAACTGATGCCATTTCAGCACTGCTTAATTATGAAGCAATTTTTGCTCATGTGATTGAGGGTAAGCGCTATGATTGCGGTTCAAAACTTGGCTATCTTGAAGCTACCATCGGTTACGGGCTTAAACATCCGGAAATTGGTGATGAATTTAGAAATTATTTGAAAAGTTTACAACTATAACTTAGTTTGGTGATGCATAATAAAACCGCGCTTTAACGCGCGGTTTTATTATTATTTTCGAATAAAAATTAAATCCCAGACCCCGTGTCCGAGTTTCAAACCACGATTTTCGAATTTGGTCAGAGGGCGAAACTCTGGTCGTGGTACAAATTTCCCATCGGTTGCCTGATTAGTTAAACTTGACTCCTGAGATAAAACATCCAGCATCCACAACGCATAATCTTCCCAATCGGTTGCCAAATGAATATATCCACCCGGCTTTAATTTTTGTGCCAGTAACTCAACAAACGATGCCTGAATAATCCGCCGCTTATGGTGACGTTTTTTATGCCACGGATCAGGGAAATAAATATGTATTCCATCAAGAGCGTCATCTGCCAGCATATTCTTAAATACTTCTACGGCATCGTGACGAATAATTCGCAGATTATTAACATCATTGTCACGCATCTGCATTAATAATGCACCAACTCCCGGTAAATGTACTTCAATCCCGAGATAATCATTCTCTGGCTTGTTTTTGGCTATCTGCCACGTTGCGTGCCCCATACCAAAGCCAATTTCAACAATTTTAGGATTATCACGCCCAAATATGACATCCAAATTACACTGTTGCGGCGTATACTCAATGCCAAATTCTGGCAATAATTCATTAATAGCTTTTAATTGCCCAGAGGTAATCTTCCCCTGCCGCAGCACAAAACTGCGGATATCCCGTTGAATAGTGTTTTGTTCAAGTTGTTCCATCTTTTACTGCTCGCTAAATTGATGATTAACCACTGATTTTTTGCGCCGCGATTTACGGCGTTTTTTACGTTTCTTCGGCTCATGTGGTGCAATATCAACCAACTCAACCAAAAGATCAGTTTTTTCCTCATCTCCGGATTCCATAAATTGATTCCACCAGTTAAAAATCTGCGGATCAACCTGAAGAAAATCATGGCGCAGACGATATAAATGCCACCCCTGGCGAAAACGCGAATTATTGACAACATGCTCTAATTTGGCAACATTTGGCAGATCAAAATCCACCTGTAACATCCAAATTTCGCGCATTGCTGCGTAAAGGTTGCGGGTAATCCCCGAATTGAATACCAAATTACGGTTTTGTCCAATTGCATCAATCAAGGCTTGCCGTGGATGGTTACTTTCTTTTAGTCTTTCCTGCCAGCTCTTATAAATCGCCGGCCAAATTAAGCCCCCTAAAATAAAGGTAATTGATAAATCTTCGCCGGTTGCAATCCGCAAATCGGAACGCTCCAAAATTTTCAGCGCAAATTCGTCATTATGACCGTTAAAAAACAATTTATCAAAGAGTGCAAAAACTCGCCGCGGCAAGCCCAATTCGTTTAATTCCCGGACAATATTGACCGCATTGCCGGAAACCATAATTTTGAGCATTTCTTCAAATAAGCGCCCTTTAGATTCATTTAACAACAAATTTTTAACATTACGAAAATTGATATAGGTATTTTCATCGACCGTCAGCCCAAGCTTTTCTGATAGGCGAATTGCCCGCAATATCCGCACCGGATCTTCCAAGTAGCGTTCATAAGGATTGCCGATTACCCGAATAAGCCGATTACTAATATCATTTATCCCGCCATGATAATCAATTATCACCTCAGCAATCGGATCATAATATAATGCATTAACGGTAAAATCACGGCGAAATGCATCTTCATCTATCGTTCCATAATTATTATCAACTAATATTCGCCCTTCGTCACTTAGCGCATGTTCATGTACTTTATCACTACGGAAGGTCGATACTTCAATAATATGCCGTTCATAATGCGGTCGTCCGTATTTTAAACTGCGAGCTTCATCCAAATGTTCAAAATAAACATGAACAATTTTAAATCGTCGCCCTATAATCATCGAGTTGCGCCCAAAAATCCTCCGAATTTTCTCCGGATGAGCGCTAGTGGCAATATCAAAATCTTTAGGTTGCCGCCCGAGTAATAAATCCCGTACCGCGCCACCAACGATATAAGCACTGTAACCATTTTGTTGTAACTTGCTAATTACGTGTAGCGCATCTTGATTGACCATGCCTTGGTCTAGACCGACAGAGCCGGCCACAATAATTTTTTTTGCCATTTGAAATCTCATAGTTGTTATTATTTGCTATTCCGCCAACAAGTTACGACTTCAAAGGTATTAAATAAATTTTCGCTCATTTTGTGTCTTTTAAGGCTGACAATAAAAAATCATTAAAATCTATTTTATACCTCTGAAATAAACTTATTTACACGGTATCTGCGTATCATCATCGATTACCAGCCATACCCTATCAATTTGTTAAGAATAGAATTAGCTACTCCATAAAAAAACAGGCCTATCATTGCCTGTCATAATCTTAATAAATCCATACGGCGAAAACTGCCAACATTTTTTCGAAAACACGAAAATTTGCGTAAGCGATAATTTTTAATAACCTAATTATATCACAATGTACCTATTGACACCAATTTCGTCTAGCCAGTGGAACCTTTTAATCTGGATATAATCTTCCACCAATTAAAGAATCGTGACAGATAAGCTTAGCTAAGCTACCGCAATTTATGATAAAATCTGCGACATTATTTACCTATTTACAAGATTATTTATGAATCATATTGTACTTGCCCGGAAATGGCGTCCAAAACGCTTTGCCGATTTAATCGGACAAAATAACACCGTCACAATCTTAAAAAACATTATTTCTTCCGGTCGCTTGCACCATGCCTACCTCCTGACCGGAACTCGGGGGGTTGGTAAAACCACCATTGCGCGGATTATTGCCAAAGCATTAAATTGCCTGAATCTTGCCGATAGCGAGCCCTGCTGTCAATGCACTAATTGTCAGCAAATTGATAGTGGGCGGATGGTTGATGTTATTGAAATTGATGCGGCATCCAATACTGGTGTAGATAATATTCGTGAAGTGTTGGAAAATGCCAAATACGCCCCAACCAGCGGCAAATATAAAGTATATATTATCGATGAAGTACATATGCTCTCCAAGTCAGCATTTAATGCCATGCTCAAAACCCTTGAGGAACCACCGGAACATATCATATTTATCTTGGCTACTACCGACCCGCAAAAGGTACCGATTACCGTTTTATCACGATGCTTGCAATTAAAATTGCGTAATTTGGTCGCTCCGGAAATTCAGGCACATTTGCAGACCATTTTGCATGCCGAGCAAATTGATTATATGGTAACCGCTCTGGATTTAATTGCTAATGCTGCCAATGGCAGTATGCGCGATGCCCTATCACTGACTGATCAAGCGATTGCTTTTGCCAATGGCTCGATTAGTGAAGAAATTGTCCAAAATATGTTGGGTATCAGTGATGACAGCTCGATTTTGGAGATATTATTTACTATCGCCAGCGGAAATAGTCCGCAGCTGGTTAAAATTTGTCAACAGCTTCATCAAGAAGGACGAAATTTAGAAAATATTTTGGAACAGATTAACTACACTCTGTTTCAAATTTCATTGGCACAGCTAAGTCCACAGCCACAATTAAGCAGTGAGATTCAACAATTAGCGCAGCAAATTTCATTGCAAGACTGTCAGCTATATTTTGAAATCAGTAATCTGGGAATGGAACAAATTGTCAAAGTTTCCCAGCAATACCCAATTTTTGTAATGACTTTACTGCGAATGGTTGCCTTTAAAATTGGCAGCAATGAAGAAAAACAGCTAATCCTGGCAGCAAATAATACCCATACCACAATGAGCTTAACACAGCATGATATCACTGCTGTTGAAATGGCCGTAATTGATACAGCAAATAATGAATCACCACCGGAT
>JBPOJK010000044.1:0-10313 GCA_052033675.1 Pseudomonadota bacterium
TTGATTTTTCCAAGAAAATTTTATTGGTTACTGGGCATCGCCGCGAAAATTTTGGTGCGGGCTTTATTAATATTTGCGAAGCGTTGCAAGTGATTGCTCAGAAGCACCCCGAAATTCAAATAGTCTATCCAGTTCACCCAAACCCTAATGTACAAAATTTGGTTCACGATATTTTGTTTGGGATTGATAACATCTATTTGATTGAGCCACTGGATTATGTGCCGTTTGTATATTTGATGCGGCATTCATATCTGATTTTGACCGATAGTGGCGGGATACAGGAAGAGGCTTCTTGTTTGAATAAGCCAATTTTGGTTATGCGCGATACTACGGAAAGACCTGAAATATTAATTAGCGGGCTCGTGAAATTGGTTGGATCAGATAAAAACAAAATTATTGATGAGGTTACAATTTTATTAACAAATAATAAAGCTTATGACAAAATGGCAAGCGCAGTTAATCCTTATGGAAATGGGGCTACCTCAAGGCTTATATTGGAATATTTGAATAGTGTTTTTAAAGCTTAAAGAATGATTATTAAAACAATTTCCGTTATTGGCTTAGGCTATATAGGATTACCAACTGCAGCAATGCTGGCGCAGGCTAAAACCAAGGTGATTGGGGTAGATGTGATTCCACACGTGGTTGAGACGATTAATCAAGGCAAAATTCATATTGTTGAGCCGGGGCTAGAAGAAATTGTTAAAACGGCAGTGAAAGAAGGTTACTTACGTGCGACACTGACTCCTGAGCCAGCCGATGCGTTCATGGTGGCAGTCCCGACACCTTTTTTTGATGATTACGAACCAGATATGACCTATGTTGAAGCCGCTGTTAAGCTTATTGCGCCAGTTTTGAAAAAAGGTGATATCATAATCTTGGAATCAACGTCGCCAGTTGGTTCAACTGAACAAATGGCAGGTTGGTTAAAAAATCTACGCCCAGATTTGGCTTTTCCAGTTTGTGCTGATGATGCCGCGGACGTGCACTTGGCTTATTGTCCAGAGCGTGTGCTACCTGGCAAAGTGGTTGAAGAGTTAATCAGCAATGATCGGATTATCGGTGGAATTACACCAAAGTGTGCGCAGCTAGCGGAAGAAGTCTATAAAATTTTTGTTAAAGGTGCATTACTTCATACTAATGCACGAACAGCCGAGATGTCTAAACTTACTGAAAATAGTTTTCGTGATGTAAATATTGCATTTGCCAATGAGTTATCAATGATTTGCGATAAATTGGATATCAATGTTTGGGAGTTGATTCAGCTGGCAAATCATCACCCACGGGTAAATATCTTGCAGCCTGGTGCGGGAGTCGGTGGGCATTGTATCGCTGTTGACCCATGGTTTATAGTTAGCAAAACTCCTGAACAAGCGCGTTTAATTAAAATGGCACGAATTGTAAATGATAGTAAACCGGAATGGGTTATTGACAAAGTCAATAATGCGGTGGTAGATTTTTTACAGAATAACCCGCAAAAATTAATTAAGGATGTTACATTTGCTTGTTTCGGATTGGCTTTCAAGCCAGATATCGATGATTTACGTGAAAGCCCAGCAATGGCAATTACTTTGGATTTAGCAAGACGGTACTTAAATCAAGTGGTTGCAATTGAACCAAATATTGATCAAATTCCCGATGTCTTGGAGAAATTTAATGTGCCTCTGGTTGAAATCAGTGAAGGCATATGTGCAGATATTTTGGTTTTATTGGTTAATCATCAAAAATTCAAACTTCTAAACAAAAAGATGTTAAATGGTAAGATATTTGTTGATTGTGGTAATTTTTTGCAAAGATAAGTTTTTCTAAGGTTTTTATTTGAAACAATCAAAAGGGAAAATTGTAATAAACCGCTTTAATTATTTTATGATTTTTGGATTACAGAGATACATATGTCTACCGCAAAAAATTCATAATTTATTTTTTCGGTTTGATATTTACAAAGTAATAATTATTAACTTAAATTATAGTATTAAGTATGAGCATTTAAAAAAGAAAATTAATGAATTTATTTTAAATGGGGCAGTGTGTCTAGTAAAAGATAGTCGATTTATTACAAATGAGAATGCCGGAATAGTTATATGTGAGGAGAATATAAAGCAGCTAAAGGAGAGAGCAAAAGAAATTATTTCCAACTATTGGCTGTGGAGGACAGTGGTGCATAGAGGTTATCGTCAACTTATGACGGATCAATATATATATAACGAAAGTGCTCTCACCAAATAAACAAAATTTAGTTTCGATTATTTTACCAACTTGCCGACCTAATAATATAGATTTAATCATTGAAAATATTGGGAGGCAAAATTATTTTAATCTTGAGTTGATTGTAGTAACCCAGAATTACTCAGAACAACAGTTTTTGCTTTTGACAAATAAGCTAAATAATCTTGGGAATCTTAAGCGAGTAAAAGTTATTCAAGATGATAGTCCTAGTAATTTAGGTATGAGATTAAATAATGCGATTGAGCGCTCGAATGGAGATTTTATAGCAAAATTTGATGATGATGATATTTATTTCTGTAATTATATAAGTGATGCAATGATCCCGATGTTATCTTTTGGTTATGACGTTATTGGGAAAAAGGAAATATTTATTTATCTTGAAACTCAGGATAAGACATATATAAAATTTAGTGAAGAATTTAACAGTGTTAGTAGTTTTGTTGCAGGAGCCACTTTCCTTATTCGCAAAGAGATTTTCAATAATATAAAGTTTGACACAGTAAAGCAGCGTGGTGTTGATACTTTATTTTTGTCAGAAGTCAATTCTTTAGGATATAAAATTTATTCTGCGGATCCATTTAATTTTATAGTTTACCGTTCCGGAGACGTGAATAATCATACTTGGAAAGTTTCTGATAGCGATTTTTTAAATTCTGCCAAGTTTGTGGCAGAGGGACAAGCTACATTCATAAATATCTAAAAGGATAGGCGTTGATATGCAATTTTTAGTTGTATTAGATTTTACCCAAAGATCTCATGAGTTTATTTCACAATTAGAGCAGGGGCTGCAGAAATTACCAAATAATGATGTTCAGATAATGGGAATAAATCATTTTAGTGGAATTAATGAACTAGCGCTAATGATGGAGACTAAGCAAGCAAGTAGCTTACTTATAGCTTATCAAGGTTTAGAACGAGTTATATACGAATCTTTAACTGCCAGCAATTTTATTGATTTAGAAAAAATTACTAGTTATAAGGCGATTATCAGCAAAATATTAGCATTACACAAGGCGAATCGCAAAAATGTTGGGCTTGTCGAGCTCGAGGGGCTTTGTTATCAAAAATACCATTTCTTGAGTTCCCCGTTTTATCGCTTAGTAATCTTTTCACAAGAGACTCTTCGAGATTCGCAAATACCTGATAATTTCAATGAGCAATGGTTAGTTAAACAGTATATTAATGTTGATGTAGAGTTTTCAGATGTTTATACTGAACTAAAAGCTGCCTCCATTTTACTTTGTCCGAATCGTACCAATGAGATAAATCTAGAGCCTTTATTAATTAGTTATTTTCAAGGTAAGCATGATTCAAACTCTTTACAGAAAATAAATCAGCAAAATCAGGTGCTATTATCAGAAATTGATTCTTTAAAACAGCAATACGCGCAGGCAATTGATAAGAATGACATTATGACTAGGCAGTTGGAGCTAGTCAAAACAAAGCAAGAAACGAATAATAGTGACAGGATTAAACTATTAACAGAAGAAAACACTCTATTGCTTAATGAGTTATTTAAGTTACAAGAAAGTTATTTTGTTGATATTGAGAAATCCACAAATAAATTTAATTCAAGCGCCACAATGTTTACTATAAGCCTAGCCCAAGATATAAAAAATCGTTATTTTGACTTAAATAACATTCAAGGCTGCCTTGAGTTATGTATTTATTCTCATAGAATTAATGTGAGACGTTCAATTAAAGATGTTTTTGCTTCGGAAAGTATACTTGATAAGATACAATTAACTGACAATAAATTTAATAAAATTGCAGGCTTATATGATTTACAGATTGATTATATACAATACCAGAAATTTTATGATTGTTTAGTTTATAAAGGTATCCAATCTCTTCACGATGCATTGAATAATTTTACCGGAGATAGTGTAAAAAAAGCAAAAATATATTTAACATTCGCTTTGTATTTTAAAAATGTTGATTTTTCTGTTGCGTATCATCTAGCATATTTAGGTTTTGTTGGCTACATCAACTCTTTGCTACAGAAACAAGGGATTAACGGTGTTTGCAATAAGATTAAAAACTTACCTATAGAGACTAAGTTTAAAGGTATTTATCTAATACAGATTTCTAGGGCTTTACATGACAGTAATGAAGATACAACTGCATTGGAGTCTACTTTAATTAAAGAAGCTATTAATCTTGATAAATCTGCGGATACTTTGGTCGGCGCTTATTGGGCAAGCAAAAAAATGGCACAGCGTGGTTTAGTTGAGCAGATATTAAAACAATTAATAGCTTTGAATGACAAGGCTAGTAATGTTGAAATGGCGATAGCGTCTGCAAATAAATATTTGAAATTAAAAAAGTAAAATAGTCTCCAACAAGTATAAAATAAAGATAAATAACAAGGATTATTAATAATGTTACAAGAACATGATCTGATTATTCATATTGGAGCTGGTTTTTGCCATGATTTGGATAAGTATGTGTCATCAGAGCCTAAAGAAATTATTTTGATTGATGCTAACTCTCAAATTTCAGAAAGGCTAAAATATAAAGCATCGCAATTTTCAAATGTCACAGTTTTAAATAAGCTTATAACTGCTGATGGTGGAATATGTCAATTTTATCAATATTCGGTCAATAAATTTTCTGGGATTTATCCCGCAGATAAATTATTCGAATCATACCCTAATCTAGAGCTAGTTTCCGATAATAACGTTGTTTCAACTAGTATTTTAGAAGTCTTTCAACAGTACATTTCTAAATATCAGTCAGTAATGCTTGTTGTTGATATTTACGGACAATCTGGTAATATTATTAATGAATTATCGAAACACAATATTTATGGAGTAGTCAAAACTATTAAGATTATTGATTTTTATGAACAAATGTACAGTGGTGGAGTTCTCAGTAATTATGAACAATTGGCACAGATTGGGTTTTACCCACAAGTAGTTGATGACAGTGATCCAGGGATAGGCTCAGTAATGTTTGAATTGAATCCATTGTTTATTATTCTAAAAGCTCAACAAAATGAAAATTTAAAATTACAAGCAGAGCTAAAAACACAAACTGAGTTAGCAAAAAATCAAGAAATATTATTACAAACTGTAAATCAACAATTTAAAAAGCTAGGAAATCATTTAACTAGACAAACAAAACTTGAAGCTAATAATGTTATCAAACAAATTGAATCATATCATTATTTACAGAGTTTTTTTAAAGAATCATCATTTATACTGGACTTTCATGGCTGGCCAGTTAGTGCTGATTTTGGTGTATTGCTAGTGCGATTACTACAAAAAAAACACTATGATTTAGTTATTGAATTTGGCTCGGGATCTTCTACTGTATTAATGGGAAAAGCAATTAAGCAAATATATCAAAGACAAAAAATAAAACCATTTGTTATTTCATTTGATCATCTCGAACAATATGCCACTCAAACCAAAGAGATGTTGGTAGTCGCAAATGTTGCTGATGTAGCAAAAGTTTATTTGGCTTCGTTGTCTTCATATGATGGTTTGATTGGGCAAGACTCTCTTTATTATGACCAAGAGTCTATTATTGAAGCGTTACAATCATATAAGAGCTCGCGAGAGTTAAGTATTTTGGTTGTTGTTGATGGTCCACCAGAGTCAACATGTAATTTAGCACGTTATCCGGCGCTACCAATATTAAAAAATGTATTTAATCATGCAAAAATGGATATCTTAATGGATGATGCAGATAGAGCTGGTGAGCAGCAAATTATTGCGCTTTGGGAGAGTTTATTATCAAGTTGTAATAACAAATATACAATAACAAAATTTGATGTCGAAAAGGGAGCTTGCTTGATTTCGACAGCGTTTTCTAGTTAATCATTGGAGATTGTCTTAATGATGGAGCAACTAAAACAAGCCAATAATTTTTTAATGCAAGGGCAATTTGCTAAAGCATTAGAAATTTATTTACTATTAAAAAATAATTCGCCTGTTAATGAGTTATTAGACTTAAATATACATTTGTGTAAGTCTCGGCTAGTTGGGCAGCGCAGTATGGCTTCATTTGATAATAAATATCAAAACAAACAAAACCCGAAATTAACTAAACTGAGTTTAGGGCAGTCGCTAAAAAATTTTGGTATTGAACAGATATATGTTCTTAATCTGAAAAGAAGACCAGATCGAAAAATTAAGATACTTAAAGAATTTGCATTTAATGGTATTGTGCCAAAATTTATAGAGGCTATAGATGGTAAGTTGTCAATAGAGGCATCTGAGAAATACAAACAATTTATGGCTCGGAAAGTCGGTTCTTGCAAATCATCAAGTCATATTCCAGTTGATAAACAGAGGATGTATAAACGTAATTTAAATAATGGTGTTTTTGCGTATATGCTATCCCAGAAATTAATTATAGAGGATGCTATTAGAGAAAAATATAAGAAAATTTGTATTTTTGATGATGATGTTTTTTTTACAGATTCAGCTTCTGCGCAGATTAAAGAATTAAATGAATTAATTCCCCATGATTGGCAAATCATTATGCTAGGTGCTTCAGAATATGGAAATGTTTCCAACTATGTTCATGAACAGTTGTATCACCCTATCGCAGGTAAAACTTGTGGTAGTTTTGGTGTAATGTACCAAAGTAATGTATTTCAGTTTTTACTTGAGTCGATTAGTGAATATGATGGAACTTTTGATAATGTCGTATTGGGACATGCTTTTTCTCAATATCAGACAAGATGTTTTGTGATTAATCCAAATGTGTGTATTCCTGATGTCACTGAGAGTGATATAAGAAGTGATTCTCGAGATCAAAATACACAAGCATTGCGTATGAGATGGGATATAGCTAATTTATCAAGATGGAATACGCCAGTTTCATTATCTGTTGTTTTTTCAAGTAAACAATCACTAAAATATATATTAGATTTCAATGATAAATTTGCTGCTGATATTTCGGTGATTTTTTATTATCACTCTGTTGATGGTTTACGTCCTGTAATACCTAGTTTTAGCTATACTGTTGATGACGAGTTGTTCGATTTGTATAATTCAATTAGTTTGTTAAATGAACAAGATGCTAGAGATAAAATTATTGATATTGGCGTTCCGTATTCAGATTTGGTGGTCTTTTGGCCGTATGATGAAGTCGCAATAACTGAGTTAATGTTACAAAATATTGTTATTCAAGCTTACCAAACAAGTAATTCTGTGTTTAGGGATGGTATCTTTGGCGCAAAAATTTTTAAACAAGGTGGCAAACAACCAGTAAAGAATTTACATTCGATAATTATTCCATCGTACCGTGATCCAACTTCTATCATGCCGAGCATTATTTCTGCACTATCCCAAGAAAGGGTAAGTTTTGAGGTTATTGTTGTAAATGATAATCCAGAGCTTGAAAATTTTGTATCCATTCTTAATCAGGAAATAATAAATTTACATGATAAGAAAATAATATCTGAAATAATACACCTAAAAATAATTCAGCATAAAAAACGTCGATTTGCCGCTGGTGCTCGTAATACGGGATTGCTAGCTTCTTCCGGCGAATTTATTTCGTTTCTTGATGATGACGATATTTATCATTCTCAGCGGTTAACTTGTGTTGAATCTGAATTAACGCTAAGTGACTCTAGTATAGGGGCGTGTTTTTGTGGTTATTCAGGTGTTTGGAATGGTAAATATGATGAAAGTCGTTTTAGAGTAGGAAATTTGCAGTTTGATATCTTAGCTCTCAATTATGCTCGTCATTATATGAATACAGATACTGTTACATATAAGCGTTTTGCATTAAATCGATTAGGGGGATTTAATGAATCATATATTAGGCACCAAGATATTGAATTAAATCTTAGATTTTTTGATGTTTTTGATGTAGTTAATACAAAGAAAATTGGTGTAACTATTCGTCCTAATGTAGTTGAGCCAACATTTAATGATAATTATGAAGCCTTACTAGAGTTGAAGGTGAAATTATTGAAAGATTTTAGTTATCTAATACAACGGCTTGATACCTCGAAGAAAATAGAAGTAATACAGAATCATGCGAATGATGTGTTAAAACGAATAAAATTAAAAACAGATCAAACTAATGATATTGTTTGTGCATTCTTACGGAAAATAGTTAATTTTGATATTAATATGAAGTTAAAAGATTTGCCTAACGAAAATATTGAGACACAAGAAGGGGAGAGTAGGGCTCTTGAATATTTGGAAATGGGGCATACTCATTTTAAGAATGGTGATTATATAAATGCTATAAAATTATATGAAGATGCAACTATTCATCGTCCTTTTCAAGGGTATATGTCTCTAGTTTGGCTGTATTTGGCTATAAAAGATTATAATCAAGTTAAAGTGTGTGCTGAGAAAGCCTTATTGCACAATAGCGAATATATTAAGACATATTATGCTTTGGCGCAAGCACATGAAAAATTGGGTAACATTTTTGAAGCGAGGAAAGTGCTTGAACAAATGTTAAAATTAGATCCTATGGCAAAGGAGACAATTAAATTATCTAAAGATTTAAACAGATGAGAGGGCGTGTCTAATGAATGATCCTAAAAGCAATGAATACAATGAAATCAAAAAGCTATTCCTGCATTCTTGCAAAAATCCTTTATTGTCGATGTATTGTGCATTAGCGATAGATAGGATTATAGATAAAAATAAATTAGACATAAGGATTACATTTGCAAGAAGTGGTTATGTTTCGGATGTGTCTCACGGGGAAACACAAATTATTCCAATAAATCCATCAAGTGGTACGCCACAACACTTTCTCGTAAAAACTAAAGGGGCTGTTTCGGCTGAAGATAGAGTTAAGAATGCGTATAACAAGCTAAAAGGGGATGAAATAAATATAATAAATTTGCTTTACGCAAATTATGTTCGTAAGTATCCATCATTATGGGTATATTTTATTAATAAATATTTACGAATCCGTAATGGGTGGGAGTTGCGAATTGACAATGGTGATGTTAATTATCTTAATCTCGGTGGAGTTGTGTCTGTTCATCATAAAGATGACTTTCCTGATGTTAAAGTAAGTATTTTGATGCCTACGTTTAATAATGAAGATACCGTAATGCACTCTTGTCAGTCAATATTGCAGCAAACACATAAGAATCTAGAGCTTATTATTATTGATGATGCAAGTACAGATAATACATACAATAAGTGTCAAGACTTGGTTAAATCAGATTCAAGAGTAAAATATATACGTAATCAAATTAATATAGGAGCATATGCGTCCCGTAATAGGGGATTGGAAATTGCAGATGGTGATTATGTTACTATATTAGACGGTGATGATTGGTCATTTCCTCAGAGAATAAATTTTCAATTAAAGCAAATCATTAATAATAACTCAATAGCTCATGTCGGTGCGTACCTAAGGCTTTCGAGCCACGGCACTGTACAATCATTTAAAAAAATAAATGATTATTCTCTTGATGGAGCTTTACATAAATGTTTAGCTACACTAATGATTGAACTATCATTTCTGAAGAATAGTGTTGGTTATTGGGACATGGTTAAGTATGGTGCCGATTCTGAGTTTTATTTTAGGTTAAAGAAAATTGCAGATAAAAAAATTGTCGAAACTTATACCCCATTAATAATTGCATTAGACAGAGCGAGTAGTCTTACAAATAATGAAATATCTAAAATTGGTAGTAACCCTCGACAAATGTATATTGATAATTTCACAGCTTGGCATGAGCGTACTGATTTATGTGGATTAAAACTTAAGTTTCCATTGCGAAATAGACCTTTTGAAATTCATCCTGATATGGTTGTTAATCTAGATAATGTAGAAAAAGTTATAGGAGAGGATAGCGGTCGGTTAATTAATGTAGGTATTTTTGGTACTTGTCGCCTCCATCGACCTTTTTTAAAGAATAATCTTGGATATACTATTAACAACACAAAAAGTAATATAAAGATACATTATCCGAGAGTCGGGTTTTTGCATACTTTACCTGAAATTTGTCAAGCAATTCAAATTTTGGATGGGTCGTTAACAATTCCAGAAGAATTTTTGCCGTTTATTTTTAGGAAAGATAATATATCAACCACTACAAGTAATGAATTTGACCAGGAAATTTATAGTAAAATAAAAACTAGATC
>JBPOJK010000097.1:0-13806 GCA_052033675.1 Pseudomonadota bacterium
ATTCCTTAGAGATAAAATTTTTAGCCCGAGATTATAACATTTGCTAGTGAGTTTGTCAAGTGCCTTAAGAGTAACTTATTGAAATACAATGCCAAATTGTAGTAATTTAATTGTGGTGACTAGGTTGTTAATAAGTGGTGTAACGATATTGTTACTGAATTTGCGATTACTACAGAAGTGTTGTTTTGATGAGGGTTTTACGTAATTAGTGGGCGATAATATTAAGAGATAATTTATTCGCCCACAGTGTTTAATTTGACCCATAACTTTAATATCTGAATAAAATCAGATAAAATGCTATTTATGGGTCTGAATTATTAAGCAATGAATGAATTCATGCGCTTAACAAAGCCAACCGGATCATCCAACTGAATGCCTTCAGCCAATTGAGCTTGTTCAAAAATTACCAAACTTAAATCATCTATTTGACTTTGGTCGATTGAAGTTTCAAGTTTATTAATCAATTTGTGTTTTAAATTAATTTCCAAAGTTGGTTGCATACTTGGAACTTCCTGTCCAGCCTGACGCAACATCCGTTCCAATTGCATGCTCATCGCATTATTATCAACAACTAAACACGCTGGTGAGTCAACTAAACGGGTAGTAACTACGACTTCTTTCACTTTGGCACCCAAGGCAGTTTTAATTTTTTCCAATACTGGTTTAGCCTGCTCGTCTTGCTGTTTAATTTCTTCTTCGCTTGGTTTTTCATCATCAAGCTTACCCAAATCCAGCTTACCTTTAGCAACTGAAATTAATTGTTTTTTGTCAAATTCAAACAGATGACCAGCCACCCATTCATCAACACGGTCAGTCAATAATATAACTTCAATCCCTTTTTGTTTGAAGACTTCCAGATGCGGGCTGTTTTTAGCGGCATTGTAACTTTCGGCTGTAATGTAGTAAATTTTATCCTGACCGTCTTTCATCCGGCTGATATAGTCATCCAGACTAACATTTTTGACATTGCTATCATTGTGCGTTGATGCAAACCGGCATAATTTGGCAACTCGTTCTTTATTGGCATGATCTTCAATGATACCTTCTTTGATTACCGGACCAAACTCTTCCCACAATTCAGCATATTTTTCCGGTTCATTTTTGGCAATGTCTTCCAATAATCCAAGAATTTTTTTGGTAGAGCCGGAACGAATCGCATCAATATCCCGTGACGATTGTAATATTTCCCGTGAGACATTTAACGGTAAATCCTGTGAATCAATGATGCCGCGAACAAAACGCAGGTAATTTGGCAATAGTTTTTCGGCATCATCCATAATGAATACGCGTTTTACGTATAATTTAATGCCATAGCGGCGATTGGCATCATATAGGTCAAATGGTGCTTTACTTGGAATATACAGTAATTGAGTATATTCCTGTGCACCTTCTACGCGGGCATGAACCCATTTTGCCGGCTCATGATAATCATGGGAAATATGTTTATAAAATTCTTTATATTCTTCATCGCTAATGTCGTTTTTACCGCGTGTCCACAGTGCATTGGCTTTGTTAACGGTTTCTTGTTCGGTGGAAATAATTTCCTTGCCCTCTTCGTCATGTTCGGGCATTTTTTGCATTTTGATCGGGTAATTAATATGATCTGAATATTTGCGGATTATTGAACGTAGTTCCCAATCAGATAACAAATCGTCATTGTCAGCTTTTAAATGCAAGGTAATCGTGGTGCCGTTACCATCCAATTTATCGACATTTTCTATGGTAAATTCACCGGTTCCATCCGATACCCATTTAACCCCACGGGAAGTAGTTTCACCGGCTTTTAGCGTTACCAGTTCAACTTTATCGGCAACAATGAATGATGAGTAAAAACCAACCCCAAATTGCCCAATTAAATTGGCATCTTTTTTGGCATCTCCAGATAGTCCGTCCAAGAAGGCTTTAGTTCCGGATTTGGCAATCGTACCAATGTTTTCAATAACTTCATCATAAGTCATACCAATACCATTATCACTGATGGTAATGGTTTTGGCATCTTTATCAAAACTGATTTTAACTGCCAGTTCTTCGCCTTTGTTTAATTCCGGATGGCTGATTTGTTGAAAGCGGAATTTATCAATCGCATCGGAGGCATTGGAAACCAACTCACGTAAGAAGATTTGTTTGTCAGAATATAATGAATGAATCATTAAATTCAATAATTGTTTAATTTCTGTTTGAAAAGACATGGTTTGTTTTGACATAGTTTCACCTTAAAACATAAAAAACATTTTAGATTCCTCTATTATGGGTTTGAAATCATGAATTTCAAGAGCATTTAGGGAAATATTGATTGGAAATCGACAAAAAAATAGCTGGTAATGAGTACCAGCTATTGTAAATTTGACTAATTATTGCAGATTAAAAGCTTGGGTGTTTAAAATTAAATTTTGAGTAGAATAACCTAAATCACGCCCCATGTTGATTAGTTTTTGTACTTGATCGCGGGTGTTATTTTCTTTACGTGCCAAAATCCATAGATATTTTTTATCCGGGCTGCCAACCAGTGCAAAATTATCATAATCAGTATATAAAATCCAATAATCATAGACTCCAACAGCTGTCCATTTTAGCCATGATGGAGAAAAACTCATTTCCATCTTGGCAACATTTGATTCTTGATTAAAGGTTAATTGACCAACTGCAGTAGAGGTGCCACCATCATCTTGACGACAGCGGTTAGTAATTTTTAGACCTTTAGAATCTCTTTCATAGGTTAGGGTAATTGGTGATAGGCAATTGCGTTCATAGTGCATCGGTAAGCGGGCGATTTCATACCAGATTCCCAGATAGCGATCAACCTGAAAATTGTTATTAGCGATAGTCGCTGTAAATATATTAGTACTTATGGGACTTTCGGTTACGGGAGCCGATTCCTGTGCCCACGCCAATGAAATACCCAAACTTAGAACTAGTCCAATGATTATTTTTTTCATAATTTTTCCTTGTAAAATTTACATGTATTACACGACGTTAATGGTCGCTAAATTAAAAGTTATATTTACCACCGACACCAAAGACATTGATATTACCCCAACTATTACCGACAAATGGCATCATCCCATAATCTTCAAATGTTAGTCCCCAGTGTTGTCCCAATTTGAACTCACCACCCAAGGCCATATACATACCGGTATTCCAGCCACTATTGGCACCATTCCAATTATAGTTGGTTAGGCCATTATTCATATTTATTGATGAGCTTGAGTAACCTACGCCAATTCCAATTTTAGCATAGGCATCAAAAATATTACTTAATGGTAAAGTTCCTTTGACGGCAATATCACCGAATGACTGATTCTGGCTATAATTTCCCGATAATCCATTGGAATTGTATTGTGAAGTGATCGGTGATATCCACGTAACTCCCGCTTCGGCAGCAAAATAAGGGTTGAAATTATAACCGGCATTCACGGTTAAAGCGGTTCCAGCCGACCACCAGTTCTGGATATTGGCAAAACCAACCGCAGCATTGAGGTAAGTGCCGCTTTCAGCCGCATAACCGCCCGTCATGGTGGTTGCAATAATTGAACCTAAAATTATTTTTTTAAACATCTAATTGCTCCTGTTTAACCGATTATTGTACCAGCAACCGCAATTTAAACGCAGGTAATTTATCCAACTATACGTTAATAATTTTAACGGCGGAGCAAAATATCCCATGCTATAATGGCGGGTGAGTTTAACAAAGGGTTGGTTATGCCAAAGGTTTTAGCGGCAGCAATTTGCCGAGGTAATCTGTCAGGATGGAGTAAACATGTTTCTTTAAATTTGCCAACGGCGGCAGTTGAGGAAGTAGTTCAACTTTCAATGGCGGTTACAACAAAAAAGAAAATTACAGTTAACATTAATACTGATAATTACCTGAAACGGGCGTAAAAACAGGCAACGAGGGGCGAGTCACCCCCTCGTTTTTTTATTAAAATTAAGAATTTGAGAAAAATAAGAAAGTGTATAAATGACAAAATATATCTTCATTACTGGTGGTGTAGTATCTTCAATCGGCAAAGGTATTGCGGCAGCCTCAACCGCATCAATTCTGGAATCGCGTGGGTTGAAGGTAACCATGTTGAAATTGGATCCTTATCTGAATGTTGATCCCGGAACTATGAGTCCGATGCAGCACGGCGAAGTATTTGTGACCGATGATGGAGCGGAAACTGATCTTGATTTGGGGCATTATGAGCGGTTTGTCTCTGCAAGAATGACCCGTCGTAATAATTTTACTTCCGGTAGTGTTTATGAATCGGTGATTCGCAAAGAACGTAAAGGCGAGTATTTAGGAAAAACCGTACAGGTCATTCCGCATATAACTAATGAAATTAAAGAGCGGGTTATTGAAGGTGCTAAAGGTTATGATGTTGCGATGGTTGAAATTGGTGGTACGGTTGGAGATATTGAGTCGCAGCCGTTTTTAGAAGCCATTCGCCAGATGCGTCAGGAATTGGGGCGTACCAATACGCTGTTTATGCATTTAACCTTGGTGCCATGGATTGCTAGTGCAGGTGAATTAAAAACCAAACCTACCCAGCATTCGGTAAAAGAATTGCTGCAAATTGGGATTCAACCGGATATTTTAATTTGCCGGATGGATCGCGAACTACCGCTGGAAGAAAAGAAAAAGATTGCTTTATTTTGTAATGTTGAAGAAAATGCGGTAATCGGTTGTTATGATGTTAGCAGTATCTATAAAGTGCCGCGAATGTTGCATAATCAGGAAATTGATGATATTATTTGTGAAAAATTGCGCTTAGAAGACAAAAAAGCCGATTTTAGTGTCTGGGATAAGATTGTCAATAATCTGGAGAACCCATTACATTTAGTTGAAATTGCCATGGTTGGTAAATATGTTGATTTAACCGAATCATATAAATCACTTAACGAAGCGTTAATTCATGCCGGGATTCATACTAAAACCCGAGTAAATATCAAATATATTGACGCTGAAACTCTTAGTGGTGGTGATTTATCTGACCTTTATAACGTTGATGCCGTGCTGGTTCCCGGCGGTTTTGGCAATCGCGGGGTTGAGGGCAAAATCAAAGCGGTTGAATATGCTCGTACCAATAATATACCATTTTTAGGAATTTGTCTGGGGATGCAGTTGGCAATCGTTGAATATGCCCGCGATGTCTGTGGATTCCACGATGCTAACTCGAGTGAATTTAATCCGCAAAGTTCATTTCCCATTATTGGTTTGATTGACGAATGGGAGGATAAACGTGGTAAACTTGAAACCCGGGATGAAAATACCGATATGGGCGGTACCATGCGTTTGGGAGCTCAGGATTGTGAGTTGGTGGCAGATAGCTTGGCGCATAAAATTTATGGTAATGACTTGATTCACGAGCGTCATCGCCATCGTTATGAAGTTAATAATAGTTTGATAGAGAAGCTGACTGCCAATGGTTTAAAAGTTAGCGGCACTTCATTAGGTCGTGAACGGCTGGTAGAAACGATTGAATTACCTGAGCATCGCTGGTTTTTTGCGTGCCAATTCCACCCGGAATTTACTTCAACACCGCGCTTTGGACATCCATTATTTAGCGCGTTTGTGAGTGCCGCATTAGAATATCGCAAGACGCGTGCCCATAATTAAACATAACAGGAGAAAAATATGTCACAAACAACATGGAAATTATTGGATTTTGCAGTTGGGCTAAATCAGCCGCTATTTTTAATGGCTGGACCCTGTGTAATTGAATCTGAGCAATTGGCGATTGATACCGCTGGTTATCTCAAAGAAGTTACCACTAAACTGGGGATTAATTTTATATACAAATCTAGTTTTGATAAGGCTAATCGCAGTTCTGGAACAACTTTCCGTGGACCGGGAATTGATGAAGGCTTACGAATTATGTCAGAAGTTAAACGTCAATTAGGGTTGCCGTTGGTTACTGATATTCACGATGTTGAGCAGATTGATCAGGTTGCCTCGGTAGTCGATATTCTGCAAACACCGGCATTTTTATGTCGCCAGACCGATTTTATTAAAGCCGTAGCAAAAACTGGTAAACCGATAAATATTAAAAAAGGGCAGTTTTTGGCGCCATGGGATATGAAAAATGTCACAGACAAAGCGCTAAGCGTTGAAGGGCATGGTTTAATTATGGCCTGTGAACGTGGCGTTAGTTTTGGCTATAATAATTTAATTTCGGATATGACTTCACTGGTGGTGATGCGGAATACTGATTGTCCAGTGGTTTTTGATGCCACCCATTCAGTTCAGTTGCCGGGGGGGCAGGGTAATAGCTCCGGTGGACGCCGTGAGTTTGTGCCGGTATTGGCGCGAGCAGCTGTTGCGGTTGGAATTAGTGGCTTATTTATGGAAACTCATCCAAAACCGGATGAGGCTAAATCCGATGGTCCCAATTCATTTCCGATGTACCAGATTGAAGATTTTTTAACTGAGATTATGGAATTGGATCAGTTAATTAAAAAATATTAAATTGTTGACAAAAATAGTGGGTTATAATTACTGTTGTTAATTTATTTTAGGAGTTGCTTATGTCTGCAATCGTTGATATTATTGCTCGTGAGATTTTGGATTCCCGTGGTATGCCAACGGTGGAAGTTGATATTGTATTAGAATCAGGTGCATTTGGTCGGGCAGCAGTTCCGAGCGGTGCTTCAACCGGTTCGCGTGAAGCTTTGGAGTTGCGTGATGGTGATAAAGCACGTTATAACGGTAAAGGTGTCCTAAAAGCCATTGAAAATATTAATGGTCCAATAACTGAAGCAGTATTAGGTTTGGATGCATTGGATCAAACGGCGATTGATAATTTATTGGTTGCCTTGGATGGCACCGAGTATAAATCTAATTTGGGTGCTAATGCGACACTGGCGGTTTCAATTGCAGTGGCGCGGGCTGCTGCCGATGAATTGGGAATTCCTTTATTTAAATATGTTGGCGGTGTTGGTAAAAAATTATTGCCGGTACCGATGATGAATGTGGTAAATGGTGGTGAGCATGCCAATAATAATCTGGATATTCAGGAATTTATGATTATGCCGGTTGGCGCGCCGTCATTTAAAGAAGCATTACGCTATGGTTCGGAGGTATTTCAGGCTCTTAAAAAGATCTGTAATTCTCGTGGTTATCCAACTTCAGTTGGTGATGAGGGTGGTTTTGCGCCAAGTCTAAATACCAATGAAGAAGCAATTACGATTATTCTTGAGGCAATTGCTGCTGCGGGTTATACTGCCGGCAAAGATATTGTGATTGCCATGGATTGTGCGGCTTCAGAATTTTATAAAGACGGTAAATATGTCTTGGCTGCCGAAGGATTATCATTATCGTCAGAACAAATGGTTGACTATTTGGAAAATTTGGTTAATAAATACCCGATCATTTCAATTGAAGATGGTATGGCTGAACAAGACTATGCCGGCTGGAAAATTTTAACCGATCGTCTTGGTCAAAAAATTCAGATCGTTGGTGATGATTTATTTGTAACCAATCCGAAAATTTTAGCTAAAGGTATTGAAAACGGGATTGCTAATTCCTTATTAGTTAAAATCAATCAGATTGGGACACTGACTGAAACCATTGAAGCCGTTGAAATGGCTAAAACTGCTAATTACACTACAGTTATGTCCCATCGTTCAGGTGAAACCGAAGATTCTGTAATTGCTGATTTGGCGGTTGGTTTGAATTGCGGTCAAATTAAAACTGGGTCATTATCGCGTTCGGATCGGATTGCCAAATATAATCAATTGTTACGAATCGAGGAAATGCTTGATGAAACCGCGATTTATCCGGGACTCAAGACTTTTTACAGTATTCAAAAATAAAGGTTTGGCAGCAAGCTAGCAAGTAATTGCTATTTATTCGATAAATACCCCTGAAATAAACCTCAGGGGTATTTTATTTAAATTGAATAAAATTATTAAAATACAGTATATTGGGTTAATAGGCCTAAAATAAATTGCTGCACTGCACAAAATAATAACCATATTATTTTTAAGGGGTGTATAATATCTCTCGTAGATGATCATTTTAAAAAACCGCGGTAAATTTTGTAAATATTCGATATTTAGAAAGGATTACCAAAATGGAAAAACTACGTGCAGAGCAAGTGAAAAAAGGTGATGTTGTTCGATTAAGAGATGGAACAATTTGTGAAGTAATGACTGGTCTTTTAGACTATGGTTTTGAATGCCGTCCTACCGATGAGCATCCACGCAATACTCGGACTGGAAAAGTTATTCGCAGCAATGATGATTCGATTGCGCATTCTGAGTGTGATATTGTTGAATTAGTTGTTAGCGCTACTACTACCGATCAGACAACTTTATTGCAAAGTGCTTGTACACAAACAAAATGTGATAGTTGTGTGCATCAATATCAAGCAAGAGCATAACTGCCAAAATTGATTTGATTCAGGAAATCTCCCAAATTTCGTGGGAGATTTTTTTATTTCTTACCAAATTTGCTGATGGTTTCTTGGTAGCGATCATCTTCAGCGGTATGTTGATATTTCATGGTTGTTTCAAGCATGCTATGGCGAAGATTTTCCTTGACCGTCCGAATATCAATGCCGGCATCAACTTGATGAGTTGCCGAGGTATGACGCAACCAGTGGGTTGAGACGCGGGCGATAACAAAAGCGCTGGCTGGATCGGTTAACTTTAATTCATCAGCAAGATTGCCGGTAACTTGTTTAATTATCTTATACAGCATCGAATCGCTGATGGGTTGTAATTTTCCGCGCTTACTTAGGATTAGCGGTATTTCAGTTTCCAGTGGGCTAGGGTAATCACTTAATCCCATCGCATGACGATAGCTGATCAGAGCACTCAATAACTCATTTGGCACCGGAATTTCACCATATTTATTACCCTTTCCAATAACTTTAAGCCACCATTGACTACGTTTATTAATAAAATCACTCATTTTGGCATTTATGACTTCACTTCTTCGGCAACCGGTTAGATAGAGCAAATTAAATATCCAGCGCACGCGTTGATAATCAAATTGTTGTTTTGTCGTCTCGCGGGGCATTTTTTCAATGTAATCAATTAAGTATTGCCATTCACGCATTGTTAAAAAGCGTTCAACATCGTGCTTAACTTTTATTTTTTGCCGAATTAGCCGAAATGGATTACGTTGCAGGTAGCCAGCATCAATCAAATATTGATACATTCCACCTAAAATCTGCAAATTAAGTTTGATGCTTGAATTGGAAAGCCCTTTAACAAACGGCTTCCATTCTTCATGATTGCGCGGTCGTGATGGTCCACACCAAAAATCACTGGGGGTAGGCGATAATAAAAAATCCTGATAGTCTTGAATTGCTTCACGGGTAACGGTTTTTAAATCTAGATTTTGCTGAATTAGCCACATTACAAAACGTTCCGCGGTCTGACGATAGGAGGTAAATGTATTGGGACTATGGCGAAATTCTAGCAGCCAAGTTTTTATCGCCGCAATATCGTTGTCGGCAGCAATGCTTTTTGCCTGCTCTTGTGCCAATGGCGTGTCCATTTGTTTAACAATATCAGTAATAATCAGATTATTGGTAGTCATAAAGCATTTTAACGGTAATAAATATTAGTTGATAATTATAATCCAATTCTATTACCAGCTTGTTGTTAATTGGATAATTACTTAAATTTATCAATCAAAATCGACATTGTTTCATATGGTGCCAGTGCCATTCGGCGTGAAATTTGTTTGCGGCAATAGTTACTGCTAATTAAGGTAGTATTATTCAGGCAAATATCTTCGGGAATTTCCACCCCGCGATCCTGATTGCTGAAATTTGAAATAACCAATAGTAACTGCCCCAAATATTTGCGCAGATAAGCAAAAATCTGTGGATCATCTTTAAACAGCAGCTTAAAATTACCATGGGTGATTATTGGCAATTTTTTACGCAATCCGATTACATGGCAGTAAAAATTAAAGATTGAATCTGGGCTTGCGCGGTCGCTAGCAACATTAATCTGCAAATAGTTCGGATTAATCTCAATCCATGGATTTACGGTCGAAAAGCCACCATGAATATCGCTACTCCACTGCATCGGCGTACGGGGATTATCCCGACCTTTGGCATTAATAGCAGTCATTACCCGCTCTTTGCCCCATTCCGGATGAGTGATGAATTCCTTATAAAAATTCAGCATTTCGATATCTTTAAATTGTGCCGGCGAAGTAAAATTAAAATTAGTCATGCCAATTTCTTCACCCTGATAGACATATGGTGTACCTTGCAACATATGTAGGGTATTTGCCAGCATTTTAGCTCCGGCAACCCGATGCTGCGGATCAATAAACCGTGAGACTTGTCGTGGCTGATCATGATTACTGAGGTAAAGAGAATTCCAACCTTTTTTATATAAACCGGTTTGCCATTGGGCTAATATTTGTTTGAATTTGATAAAATCCAAATTTTTTATTGCCCATTTGCCTTTACCAGCCTCTTCATCCACGGTTAGATGTTCAAAACCAAAAACCATATCCAATTCATTATGTTTGCCGCTATAAAGAATAGCATCTTTCACCGTCGCGCCACCGGTTTCACCAACGGTAATGGTTTTTTCTCGTTTTTCCAGTGTGTGACGAAATATTTTCTGCAATAAATCATGCACTTTGGACGAGGTAAATTTGGCTTCCAGCGGACTTTTTCCGATTAATTCGATTACGTCCATCCTAAAACCAGCGACTCCTTTGGCGAGCCAGAAGTTCATGATTTTATAAACTTCTTCTAGGATTTTGGGATTATCCCAGTTTAAATCCGGTTGGCGATTGCTAAAAGCATGATAATAATATTGTCCGGTCGCTTCGTGATAAGTCCAGCTTGATGGCAAAAAGAATGAGCGTTGATCGGTTGGTGCTTTTCCATCAACTGGATCGTGCCAGATGTAATAGTTGCGATAAGGATTATGTCGTGATTTGCAGGCTTCTTGAAACCATAGATGTTGATCACTGGTATGGTTTACTACCAAATCCATCATGATTTCAATATTGTACTCGCGGGCTTCACGAATTAGCTGATACATATCTTCATTGCTGCCAAAGAGCGGGTCAATAGTAAAATAATCGGCAATATCATAGCCCATATCATCCATCGGTGATTTATATACCGGAGATAGCCAGATTAATTCAATGCCTAATTCGTGTAGATAGGGGAGCTTGCTGATTATTCCGGGAATATCACCGATACCATCGCCATTGCCGTCACAAAATGAGCGCGGCCAGATTTGATAAACGGTTTTCTCTTTAAACCAGTCAAAATTTTTCTCCATTGCTATTTTCTCTCCTGAATAAGTCAATTATATCTACATGAGTTTCAACGGTTAGCCTACAAAGATTTTTACGGATTACCGTTTGTTTTGCAGGCGTAATTTTAAAATATTTTGCTTGTAAAAATTGTCCACGTTTGTGTCAAAACCCCAATTTTGGCGGATTTTAGGTGAAAAATTAGCAATATTGTGTAAAATATTAAAATATTGGTTTATTTTGTGTCGTATTTGTGCAGCGCGCTGGCGCGTGTGCTTATGCTTGATCACAGTTGTTAACTTGTTGATATATTGCAGTGCAATAGATAAAATGAAAGTTGTTGGAGCGAATTGTACTAAAATAACGACTGTTTGAAAAACATACTTACGGTATTTCAATTTTAGACATTTGTAAGCTGGAACAATATTTTTTAATGCCATTATAAATTTTGCCGGTTTTAGCTGAAATTGACCACCGTTTTATAAAAAGAAAGAGATAAAAAGTGACTGCGGCATTACAAATAATTCAGAATGATATTTTAACTTATTCACAAAAGGTTTTGGCATTGGCACAAAATGCCGAAAATCAGCTAAACGTACTTCAGTTAGCTCCAGAAATTCAAAAGTTGCGTGAGCTGGGAATAATCTGTGATTTATTTGAAGGCAATGCTCCTTATCGACCTCGCTATATTATTCCTGATTATGCCCGCTTTATGGCGCAGGGCAGCGAGTTTTTAAAACTTGCCCCAGCGACTAATATTTGGGAAGCAACCAATAATCTATTGATATTATACAAACATGTGCCATCGATTACTTCCTTTCCGGTATATATCGGCAATCTTGATACTCTGCTCGAACCATATATCGAAGATGAAGAACAAGCCTATTTAGCAATAAAATTATTTTTGCAGCATATCGATCGCACCATTACCGATTCATTTTGTCACGCCAATATCGGTCCGCTAGACAGCAAAGCCGCTCGCTTGATTTTACGTGCCGAACGCGAATTACAAAATGCGGTACCCAATCTAACCCTTAAATATTCAAAGCTTACCCCGGATGAACTAGCTCTTGCGGCGATTGAAACCGCTTTGATTACCGCTAAACCGAGCTTTGCCAATCATCAGATTTTTAGCCGTGATTTGGGTGAAGAGTACGCGATTGCCAGCTGTTATAATGGTTTGCCGATTGGCGGCGGTGCTTATACACTGGTGCGGTTAAATTTGGGGCATTTGGTTGAGAATGTTAGTGATAGTGAAGATTTCTTCAATAGTGGACTGCCGCAGGCGGTGGCTGGAATGCTTGAGTATATCGACAAGCGGATTAATTTTTTGGTTGAAGACAGTAGGTTTTTTGCCAGCAGTTTCTTGGTTAAAGAAGGATTGATTGAGCAAAATCGCTTTACTGCAATGTTTGGTTTGGTCGGTTTGGCGGAATGTGTCAATACTTTATTGAATGCCAGCGAACGTAATCAGCGGTTTGGACATAATGAAGCTGCCGATCAATTGGGAATAACGATCATTGAACGGATTAATCAGCTGGTTGAACAGCACCATAATCAATACTGTAGTTTCTCTCAGGGTAAATACTTGCTGCATGCGCAGGTAGGGATTGATTTGGATAAGGGCATTAGTCCGGGCTGCCGGATTCCGATTGGTGAAGAACCAGAAATTTTGGCACACATCAGTCAATCGGCACCGTTTCACAAATATTTTCCCTCTGGAATTGGTGATATTTTCAATTTTGATTCGACGGTTAAGAATAATCCACACTACGTCTTGGATATTATCAAGGGGGCATTTGCCAAGAAATTGCGGTTTTTCTCGCTCTATTCCAACGATTGCGATGTAATTCGGATTACCGGCTATCTGGTTAAACGCTCCGAGATTGAAAAATTGCAACAATCCCAGCAGGTGCTGCACAATAGTGTGGTTCTAGGGCAGGGTAATGTTGAACATGCCAAAACACTGGAAAGGAAAGTCCGCCATGGCTAAGGGAGTAATTAATCGGATTTTGTCCAATAGTGCGGTTGATGGTTGCGGTAATCGGGCAGTGGTATTTATGCAGGGCTGTAATTTCAATTGTCTGTATTGCCATAACCCCGAAACGATTAATCACTGTGGTGGCTGCGGAGTATGTATCGATGCTTGCCGGCAAAATGCGTTAACTCTTGGTGATAATGGGGTTGAATATAATCCGGCGTTATGCACGTTCTGTGATGATTGCTTAAAAGCCTGCAGTCAGAATAGTTCGCCGCGAACCCAGAATTTATCTCCGGCACAAACCATGAAAATCATTGCCAAAAATCGTGAGTTTATTTCAGGAGTTACGGTTTCCGGTGGCGAGTGTTCGTTGCAATTGGATTTTGTTACCGAACTATTTACCCTTGCCAAAGCTGATGGTCTGCACACACTGGCCGATAGTAATGGTTCAATAGACTACTCGAATAAAGACGAATTTCTTGCCGTTTGCGATGGGGTTATGCTTGATGTTAAAGCTTACGATAGCGAAGAACATCTTAAATTAACCGGTCGCGATAATTCAACCGTGCTGGCTCATCTGGAATTTCTGGCGCACGCTGGC